>DATKRK010000171.1:0-3883 GCA_035532215.1 Pirellulales bacterium | reverse complement strand
GGACTTGCAAGATCGGCAAAAAGCACTATTCTGCCGGATTCGACTGCCGCCTTCGAAACCATTCGCATACAAGCAATTTGCAGAGACTTTTCCGATGACGATTCGCCCCCGCACCGCCCGAAAGATGAAATTGAAGAACCTGCGCTGCCCGAAATGCGGCTGCAAGCTGAATCCGCTCAGAAAGCGCTGCAAGAAGTGCGCTCAGAAGCTGTAAGCCGCGATCCGAGATCTCCCTCTCCCTCTGGGAGAGGGCCGGGGTGAGGGCGAGTTGATAAGGCGATTTCCCCCTCTCCCGAAGTGAGAGGAAATTCTTTCCGATTGCCGCTGCATTCTCGGATAGCCTCTAAGTGGCGCGGCCCGGTTTTTTACCGAAAGCCCCGCAGGCGTCATTGCTGCCGTAACGGGCTCCAAGGCAGGCGATTGCTCCCCTTGGAAGGCGCCCCATACTCGACGCCTTGAAGTTCGGAGGGGCTGCGTTTCAGGCCGTTGGAGGGCTTGATCGCGCCGCGAACGCCAATCTGCTCCGGATGCCGCGCCAGCTTGTCGGTGAAGATCCGCACGTCCTTGACGATCGGCCGCAGTTCCTTGCTCAATTGGTTGATGTTGGCGGCGGCGGAATTGATTTGCTGATACACCTCGGGGTTGTTCACGAGCTGCCCCAGCGAACCGTTCGGATTGTCGAGCGAATCGGTGAAGTCCGATAAATCGGCGAGCACCTTGTCGAGTTTCGTCGTCGCGTTTTCGATGTTTTCCACCAACCGCGGGCCGCGCTCGCCCAGCGGCTTGGTAAAGCCTTCCAGGTTCGCCAGGTTGCGGTCGACGCCGGTCAGGGTGCCCTTCAAATTGCTGATTGCCTCGCGGGCGTCGTCCAACACCAGCGGCAGCTCGTTGACCGCCCGTTTCAGGTTCTCCTTCATCACCGGGTCGCGGAGCACGTCGTCGGTGCTGGCGATGGTCGTCTGCAACTGGTCGAGCGTCTGTTCGGTTTTGGCCACGATCCGCGAAAACTGCTCGTCGTTGTTGCCCAGCAAGTCGCCGAGGCGCCGGGCCAGCATGCCGATATCGTCGCTGGTGTGGCCGACGGAACTCAAGGCCTCCGACAGGTTGCCTTCGAGCTTCGCGACGATCTGCAAGGGGTCCATGCGCACGGTTCCTTCGAGATAGTCGCCGTTGGCGATGAACTCATCGGGCGTGTTTTCAGGGTCCTTATCGACGAACTCCAGCACGGCGTCGCCCAACAGCGAGTTGTTGATGCGGCAGTATTCGTCCGTCCGCAGTTTTCGGTTGGCTTCGATCTCGGCCGTCACGATCGCCCCGCTGTCGTCCTCGGCGAAGTCCACCTTGGCCACCCGGCCGATGCGAATGCCGAACTTGCGGATCGGCGTATCTTGCGAAACCCCGGGCGCGTCTTTGAACTTGACGTAGATCGTGTACGTTCCGTGAACCAGCGAGGGCGCCTTGCCGATCAGCAGCACGAGGCTGGCCGTGATCAGCAGCGTGGCCAGGGCCATCACGCCGACGCGGAACTGCATCACTCGTTCGTCCATCAGTCGACCACTCCGTTGGCCAGTTCGCGCATTTCGTGCAATCGCTCGCCGGCCTCCCCACGAACAAACTGCGAGACGCGCGGATCGGCCGCGTCGTCCAAGTCGTCGGGCTTGCCGTCGAACAGCACCTGCGGTTCGTCGGCTCGCAGCCGCGCTAGCGGAAAGAGCATCACCACCCGATCGGCCACCTTGCGCGCGGTGTGCATGTCGTGCGTCACGACGATGCTGGTCACCGGATTGCGCTCGCGGGTGTGCAGGATCAGTTCGTTGATCACGTCGCTCATGATCGGA
The DNA here is from genome assembly GCA_035532215.1 of Pirellulales bacterium. Classification (GTDB taxonomy): domain Bacteria; phylum Planctomycetota; class Planctomycetia; order Pirellulales; family JAICIG01; genus JAICIG01. Next base: position 2,045 of record DATKRK010000171.1, on the reverse strand, counting down.
TCGAGCCCGGTGGTCGGCTCGTCGTAGAGCACGATCTCGGGATTGAGCACCAGCGCCCGGGCCAGGCCGACGCGCTTGCGCATGCCGCCAGAAAGCTCGGCGGGCTTTTTAGAGGCCACGCTCTCGGGCAGCCCGACTTCCGCCAGGCGTTGGTGGACGATCTGGCGAATTTCGCCGTCCGATTTGTGGTCGTGCTGGCGCAGCGGAAAGGCTACGTTCTGTTCGATGGTCATGCTGTCGAACAAAGCCGCCTGCTGGAACACGAAGCCATAGCGGATTCGCTGCCGCGTGAGTTCCTGTTCGTTGAGCCGATCGAGCCGCTGCCCGTCGAACAGCACCTCGCCGCGCGTCGGTTTGACCAGGCCGATCAACGTTTTCATCAGCACCGTCTTGCCGCAGCCGCTTTCGCCGATCACGGCGATCGTCTGCCCGCGCGGCACCGCCAGGTTGATGTCGCGCAGCACCGCCTGCCGGCCGAACTGCACGTGCAGTTGGCGGCACTCGATCAAGGGGATCTGCTCGGCTTTGTCTTTTTTGGCTGTGCTCGACATCGCGTTTCGTTTGTTTTTCGGGCCTCGCGTAAGTTCGATTGTTCTCACACGATCGACGCGCCTTGGGGCCACAGGTAGTAGTAGATCGTATTGAGGACGATGCCCAAAAACAGATCCAACACCAAGATCAGCACGAACGAATACACGAACGCGCTGGTCGCCGCACGGCCGACCCCCTCGGCGCCGGGGTCGCAATGGAACCCGCGATGACAGCTTACCAGCGCGATCGCCGCGCCGAAAAACAGGCTCTTGACCACGCCCGCAAACAGGTCGAAGACGCGGACCATCTCTTGCGAGTTCGACCAGTAATGGTGCGAATCGACGTTGAGCCGGAAGATACTGTAAAAGGCGCCGCCGAGCACCCCCATGAAATCGGCCATGATCGTCAGCGTGGGAATCAGCAGCAGGCAGCCCAGAAACCGGGGCACGACCAGGTAGTGAATCGGGTTGGCGCCCATGCTTTCCAGGGCGTCGATCTGTTCGGTGACGCGCATCGTGCCGAGCTCGGCCGCCATGGCGCTGCCCACGCGGCCGGCGAGCATCGTGGCGGCCAAGACCGGCCCCAGCTCGCGCAACAGCGAGACGTTGATCACCCCGCCCAGGCGGGTTTCCAAATGAAAAAAGCGAAACTGGGCGTAGCTTTGTTCCGCCAGCACCATGCCGATGAACGTGCCGGTGAGCGCCACGACCGGCAAGCTGAGCACGCCGATCTGGTAGAAACTCGGCAAGAGCGTACCGCGGCTCGGCAGCCGCCGCAGCATCCAGGCGAACGTGCTCAGGCTGAAGATCGCCCAATCGCCGATCGTGGCCACGCTGCGCAGGATGACGTCGCCCACGTTCGCAACGGCATCGACCAAGATACTTGGCCTATCGAGCGGTCTCGCACCATTGGCCGCAGGATTGTCGGGGGCGCTAGACATTGAGCGATTTGGGATAAATGGAGAAAGGACGGGATCGCTTTGCCGATCCGCTTCGGCGCGTCGTCCGTTAATTCGGCACTCCAATCGTACCGCATGAGGAAAGTTTGCCGGTTATTTTAAATGGGAAACATGGGGTGAATAGGCGAATTTTAACGGACTCTTACAAGGGCGGCAGGCATCGCGTATTCCAGCGAAAGCTGCCGCTCGCCTTTTTCAGCCGCGAACAAGGCTGGGCGCCGTTGGCCATCTTGGCTCTGCGAGCCGCTGCCCGGCGTTGCGTTTTTACGCTGGCGGCTGACGGGCATGGCGCGCGGCCTTTCTTCGTTCGGCGGCTGGCAAGCATCACCGCAAAGCGGCTTGCCCCGTGGGACGAGCCGCAAAGCCGCAACAGCCCGAATCGCTGGCGATGGCGAGCAAGCCGCCGGGGCGATAATCTCCATTTGCCCGTCGGCCTATACCGCACGCGGGCGCCAACGAGACGCTTGGGCGGCATGTGGGGCGGCCTTCCAGGCCGTCAATGGCCGGCGGGTGAGGAAGGCCGCCCCACGACCAACGCAAGTCTCATTCTTAGCCG
>DATKRK010000170.1:0-15830 GCA_035532215.1 Pirellulales bacterium | reverse complement strand
CCTTCCTAGGCCGTCTTTCGGACCAGACGGCCTAGGAAGGCCGCCCCACGGCGAGTTTCCGGACAGCCTCTGACGCGTTCGCCAAGTTGACGCCGTCGGAGCAGAAATTCGAGCCGCGTTGAGGTTCTCCGCGCGGCGCGGGCGGACAGCTTCCGCCAAGGCCGTCAACGTCGGATGCAACGTCGAATTCGCTTGACGACCCGGCGCCGCCTGCTGCGAGGGCCGGCAACACATCAAGGGACGCGGCGAGAGCGGTTGCGAGGCGGCTATCTCGGCCGATTCCAACCGAGCGGGCGTGTTGGCGTCGGATACGACGACCATCGGCCCAGCGGGCTCTGCTTCACGCGCCTGCGCGATTTCTGTATTTTCGCGCAGCCCTGCATATTCGTCAGCTTGACAAGCGGCGCACCAGCCCAGGCTCGGAGGCAGACCGAGGCAGACGGCCAGAACCGCCCATGCATGGTCACGATATCGGTTTACAACAAGTTTGCTGCGTACAAGCATCCGTTTATTTCTCCGCAGACCAAAAGTCGCCGCGAGCGAAAAGCGATCGCGAACGATCGTTACGACCGACAGAATCGGCACGACTGCCCGCAAACTTTATTCAAATTCCCCACCTATTCGGCCGCTTCGTTCGCCGCCAGGTGCTAGCATTGCTAGTTCCGCAAGCGACTGGGGCCAATACAGAGCACGAGCAGCCATTGGATGAGCGTGGAAGGCGATTCCCCCTGGAGGCGTTTTTTCGAAGCGTGGCCCAAGGATCTTGCGCCTCGCGGAGTCTTGGTCACCAAGTTCCAGGAGCAGATTCCCTTCGAGGGCTTTTTGGCCAGCGACGCCATGTTGCTGGTCGAGCGGAAAACGCCCGACACGATCGGCGCGCGAAAAGTGTTGACGCCGTTCGATGAGATTGCGGCGATCAAGTTCGTCGACGTCGTGCGAAGCAAGTCGTTCGAACCGCTGGGATTCGCAGGAAAGTTGAAGGATTGACATGATTGCTCCCGCTGGATACTGGCCTGTCGTCGATTCTAAGTTAAACTCTGGTAAGCAAGCATTGGCGCCTTGGCGGCGCGGTGAACCGAGGGATGACAAGATGGCAAAATCAAAGGAGTCTTCCGTGTCGAGCGCAAGCGACAAACCCGAAACTGAAAAGCAGCACGAAGCAACCCCGCCGGCCGGCGAAGCTGGCGTCGCGCGTCCGCAGCAGCCACAACAGGTCAAGGTCGACGATTCGAAGTTGATCGCGATGTATGCGAACTTCTGCCGCGTCACCGGAACCCCGGAAGAGTTGATCATCGACTTCGGTCTGAACCCGCAGCCGTTCGGCGTGCCGACCGAGCCGGTGGTCGTGAACCAGCGGATCGTGACGAACTTCTACACGGCCAAGCGGATGCTGCACGCCTTGCAGCTCACGCTGCAGCGCCACGAGCAGGCCTTCGGCGTGCTGGAAACCGACGTGCAGAAGCGCGTCGTGCCCGCGATGCGTCAAGGCGGCCGCTAATGCGATAGGCGATCGATATTGTAAGGCGAGCCGGAGGTGGTTGTAAGGCGAGCCGGAGGCGTCAGCCTCCGGGTCAGACTGAGCGCGCACCCGGAGGCTGACGCCTCCGGCTCGCCGATTTCTCCGGCTCGTTGATTTCTCCGGCTCGTTGATTTCTCCGGCTCGCCGATTTCTCCGGCTCGCCGATTTCTCCGGCTCGTCGATTTCGTGGCGTCGGACGCGATTCGCGCTTAAAATATCGCGAATGAGATCGATCTATCTCGACTATAACGCGACCACGCCCATTGCGCCGGCCGTTCAAGAGGCGATGCCGCCGTTCTTGGCTGAGCATCACGGCAACCCTTCCAGCAGCCACGCGCTGGGACGAGCCGCACACGAAGCGGTCGAAGACGCTCGCAGCCAACTTGCCCGCTGGCTGGGCGCCCAACTGTTGATCGCCGCCTGGGAGAATTCGCGGTAGAATAGGGTCTTTCTGCGGGGAGCGGGCTTGCGAACGTAAGGAGCCAAAGAGAATCGCGAAAGCGCGAAATAGCAGACGGCTCACGCCGCGTCGCGAGTTGAGCAAACAAGCAAACAATTCAAGATGGCCGTATTGATTACTTGGAGATCACTTTTTCCTCCCCTTTCGCGTTTTCGCCCTTTCGCGTTTTCGCGATCCTCTTCGTGATGCTGACAGGCTAACCATGACCGACCGCTGGTATTTGATTGAAAACGTCGATGAGATTCCTTCCCCCGCGCTCGTGGTTTATCCGCAGCGCGTGCGCGAAAACCTGCGGCGAATCATCGCGCTGGCGGGCGGCGTCGAGCGGCTGCGGCCGCACATGAAAACGCACAAGATGGCCGAAGTCATCCGCATGCAACTCGCCGCGGGGATTTCCAAGTTCAAGTGCGCCACGATCGCCGAGGCCGAAATGGCGGCGGGCGCCGGCGCGAAAGATCTGTTGCTCGCTTATCCGCCGATCGGCCCCAACGCCGGGCGGCTTTGCCGACTGGCGAAGGCCTTCCCCGACGTGAAGTTCTCGACCATCGCCGACGACGCTGGCGCAATCCTCGCCCTGTCGCAAGCCTGCTCGCAAGCAGGCGTTTCATTGGAAGTGCTGCTCGACGTCGACAACGGCATGCACCGCTCGGGCATCGCCCCCGGCGCCGAAGCGATCGAGCTGTATCGGCTGCTGGCCGATTTGCCGGGCCTCGCGCCGGGCGGATTTCACGTCTACGACGGCCACGTTCGTGAAGCCGATCTGGCGGAACGAACCAGGCACGCCGACGCCGATTTCGTGCCGGTCGAAGCCATGCGCCAGAAGTTGCTCGCCGCCGGGCTGCCCGTGCCGCGCATCGTGGCCGGCGGCACGCCGACCTTTCCCATTCACGCCAAGCACGCCGACCGCGAGTGCAGCCCCGGCACCTGCGTGTTCTGGGACGTGAGCTACGCCGGCAAGTTCCCCGATCTGGAGTTCCTTCCCGCCGCCTTGGTGCTGACCCGCGTGATCAGCAAGCCGGCCGGCAACCGGCTCTGTCTCGATCTGGGCTACAAGGCGATTTCGGCCGACAACCCGGACCCGCGCGTTCGATTGCTCGATCCGGTCGACGCCAAGCAGGTCGTGCACAGCGAGGAGCACCTGGCGGTCGAGACGAGCCGGGCGGCCGATTTCGCCGTGGGCGACGTCTTGTATGGCGTGCCGTATCACGTTTGCCCGACCGTCGCCTTGCACCGCGAGGCCGTGGTCGTCGAGCAGGGCCGCGCCGTCGGACGGTGGACGGTCGCCGCGCGCGACCGCACGCTGACCATCTGATGACGCAGCCACGACTCTCCACAGGCATTGCCTGCTGCTTTACACCACGCCCGAGACGATGCTCGAAGAGTTGATCGTGCGCAAGCTCGACGAAGGCGATTTGCTCTCGAACGCCAACACGCTGATCTACCTGGGCCGGGTTCGCGAGCAGAGCAAGCTCGGCCGCGCGCTGTACGTGGCCAAACATCGCGGCAGCGCCTGCACCGACGAGATCGTGCCGTACACGATCGACGACCGCGGGCTGCGCGTCGGCTAGTGCTCTGTCAGCCATGTTTTGACGGATGCTAGCGGCCAGGGGTGGCTGGCGGCAGAGCCTAGGCGATGCCCCAGCAAACTGGGCCTTCGCCTAGGCTCAGACCTAGCCACCCATCACTTGGACTTGCATCAACTCTCGGCTGACAGAGCACTAATGGCGGTGGCCAGAGATCATGTGCGCCTGGGCCATAGCCTGCTCGGCCTCGGGGATTTTGCCCGCCCGCTGGTAGGTGACGCTCAGCGCGGTGAAGCTGAACGCGTCTTGCGGCTCGAGTTCGCAAACCTTCGAAGCGTGCTGGATCGCCTCGTCGTGCCGACGCAGCCGGGTGTAGATCACGGCCAGGGCCGAATGGGCCAGCGCATAATTGGCGTCTTGCTCGACGAGGACGTTGAGCTTGGCAACCGCCCCTTCCAGATCGCCCGCGTCTTTGAGTTGCTCGGCTTCGTTATAGAGTTCTTCGTTGGTGGGCATGGGCACTCCTTTCAGTTGAATCGCTTCAGTTTACCTATCTACGAAGTGCAATCCCAGGGCGCCTCGGTTTCGCGATTCCCCTCAAGGAAATACTGCTGTTGACCGTCGTTGGAAGGGTCCTATAATCCGCCGCCACGTCGAGGGGCGGCCCTCCGCACGAGACGGCGGCGATTTCGGGTTGGGTAAAGTTTTCGGATTGAGCAAAGAAATCGCAGTACGGAGCCGAATTAATCTCTTGTTCCGATCGTCCGGTTCTGCGACTGCGGCGCCGGCCGCGAAGCATATCTCCAAATCTCTTGTCTTCAAGGAAGAGGACCGCAGATCGACGCGGCAAGGATGTCGCGCTGCCGTTCGCTTCCCTGAGAGACCTTTTCTTGAAGGGCGCGAAAGCGATGCGAGCTTCACGAGCGCGTTGGGCGTTAGTCACACTCTCGATGCTGGGTCTGACGGGCTGCCAAAGCGGCAAGTCGTGGTGGCCGAGCCGCAACAAGATGCCGCCTTATTCCGCTGCGTCGAAGACTCCGCCGGCGGGCGTTTCGCAGAACCAGCTCCCCTCGGCCCAAGCCTCGCCTTACGGCGAAGCCCAGCAAGACCCCAACCAATACGCGCAGCAAACCGGCGGCTTTGCCGGAAATCCGGCAGATCCCTACGGCGCTAATAACTACGCGGGCGGGGCCAGCGGCGACCCGTATGCCAATGCGGCCGGCGCCGCGATGCCGCAAAATGGTCCTTATAATGCCGAGGGCTATCAACAGCCGGCCGGCGGATCGGGCGGCTATGGGGCCAACGGATATGGCGCCCCGGCAGGCGGCAATTCTGCGGGCGGCCAAGTGAACAATCCCTACGTCGCCGGCGGCGCGGGCGGACCGGCTTATCCCGATTACCAAGGCCAGCAACAAGGCGGCTACCCGCCGCAGCAACCGGCTGGCGGCGGTTACAATGGCGCGGGCTATCCAGGCGGGGCAGCGACCGATCCGGCGGGCGCAGAAACTCCCTACACCGCAGACGCTCGAGCTAACTATGGTCAACCCCAAGCGAACTACAACGCCGGTTCGCAATATGTTGGCGGCAACGGTGCAGGGTACGGCGGAAACGGAGCGATGCCGGAACAATCGCCTTACGGACAAGCCGGCGACGCGGCTTTGAACCAGGGCGCCAGCGCACCCGGCAATACCGGCTATCAGCCTGGAGCGACCGGCTACAATCCCCCCGGAGTGCCGCCCTATCAATCGCCCGGCGCCAACTACAACACCGATCCCAACGCGGGCGGAAGCGATCCGCAATATCGTCCTGGCGGGACGAGCAATTATGTGCCCGGCGGCGCGGCCGGCGCCGGAGCCGCGGGCGGAGGGGCGGCCGGTTACGACAACAGCGGGTACGGCAATCAGGGTGCGGCCTCGCCGAGCCGCTATCCGAATTCGGCGTCGCCGAGCGGTTATCCAAGCTCGGGCGGCGAAGATCGCTACGGCCGGCCGACGACGGCTGGCGCCGCGGGGGGCGCGAACGACGGCTACTTACCGCCGCAGCGCTGATCGGATTCGAGCCTTTCGGCGATCCAATCCGCTGAGACAAATCGCCATAGCAAACTCTTGAGCGCCTGGTGCATGCCTTGTCTGACCTCAGGCGCCAGCGGCCCGACGATCGCGTGATCTGGCAGGCGATCGTCGCGACTCAATCTCAGGCCGCCCCAAGCGAGCCAAACGTGCCAGCCGTACTGGGCCGCCGACGCGTTGAACCGCTCGGCCACTCGCAGAGCCCACAGGGCGCCGAATGCGTCGCGGAAATCGAGCCAAAGTCGATCGACGGGCTCGGCCGCCGGCTTCTTCCTCCATGCGGCGAGCCATGCGACGAGCAATGCTGCAACCGGCAAGGCCAGGCCCCAGATCGGATCCCAGCCAGCGAGCGGCCGGAAGAACCCCGGAAGGTACGCGGCCAATTCGATGAATTGGCCGAGCACCAAGAGACCGGCCGCCAAGCCGAAGCGCGTCGGAGCGAAGTTCAGCAATTCCGCCGTGAGAATGGCGGTCAATAGCCAGCGCCAAGCGGCGTGCGGGGACGGCGGGCCGCCATCGAAGGCCCAGGCTTTCAAGCTTGGCAGCGCCAGCAACGCCAACAACGACGCCACGATCCATTGCCAGGCCCGATCCTGAGGGCGCTTGGCGCCCAGCAAAGCTATCAGCGGCGCCACGGTCGTCGTCGCCGCCAGATAGCGCACGTGGGCGACGAAGATCGATGTCGCGGGGGCGCCCGAAATCGCAACGGCGGCCTCGGCGGCGGTCAGAGCAGCCAGAGAAAAGCAACTCCAAGCCCAAGGCGAGAACAGTGTGCCGCCTTGCAGTTTTTTGGCAGCCCGGGCCAAAACGATTCCGCCCAGGGCGCCGAGCAGCGCAGCGAGAATCAAGCGTCCGTCACCCGCCAGACTTTCCCGCACAATCGCTAGCAACGTCGCCTCTGGAATCATTTGGCCAATGCGTTCGGAGGCCATGTGGCAAAAAAACAACGCTCACTTCAGACTGGTGATTCTAGTCGCAAGCCGCTGCGGAGACGAGGGTTGCACGATAGGCGAGCGCATCGAAAGTCGGCCGAGAAAGTTTGCCGGTTAGCGAAAATACAACGCCTGCGTTTGCTTTGATGCCAATCGTGGCGCATGTTTCCGCAGATCAACATCGGCCGGCGCCGCCGCGGTGACGAACCCGCGAGCCATGTGGATGAAGGTTTCCACGATCCTTGGGTCAGCAGCCGATGCGGATCGTCGATCGCGGCAACACGGGGAGTTTGGATCAAGTTCGAAAGGAACTCAACTATGCAACGTTTTGGCGTCCAGAGAATCGCCAGCGCGATCGTCATGATCGCTTTGGCCGCCGCCGCTGAGCAGGCCAGCGCCGCGGACTTGGCCCAGGCAGGGTTTGGTTACGGGGGCTGGGGCGGGATGACGAACTTCGGCTACGCCGGGCCCGCAAATTTCTCGGGCGGGTATATGGGCGGGTACATGGGCGGATATCCAGGCGGTTACATGGGCGGCGGAGGCGGCTGGGGTTACGGCGGCTCGTGCTGCAACAACATTTGGGCCGGGTATTGCAATGAAATGCAAGGTTGCCGCGGCGGTTGCCGCGGTTGCCGGGTCAAGCACCGTAGTCGCGCCCTGGGTTGCGGCGCTGGTCCTTGCTGCCAGCCGACTTGTGCGCAAGGCGCTTGCGGCGCGGTCGATTGCTGCCAGCCCGCGTGCGAACCGGCCCCGGTCTGCTGCCCCGCTCCTCGGCCTCGGCGTCACATGTGCTGCCTGCGACGTCGACGTTGCCGCGCAGCGTGTGGGGTTGCCGATTGCGCAGTCGACGGCTGCTGCGGATACGACGCGGATGCGGCTTCGATGTCCGAAGGCGCCGATGCTCCCGCACCAGCATCGACTCCGGCGGATGGCCTGATGCCCGAAGCGATCGAGCCCCCCGCTCCTACGCCCGGCTTGGACAGTTCGACCTGAATTTCGATATTCAGCGGAAATGCTTGAGGTTACCGTGCCGCACCTGCTGGGGAGTGAGGTCGGCCGCGGTGAGAAAAGCAGCGCGGGCGAGTCCAAACGGACTCGCCCGTGTTTTTTTACAATGACACAGTTTGGCGCATCTTGCCGGGCAAACCCCGTTGCACTCGCGATCTTTCGACCGGCAAAAAACGACTGCAGGGGAAGTCCGCTACGGCCGATACAAACCGTATGGAACGGCCGGGAGGACGAGACCAGACGTGGTCTCGTTTCAGGATAGAGGTCATGGCAGATCGACGGATCGAATTGCCATGACCTTTTTTATTTCTTTAGCCAGCTAGCCCGGATTATTCATCAGCCCATACTAACCCGAAGCGCAAGCGAGGCGGAGCAACGCACTTACCTCGCTGGCGCTTCGGGAACGCACTTACCTCGCTGGCGCTTCGGGTTTGTATGGAGCGCTTTGTCAAGTAATAGCTTCGCTGATGAATAATCCGGGCTAGCAGCATCACGCCCGGCTTGCCGCCCCTCAAGCTGCCGATCCACCCGTAACGGCTCCCTCTGCCGCCGAGCAACTCTACCTGGCTCGCGGGCGGCTTGGCCAGCCGGGCGTAAGTCTGCTACACTGTCAGGCCCAACGAGGGCCGGCATGCTCGACGACTGGCGACTGTTCTTTCAAGAATACCTGCGCAATTTTCACCACACCGGAGCGGTCTCTCCCAGCAGCCGCTTTCTGGCCGCCGCGCTGGCGCGGCATGTCGCTGGCGGCAAAGACGCAGATCAGGAGCACGGCTTGCGGCGCGTGCTAGAAGTCGGGCCGGGCACCGGCGCCGTGACGGGGCAAATCGTGGCTTCGCTTGGCCCCGAAGACCGCTTCGACCTGGTCGAGTGGAACGCCCGCTTCGTCGACCGTCTGCGGCGCCGCTTCGAGACCGATCCAGCCTGGAAAGCCGTGGCTGACCGCGTGCAGGTCATTCATGGGCCGGTGCAGGATCTGCCTCGCGAAGGGGCCTATCGGACGATCGTGTCCGGCTTGCCGCTCAACAATTTCGCGGTGGCCGACGTCGAACGGATTCTGGAAGCCTTTCGCGGCCTGCTGGCGCCCGGCGGCACGCTGTCGTTCTTCGAGTACGTGGCCGTGCGGCCGGCGCGGGCCTTGGTCAGCGGGCGAGCCGATCGCCAGCGGCTGAAAGGCATCGGCCGGACTCTCGACGCAGTCCTCTCGAAGCACGAGTTTCGGCGTGATTGCGTCTGGCCCAACCTGCCTCCCGCCTGGGTCCATCACGTGCGGCTGTCGGATGTCGAAGCGGCGTCGCAAAGCCAGCCGTAGATGTCAGTCAGGAGGAAAGACGATGTTGGACGGCTTCGGATCGAGATAGTAAATCTGATAGCTCTCCAGCTCGGCCATGAGGCCCTTGACCCGTGGCCAATTCCTCCCAAATTGCTCGCGCCCTTGCGCCTCGGCTTGGCGCAAAACATCTTCAGGGAAATCGGGCGGCCTGTCGATTCTCACTTTAGCGAAATCGACGATGTAGGGAGGGTCCTGCATGAAGTCCATCTCGATGGCCATTATTTCATCGTTCCAACCTACTATTGCAGGGATCCAGAATCCGGCTATCTTTTCGGTGATCCCAAACGCGGCGAGTCTTTCGTAGGAGTCTCGTTCATTTGCGTAGCCACGAATCGATTGATACGCCTTGACCGCGGTGCCTCGATTTGTGGTCCAGACGGCGCCATCGGTTCCGTCTCCAAGAAACCGAAAGCTATTTACGTCCCCGGATGTTGAGATAAGATAACGGCGGGCTTGAATCTCTAATTCGGCGCGGCTTTTCATGGGAACTTTTCACAAAGACGGCTACTCTGCCGACGTGGCAGGCTTTTTCGTCACGTCTAGGATAAGGATACGCCTGGCGAAAACGAATGGCTGCACGTTTGCAGTCGCCGAATCCTGCGAATTCTCGCCAGGAACGGAAGGCGAACTGCTAACGATCGTCGATGGAGTCGAAGATTCGCGTCGGGTCGTGCTGCCAGACGGGGTTTGCCTGGGGCAAACCTTTGTCAAATATAAAGTTACGGCCCCGTTCTAGGCCGATCATTCTTCCGGCTCGCCGTTCCCGGCTGGAGGCGCCGATTCGGCCGCCCGCTCGATTTTGCGGCCGATTAGCTCCAGCCAGTCGCCGTTCTACAACTGCTGCTGGCGGCCCCGCAAGACCGGCAAGCGGTTCGCGACGCCTTGCATGATGGCAGAGTTGACGGTCAAGCCTACGCCGGCCTGATCGGCAGAAAGCCGCCTTCGGGCGGCTTTTTTTGTGCGCTACGATAGAGGAGGCCGGATATACGGTGGAATGGGCATATCCTTCAATTCCGTAGGCAAGGAGTACCGTAAGTGGGTACTAGGTCGGCCGCCCGTCAGCTTGCAAAACGCATCGCATGGACTACACTCGCGAGCATGACGCACCCCATGCTCGGCTCGACGAAAGACGATCTCGACACCCCGGCCTTGTGTCTCGATCTCGATCTCATGGAGGCCAACATCCGTCACGTCGCCGAAACGTGCCGGCGGCATAACGTCGGCTGGCGGCCGCACTCCAAGGGACACAAGAGCGCCCGCATCGCTCGCACCGAACTCGAAGCGGGGGCGATCGGCATCACGTGCGCCAAGCTGGGCGAGGCCGAGGTGATGGCCGCCGGCGGAGTGCGCGATCTTTTGATCGCCAACCTGGTCGTCGGGCCGCACAAGGTGCGGCGGCTGGTCGAGCTGCGCCGCAAGGCCGATCCGATCGTCTGCATCGACCACGTCGACCAGGCGCTGCCGATCCACCAGGCGATGGTCGAGGCCCAGCTTCGCGCCCGGGTGCTGATCGAAGTCGACATCGGCCTGCACCGCGTCGGCGTCGCGCCCGGCGAGCCGACCTTGGCCTTGGCCAAGCAGCTCGGCGAACTGAGCGGCATCGAACTGGCCGGCATCATGGGTTACGAAGGCCACCTCTTGACCCTCGAAGATCCGGCGGACAAGGCGCAGCAAATCGGCGCGGCGTTGAATCTGCTCGTCGGATGCAAGACGCTCTTGGAGCAAAACGGCATCGCCTGCCCGATCGTGTCGTGCGCTGGAACCGGTTCGTATCTTTACGCGGCCAAGCATCCCGGCATTACCGAGCTGCAAGCGGGTGGGGCGATCTTCATGGACGCTTTTTATCGGCACGAATGCCAGGTGCCCGATCTCGACTATGCCTTGACCGTGCTGACCACCGTCGTCGGGCGTCCGGCGCCGGAGCGGGCGATCATCGACGCCGGCCGCAAGACGCTCAATATCGAGGTCGCCACGCCGCTCGTCGTGGGCCGCGAAGACCTGCGGATCACGCGGCTCTCGGCCGAGCACGGCGAGCTGCAACTCGACCCTTCGGCGCAAGGGCTCAAGATCGGCGACCGGTTGGAGTTGATCCCCGGCTATGCCGATTTGACGGCCGTCTTGCACGATCAGTTCTACGGTTTCCGCGGCGGAAAACTGACGGAAGTGATTCCGATCGAAGGCCGCGGAAAGCTGACGTAAGCGCGGAGCATTCGATAGCGCAGGGAGCCGTCCCGCGCCGATGATTAGCACCGAGGATTTAATAAATTCCCAATACGTCACTGGGGCGCCTGGCGGCAGAGCGAAGCGATGCCCCAGCGATCTGGGGCTTCGCCTAGGCTCAGCCCCAGGCACCCGCGTCTTTGCAATAGGAAGTTTTTTATCCTCGATGCTTGATCGGCGATCATGGCAACACTCGCTGTCCGACAACCGTGTTCAGTTGCAACATGCTGCGGCGATGTCGCAGGGCGGCGTCGCGGAATTGGCGAATCACTTCGTTGTGCTGCTTCTGGGCGTTGAGGTAGTCGACGATGCTCTGCTCGCCGGTCGTAAAGCGGCGAAAGGCGGCCTCGCGGACGCGCACCGATCGCGGCAGAATATCGCGCTCGATTCGTTCCACGGCGTAGCGGCTGGCGCGGTATTCGAGATCCGCTCGATCGACTTCGAGCACGATCTGCCGCTCGATGGCCGCCATCGCGGTGCGCGTCTGGGCGACATTGAGCGTAGCCCGGCGGATTTCGCCCTGGTTGCGGTTATAAAGCGGAATGGTTCCCATCGCGCCGACCGACCAACTGGCGGCATTCTGGCCGCCGGTCGGCGCGTTGTTGCGGAACTCGTAAGGCGAGTACAGCAGAAACACGTCGGAGATGCGTTCTTTGCGCATCAATTGCACGTCGGCCCGGGCTCGCTGCACTCCCAGTCGGAAGGCCGCCAGATCGGGCCGCGAAGCCAACGCCAAGCGGACCAGTTCTTCGCGCTGGGGCGGCGCCGGCGCCGTGTCGCGGATCGTCCCGCGCAGTTCGAGCCGCTCGACCCTTTCGGGCGAAATATTCAACAACGCCGCCAGCGAGTGCTTGGCCTGCATCAGTTCGGAGTGCGCCTGCTCGACGCCGATCTCGGCCGAGTCGCGCTGAATGGCGATATTTTCGACGTCGCCTCGGGTGATGTTGCCGGCGCGGAGTTGCGTTTCGGCCGCTTGATAGAGTTTGTCAATGCCCTCCAGGCTGGCTTCGGCATAGCGCAGCGTTTCGCGCGCGATCAGCACGTTGAGAAAGGCCACGTGCAGTTCTTCAATGGTCAACCGCACCGCGTCCTGGTACTGGGCTTCGAGCACTTGCAAAGCGCGGCTGGCGGCAATTTCGCGGGCTCGTCGCTTGTGGTTCAAGTCGAAGGGATGAATCACCGTCATGCTGTAGCCGTTTTGGCCGGGCCGAGTGGGCGTATACGCCTGGTACGGATAACTCGACGCCGAGAAGAACACGAACGGATTCGCCCGCAATCCGGCGGTGAGCACGTCGGCGCGGGCCTGCGGAATCTCGTAATACTTGGAGCGCAAGTCGTAGTTGTTGCGCACCAATTCCTGGATCGCCTGATCGAGGGTCAGCCCATTGGGCGGACCTTCGTCGGCGACCGGCGGCAGTTCCAGCGAACCGTACAGCGGCGGCAGTTGTTCGGCGGCCAACTGCGGACGGGCCAGTTGCATCGCCGCCGTCCGCGGCGCCATGCCGACCGATGGGCCGGATGCGGCCGCCGACAGAATATCGCGATTGGCGCCGCGGTAGCGTTCCGACGAGCGAGCCGGATTCGTCAGCTCGGTCGGCCGCGCCTGGCGACCGCCCGGATTGTATTGGAACGGCATCGCTCCGGCGCCCGGCGCCCGTCCCAAGGGGGCATTCGCCCGGGCGCGCTGTTGTTGCCCCAACCCCTTGGAAAGTACGATGATCTCGTCGGATAGCGCGGCCAATTGAGCTTGAGCGCCGCTGGCGAAGCTCAGCGCAGCGAAAACGCCGAGCAAGCTTGCAATCGGTATCGAGCGATTCATCCGGTTTGCCTCAGTTTCAGACGACTTTCCAGCGGGACGAAGATGGCATGTATCACGCGCCAGCAGCGATGACCAGAAACTTTGTCGGCGATAGCGAAGATGCCAAATGAATCGAATTGACGCAACATGCCGAGCCCGCCGTAGCCGGAAAGCTTTACCCAAACCCACAAAAACCTCTCCAGCGCGTGGTTTCGACGGCCGATAATCCTTATAATCCCAGCATGGATCCGTCGGCCGGCTTTTGCTGCTTCGGCTCATGTTGGTCGTGTTTCTGGTGGGTGCATACCAGTAAGTTATTGGTGAACCTTGGTTTGCAGGCGATTTTACCGCTGGCGACTCCTGATAACGGCCATTAGCCTGGCGGCCATTTTGGCCGCCGGCTTCCAAGGTCCGAGGCCGGCGCTAGCGCAGGCGGCACCGCACGAGTGCGGTTGTTTGCACGCAGACGGCTGCCGTGCGGTTTGCGCGGCGACCCGCCACGACTGTGAAGAACTGCTGGGTGCTAAAGAGCGAGTCGAATCGATCCGCAGCCGCCTTGCGGAAGTCCACGCTGCATCTTGCCAATGCTTCGCGTGCCTTGGCGCGAAACCGCAGTCGGACGCCGACACTTCTGCGGACTGCCGAACCCTGCCCGAAAAGTGCGATTGCCCGGCATGCCCCTCCTGTCCGGGATGTCCCGGCTGTTGCCATTGCAGTTTGGCCCAGGTTCCTTGGTTGGGGTCGAATGTAGTGTTGATCGACCTGTCGCCCAGCTGGAGCCAGAGCATGGTCGATGCCGCGGCCCTTTACTCTTCGCCCAGCCACGGCCGGCTGACGCCGCCCCCCAAGGGCTGATTTCCGCTTCAGGCGAACGATCGTTTCGGTGTGTTTCTGCGCTCGCCTGCTGCCCGCCAGCCAATACGAAGCTGGCAAGTAACCTCCCAATAGCCCAGGCATTTATGCCTGGGATCCGCCAGCCATTTAATCCCCTGCCCCAATCGGCGCCTCGTGGGCCGCCTTGGCGGCCCACGAGGCGCCGATTGGGAAAAGGTAGTGCGAACTGCACGAATTCCCAGGCATAAATGCCTGGGCTACGTAAAAGCGACCGCTTCATCCTCGAACGCAAACGAGGAGGCCCAGATGAGCATCCACATTCACGACGAAATCGTGCGAAACGAAATGAGAACAACGAGCATTCCGCCGCCTCACGAGCCATCCTTGCCGCCCGTTTCGCCAGCCCAGGAATCGTCGGCGCCCGCTACGAGCGGCGCGCCGCCGCGCTCATGGCTGCGGCGAGTCGTGCCGCAAATACTGGTCTTTGGGTGCTTGGGAGCGGCGGCGTTTTGGGGACACCACAGCGGTTGGCGCCTGTCGGCGGCGATGCCCTTCGGCGGCCAGGCCGAGCCCGTCGCCGCGCTCTGGTGCGAGGAGCACAGCGTGCCCGAAGAGGATTGCGTGGAGTGCAACCCCGAGCTGCTGCCGCGCGGCGCCTCGCACGGCTGGTGCAAGGAGCACGGCGTCCACGATTGCCCATTGTGTTTTCCCGACGTGGTGCAGTTGAACAAGCCGCCCGAGTTCACCGCCGCCGACCGGCAGCGGGCCAGCCGGGCCTTGGCCCTGGGCGAGCGGCCCCGCAACAACAGCAAGTGCCAACTCTACCTGCGACGGGTGCAGTTCGCTTCGGCCGAGGCCGCGGAAAAGGCGGGCGTCGAAGTCGAGCCGGCGTGGCGCGCGCCGATCGTCGAAGCGATTTCGGCCAACGGCTCGCTCAGCTACGACGAGACGCGTTCGGCGCATCTCTCCTCGCGGCGGGCGGGCACGGTCTGGCGAGTGGAAAAACAACTGGGCGACCGCGTCGCCAAGGGCGAAGTGCTGGCGCTCGTCGACGCGGCGGAAGCGGGCCGCGCCAAAGCCGACTTTCTTCAAGCCCTGACGCAGGCCGATTTGAAACGGCAAAACTACAGCTTCCAACAATCGGCCGCCGACGCCCTGCCGGCCCGGCAGTTGCGAGAGAGTGCTTCGGCGTTGCGCGAGGCGGAAATCCGCCTCGTCACCGCGCAGCAGGCGCTGGTCAACCTGGGCCTGCCGATCGACGTCGAGGATTTCGAAGACCTCGAAACCGCCGACGTGGTCCGCCGCGTGCAGTTTTTGGGGTTGCCGGCGAACTTGATCGAATCGCTCGATCCAAAGACGACGAGCACCAACTTGCTGCCCATCGTGTCGCCGCTGGACGGCGTCGTCGTCAGCCGCGACGTGGTGGCGGGCGAAGTGGTCGACGCCGCCAAGCTGCTGTTCGCCGTGGCCGACGTCGAACGAATGTGGCTGACGCTCGACGTCCGGCTGGAAGACGCCGACCGCGTTGCCGCCGGGCAGAAGGTGCGGTTTCATCCCGACGGCGGCAAACAGGCGGCCGAGGGCCGCATCAACTGGATCAGCACGGCGGTCGACCAAAAGACGCGCACCGTGAAGGTCCGCGCCGAGATCGACAACACCAATGGCGCCTGGAAAGCCGGCACGTTCGGCGTCGGCGAAATCGTGCTGCGCGAAGAGTCCGACGCGATCGTCGTTCCCAACGAAGCCGTGCAGTGGGAAGGCGATTGCTACGTGGTCTTCGTCCGCGACAAGAACTATTTACAGGAAGGCGCGCCCAAGCTGTTCCACGTGCGCAACGTGCGGCTGGGCGCCAAGGACGAACGTTACACCGAAATCATCGCCGGCGTAGCGCCCTATGAATTGGTCGCGACCGCCGGCAGCAGCATCCTCGGCGCCGAACTTTTGAAAAGCAGTTTGGGCGCCGGCTGCACGTGCCACCAGTAATTGCAATCTTTCTTGGCTTGCTGATTTAAACCTCCTCGGGCCTGGCGAAAGAAACCACGGATGACACGGAGCGGCGAAGCCGCAACCAAAGTCGCTTTTCGCTCCGCGAAAAAGGCGCCTTTTTCGCGGAGCGAACAGCGACTTTCTGGAG
>DATKRK010000169.1:0-41126 GCA_035532215.1 Pirellulales bacterium | reverse complement strand
TTCGGATTGCAGGCTGCAACTCGCCTGCATGAAGCCGGAATCGCTAGTAATCGCGGGTCAGCATACCGCGGTGAATGTGTTCCTGAGCCTTGTACACACCGCCCGTCAAGCCACGAAAGTGGGGGGCATCCGAAGTCGCCGTGCCAACCGTAAGGGGGTAAGCGCCGAAGATGAACTCCGCGATTGGGACTAAGTCGTAACAAGGTAGCCGTAGGGGAACCTGCGGCTGGATCACCTCCTTTCTAAGGATTCTTGACGCGTGGAGTGGTGACACTCACGCGTTCTATGTGAGGACGGTCCTTGTGCTACTTGGGATCGGTCAATGACTTGCCTCGGCAAGTTCGTTGACAAACTATCAAATTGACAAAAAGAAACCCGCCCGGGTTAGCCAGCCCGGAGCGGGTTTTTTTTGCGCGCTGCGCGAAAGTTCGGCAGAGCTATTCGCAGCCCGGATTTACGAGGGCAACGATCGCGCGTATGTTCGGTCGTCGGAAGATCACGAAAGCGCGAAAGGACGAAAACGCGAAAAGGTCGAAGACGATTTCTGCGCAATCAGGCGATCATGGGCTTCGTCGACTTTCCTGGGGTACTTCGCCTTTTCGTCCTTTCGCGTTTTCGCGATCCAGCTTCGGACTTGGCGATGGCCTCAGGCTGT
The DNA here is from genome assembly GCA_035532215.1 of Pirellulales bacterium. Taxonomy (GTDB): domain Bacteria; phylum Planctomycetota; class Planctomycetia; order Pirellulales; family JAICIG01; genus JAICIG01. The sequence goes on along the minus strand of DATKRK010000169.1, from coordinate 40,471 downwards.
CGAAGGCATCATGACTTCTCTTCCTCATCGCCGGCCAATTTCAATGGCGGCAATTCGGAGCGAGTCGGCAGGGGCCGAGACGGGGGCGGCGGTTCATCGTCCGAGGGCGCTCGGTTGCCGGCCCGTTCGCCGGCGGCGGGCTTGTCGGCTTTGGCCGGGCGAACTTGCCCGGAACTGGCTTGCCCGGAACTAAGAGGCCGGTCGGGCAAATCGCGACGGCGGGCGGCCTTCAATTCGGCCCTCGCCGCTTCGGCCAGCGACTCGGTCGCCACGAATACGTAGAGATCGTCCTCGCCCAGAGAAATCCCCGGCGCCGTGAGCTCTTCGGCGTGCTCGGGACACGTCCAGATCGTCATCCGCACGCGTTCTTTCCAGCTTTTGACAAACAGCAGCGCGGCGCCGACGATGACGAGCAGAAAGGCCAGTTTCAACGGCCAACCCCAGGGGGCAACCACCCATAGTACGAGCAAGGCGCCGGCAATGCCGAACGTGCCGGAGATAATGCTCAGCGGCGACTCGAACCGCCGTACCGACCGGCTCAGTTCGCGTCGCTCGAGCCCTTCGGTCTTGCCGCACTGCCAGCACTGCTCGGGCAGGGCGATTTGCCATTTCAGCCCGGCGCGGTGCTCGCGAGCCCCGTAGCGGATTTCCCGGCCCTTCATGTCGGGAGTGCTGAGAATCGGCAGCCAAACCCGCAGGTTCAGCGAGGCTTGATCCAGCGCGGGGCGAATGGCTTGCCAAAAGCGGTTTGCCGTGCCTGCCGCGGCGCCCGAGGGAGCGGGCTTCGGTTCCGAGTCCGTTTCGCGGTCCAATTCAACGTCGTCTGCCATACCCCTCCATACTACACCTCAAACGGGCTTACGGGGAGCGGGCTGACGGGGCTAAAGGCTCGACGACATCAAAAACAGGACCACGAAGAAAAACGCCATGAACCCGGTGATCCAGGCGCCGATGCGCAGGGCCCCGGAAAGAATGGCTTCCATCGCTTCGTGCCGCGTCGCCGAATAGACCATGCTCACCGCCACGATCAGCGGCAGCGCGTACCACAAATCGTTGATGTGCCCCGCGGCGAGCAGCGGCCAAGCGAAACCTGCGAAGATCATCCCCCGCTCCCTTTCGACGCCTTGTCGTCGTCCTGGCCGTCCCCTTCGTCGTCCTCCTTGTGTTTTTCCGGCGCCGCCAAGGCGAAGGCCGGGCCGCCCCAGGCGTCATAGATGGCCAGAATGTTCAGCAGCCCGGCGATCATCGTGTAGACCGTGCCGAATTCCCAATAGCGGTGCATTCTCTTCTGCAGTCGGTCGAGCTCGTCTTCCTGGTTGGGAATCTGGCTGACTTCCGGCGGAGCCATGAAATCTTCGTAAATCGGAAATTGCAGCGGAGTTTTGCGGGCTGCTTGCACCAAGGCCGGCAGCGCCGGCAGGCCGACGCCAATCTGGCACAAGTAGGGCAGGCGCCGGTCGTTATCGCGTAGCGAGGCGTACACCACTCGGCCTTCGCCCAAGTACAGCCCGAACACGAACGTGCCGAGAATCCACACGAAGAACAACACGGCCTTGTGGCGGCGGCCTTGATACCAGTGGCCGGCGCCGGGGATCAGCCAGGCCAAAAATGCCGCCAGAAAAGGATCCTTCAGATCGATTTCAATTTGTTCGAGCGCGGCCGAGTTGGTCTCAGCGTTTGCAGAGGCTTTAGCCATGATCGGATTTATCCGTAAAAGGGCCGCAAATGTCGCTCTTTATTCTAGGGCGCGGCCCGATCAATACTAGACCAACTGCGCCCCCGACGCCGTCAGGTCGTCCATCACGCCTAACTCGTCGTAGACGGCTTGAACGGTGTGGGCATCAACCAGCGGCAGTTTTTCGCCGGCGGCGGCCAACAAGGCCAAATCGGCCAGCAGGGCCGCGCGGCGGACGGCGCCCTCCGATAATTCGTGCAAGCGGAGCAATCCTTCAGTGGAAAAGGCGGGATTTTTCCGCCCGGCGAGCAACAGACTCTGCCGCACATAGTTCTCCGTGTCCGGAAACTCCCAGACGGCCAGATCGATTCTTAATTCGGTCAACTCCAACAACTGCCGCCCGATCACGGACATGCGATCGGTACGTCCGGCGAGCACCAGCGTCAGCCGGTTCGGCAGCCCCGGTTCGCCGCGGGCCAAACGCACGACCTCTTCCAACGTCTCGCGGCGAGCGACGTCGGCGTCGTCGAGCAAAATCACGGTTGCAATGCCTTGGCAGCGGTTTTCGGCGACCTGGTCGTTGATTCGCAGCCACAAGTCGAACGACTTCGCCGTCCGATCGGGGTGCAAGCCAAACATGGCCGCCAGCGTCCACAGCATCTCATGCGCCGAGAGCCCTTGCAGGCTGAAACAGGGCGCCGAGGCGGAAACCCGGCGCAACTGGCGGGACAAAAGGTCAAGCAAGAACGACTTGCCGCTGCCCGGCGCCCCCAACAGCAAGCCCAGCCGGCTGCGCGATTCAACCAGGTACTGCAAGCGGGCCAGCGCCTCCTCGTGGGTCGAGCTGGGAATATATGGCGGCTGCGTTGCCCCGCTGCCGAAGGGTCTTTTTTGCAACTGCCAGTAATTCAAATACATAGAAAGACTCCAGTTGTACGCTCAGGCTTTCCAGCCTGACGGGGCGTCAGGCCTCGCGCAGGAATCGCTATTCTTTAGCTAATCGGTAGAATGTGTCGCTCTACTTAGTTTTTCCTTTGGGGGGGGCGCGATGGCCGACCGCTACTTTGTCGAAGCTCCCATCGTCGGCAATCGGGTCAAGCTGACCGGCGACGAGGCGCATCACTTATTGCACGTGATGCGCGCCAAGCCTGGGCAGGCGGCGACGCTGTTCGACGGCAGCGGGGCCGAATTCTTAGCCCGCATCGAGCGTCTCGGGCGCAGAGAGGTGGAGCTGGCAATCGTCGAGCGGATGGCCATTGATCGCGAATTGCCGCTGGAAGCGACTTTGTCCGTGGCCTTGCCGAAGGGCGATCGGCAGCGCTGGCTCGTGGAAAAAGCCGTCGAATTGGGCGTGGCCAGGCTGGTTCCTTTGGAAACAGCTCGCGGCGTGGCCCAACCGGTCGACAAGGCGCTGGTTCGCCTGCGCCGCGCGGTAATCGAGGCCTCGAAACAGTGCGGCCGCAACCGCTTGATGGAAATCGCGGCCTCTGAATCCTGGGCGAGTGATTGCTCGGCTCCCAAACCGCCCGGCTGCCTGCGAGTGCTAGCAGACCCGTCGGGCAAAGCGAGCTTGCGCGAAATCCTGTCCGCTTGCCCGGCGCCTTCCAGCGTGCAGGCCGCCATCGGTCCGGAAGGCGGCTGGACCGACGAAGAGCTGAGCCTCGCACGCGATCACGGCTGGCAAATCGTCGGGCTCGGGCCGAGAATCTTGCGCGTCGAAACGGCCGCCTTGGCCGTTGCGGCGGTGGTAGGTCAGGCTTTCCAGCCTGACTCTCCCTGACTCCCCGTCAGGCTAGAAAGCCTGACCTACGCCCGCCGCCGCGAACCCTTCTCTTGCCGGAAACCTCTGAAGGTTTATACTTTGCGTGCCGCAATGAACTGCTCGGCTCCGCTGAGCCGAGCGAGCGACTGCCAGAGGGGGAAAGTTCGCGCCGGCATCCTTTGTATCGATGCCGACCCTGGCGTTATTGCGGCGGTGATTGACGAAAGAACCTGGAGCAACATGCTGAAAGTCAAGCTGCCCGACGGAAGCGTTCGCGAATTCAACCGGCCGGTCCGCGTCATCGACGTGGCTCAAGAAATCGGTCCGCGGCTGGCCAAAGCGACGGTCGCCGCTCAGGTCGACAACCGCACGGTCGGAGTCGATTTCCAGCTTCCCGACGCGGGCGAGGTCTCGCTACGGCTGCTCACGAAAAAGGATCGCGAGGCGCTGGCCGTGATGCGGCATTCCTGCGCGCACGTGATGGCCCGGGCCGTGATGCGGTTGTTTGGCGGCGTGCAATTGGCCTTCGGGCCAACGATCGATAACGGCTTTTATTACGACATTGGCGGGCTGGAACGCTCGCTAACCGAGGCTGATTTTCCGGCGATCGAAGCCGAAATGGCCAAGATCGTCAAAGCCAACGAACCGTTCGAGCGGCTGGTCGAACCGCGCGAGCGGGCCCTGGCCATCTGCCGCGATCTGGGCCAGCCGCTGAAGGTCGAACACATCGAAACGGGCCTGGCCGACCAGGAAACGCTGTCGTTCTATCGCCAAGGCGAGTTTCTCGATCTCTGCCGCGGCCCGCACGTGCCCAGCGCCGGCGCCATCGGCGAGTTCAAACTACTCTCGGTGGCCGGCGCCTATTGGAAAGGCGACGCCTCGCGGCAGCAATTGCAGCGGCTGTATGGAACGGCCTGGTTCACCAAGCAGGAACTCGAAGAGCACTTGCGACTGGTCGAAGAGGCCAAACGCCGCGACCATCGCGTGCTGGGCCGGCAGTTGGAGCTATTCGCGACTAGCCCGCTGGTCGGCTCGGGCTTGATTCTGTGGCTGCCCAAAGGCGCCATCGTCCGCGGGCTGCTCGAAGCCTTCGTGCGCGAGGAATTGTTCAAGCGCGGGTACGAACCGGTCTACACGCCGAACATCGGCCGCGTCGAGATGTACGAGACGAGCGGGCATTTTCCCTATTATCGCGAATCGCAATTCATGCCGATCTTCGGCCATGACGCCGGCCAGATCATCGATTACCTGACGCGGAAACTCGACGTCAGCGACGAATCGACCGAGCATGACTTGACGGCGGAAGGGGAAGCCAAGCTGATCGAAGCGGCGCGGCTGGCCGGTTTCGACGCCGCCTACGATGCCGCCGCCGCCGTCGAGGCGAAACTGGCTGCGCTCAAGGACTGGAGCCGCAAGCAAGAGCGATATCTGCTCAAGCCGATGAACTGCCCGCACCATATCATGATCTACAAGTCGAAGCCGCGCAGCTATCGCGATTTGCCGGTGCGGCTGGCCGAGTTCGGCACGGTCTATCGCTACGAGCAGTCGGGCGAGTTGGGCGGCATGACCCGCGTGCGCGGCTTCACCCAAGACGACGCCCATTTGTTCTGCACCGAAGAACAGGTGGCCGACGAATTCCGGGGTTGCCTGGAGATGACTCAGCACGTGCTCAATGTGCTGGGGTTGAATAATTACCGCGTGCGGCTGGGTTTTCGCGATCCGGCGAGCGACAAATACGTGGGCAGCGAAGAAAGCTGGCGCCGGGCCGAAGCGGCGCTCGAAGAAGTCTGCCGCAGTATGAATTTGCCCAACCTGGACATCGAACGGGGCGAAGCGGCCTTCTACGGGCCGAAAGCCGATTTCGTCGTCGCCGACTGCCTGGGCCGCGAATGGCAGCTCGGCACGGTGCAACTCGACTACAATCTGCCCAGCGCCGAGCGGTTCGGCTTGGAATACATCGGCGCCGACAATGCGGCGCACCGGCCGGTGATGATCCACCGCGCTCCGCTGGGCTCGCTCGAGCGGTTCATCGGCGTGCTGATCGAGCATTTCGCCGGGGCGTTCCCGCTTTGGCTGGCGCCGGAGCAGGCCCGGGTGCTGATCGTCAGCGAGAAGTCGGAGCAGTACGCCCGCGACGTCGAAGCGCAGTTCCGCGCGGCCGGCTTCCGCGTGACGGGCGACTATCGCTCGGAGAAGTTAGGGGCCAAAATTCGCGATGCGCAGTTGAAGCTGATTCCGTATATGCTAGTCGTCGGCGAAAAAGACATGGCCGGCGGCACGGTCTCGGTGCGAGATCGCATCGAGGGCGACCTGGGGGCGATGCCCGTCGCGGCGGCGATTGCCAAATTGCAAGCTGAAGTCGCCGACAAGACGATCCGCCAGGCGGCGCCGGCGCCGAATGCCGGCTTAAGCGCCGCCGGACGCCAGGCGAACGAGTATTGAAAATGCTAAACTTATGGAGCCTATCGCGAACATTGCACGAGCGTTCCCGTTACATTGTTTATTGAAAGGACAACACCGATCGAACGGTCACAAAGGATCAACGAACAGATCCGCATCTCGCCGGTCCGCGTCATTTCCGCGGAAGGGGAACAGCTCGGCATCATGCCCACCGAACAAGCCTTGACTGCTGCGCGCGCGGCCGAGTTGGATTTGGTCGAAGTGGCGCCCAACGAGCGTCCTCCGGTCTGCCGCATCATGGACTTCGGCAAGTTCAAATACCAGCAAAAGAAGCGGCAGCACAAGACCCACACCCACCAGACCAAGATCAAGGAAATCCGCGTCCGCCCCAAAACGGGCGTGCACGACATCGAGGTCAAAGTCAGTCACGCGCGCGAGTTCCTCACGCACAAAGACAAGGTGATCGTGTCGGTCGTGTTCCGCGGCCGCGAGTTGGCCCACATCGAAGAGGGCCAGCGCGTCATCCGCCAGGTAATCCAGAGCCTGGACGACGTGGGCAAGGTCGAAGCTCCGCCCAACCAGCAGGGCAAGCGAATCACTTGCGTGCTGGCGCCCAAGTAGCGGCGCCGACGGCCGCGAAGCTGCGAGTTCTACGTTTTCGCCCGAGACTTTTCGAGCGCTCCTTGCTCCGCGCGCGGTGAAAACGCGGAAAGACCAGCGAAATCGTTTGGCCTGCCGCCGACCACGCTGAGCGATTGCAATTCACGCCGCCGGCCAAGGCGATCGGCTTGCAGCTCGCCGTGCCGTGGGACGCGGTGACGTTCGAGCACGACGCCAAGGACAAGCAGGATTTGCCGAACTTCGACGATCCGCAATGGAACGCCGAGAAAACGGCGGCACTACCAAAAGGATACCGATCTGGCCGCGTCGCGGGCGAAACAGCGCCGCGGCTAAAAACGGCTCATGGTGGGACGCACTGTCGGCGCCCGGCGGAAAGAATCGACCGGTGCGTCGGTTCCTATCCGATCGGGCGCCGATTTTTTGCGCGCTGGGCGAAACTCGGGCAATTTGGCCGCCGGCGCTTCACCCGGCCGCCGCGCAAAGTATCATGGGAGCTTTGCGATTTGCACTTCCGTCCCTTCTGCGAGGAGTCCGCCGCCATGAACTTTCGTCGTACTTGCCTGCTGGGCTGCGCAGCGTTTTTGCTGGCGCGTTTCGCCGCCTCGATGGCCGCCGAACCGCCAGCCTCGGCGTCGAACGCGCTTAGCGAACAAGAAAAGCAGGCCGGTTGGAAGCTGCTGTTCGACGGCCGATCGACCGACGGCTGGCGCAACTACAAGCAAGAGAAGGTCGGCGCCGGCTGGAAAGTCGAAGACGGCGCCTTGTGCCGCGCCGAACAAGGCGCCGGCGACATCATCGCCAAGGAGCAGTACGACAGCTTCGAACTGTCGCTGGAATACAAGATTTCCAAAGGCGGCAACAGCGGGCTGATGTTTCACGTCACCGAGGAAGGCGGCGCCCCCTGGCACACTGGACCCGAGATTCAGATTCAAGACAACAAGGACGGGCACGACCCGCAGCTTGCCGGCTGGCTCTATCAACTCTACAAACCCGAGGTCGACGCCACCAAGCCGGCCGGCGAGTGGAACCAGTTGCGGATCGTGATCACGCCCGAGAAATGCGCGACCTACATGAACGGCGTGAAGTACTACGAGTACGTCAAGGGCAGCCAGGACTGGGACGAGCGGGTCGCCAAGAGCAAGTTCGCCAAGATGCCCGGCTTCGGCAAGGCGGCCAAAGGCTACATCTGCCTGCAAGACCACGGCAATCCGGTGTGCTTTCGGAACATCAAGATCCGGCCGATTGAGTGACGCGGGGCCGAAGCAAGGAGCGGTGGACCATTGGGCATGGTTGGCGTCAATCCCTATCAGTCGCCTGAAGAAGGATCAGCCGGCGATGATCGCGCGGCGCCGCGCGGCGAACGCCGCTGGGGGATACTGCGGCTGATGATCGGCGTCTGGTCGCCGTTTTCGATATCGACCGCGGCGCGGCGCACCTCGACGAAGTCCGCACTCATCGCGTCGATGGCGACATTGAGCCTTTACTGCGGCGCCGCGTTCGGGATCATTCTTGGCTGCGCGGTCGAGCCGTTTCGCGGCTGGACCGATTGTTTGCTCGACATCGCAATCTCCGCGGCGGCGATTACCCTGTTTTGCATTCCGTATTGCCTGCTCGCCGTCTCCCCGCTGTTGTTGGTGTGGAGAGTCAAGAGGATTGATGAATATTATCTCAGGCTGTTGCTGGTCGCGCCGCTGGCCTTTCGGCTGCCTTTTGCACTTCTTTGCATGGCCTTGTTCTTGGAAATCGCCCGTGACCCGGCCTTTGAATTCATGGAAATCGAGAAGCCGTTTTTCATTTCCCACGAGTACGCGGCGGGGTTTGCATACGCCGGCCTCGCTCTCGGCTCGATCTTCGCCGTCCTGTTGGTTTCGCTGCCGATCCGGACGAGAATCTACCGGTAAATCGCCAAGCCGTAGTTTGGCAGGCGGAGGGTCTTGCTTATGGGAGGCGCGCCGCGGAGAATCAAGAGAACAGGAATTGGAAATGATGAAGTCCGCAGGAGAGTCGCGGTGTGGTCGCATCTCCGGCAGAGCGGAGTTGCGAAACTGGTGACGGTCCATTTTTTCGATTGAGGTTGTTTATGCGGATTCCCGGCAAACGAGTCAAGCGGATGCGGCTCGTGCAAACCGACCGATACGTCGTCGCCGTCGAAGTCGAGATGGTGATTCCTGTCGACGACTCGAGCGAGCCGTGCTACGAATCGGAGACCGTTGAATTCCTTCAGGAAGTCAAGGAGCGTGCCGAGCAAGGAGACATCGAATGGTTGACGCAAAAGGGGAAAGTTTACGCCGCGGTCGAAGCGGCCTGATCGCAACATGATCGGCGGCCGGCTCGCCGAATTGCTCTGCGATCGTCAACGGGCCAACCCGAATCACATTCCGACCAAACTCTTCTGCCGGCCCTACGCCAACAGCTTCCGCACCAACTCGCCGTGGACGTCGGTCAGGCGGAAATCGCGGCCTTGGAAGCGGTAGGTGAGCCTCAGATGGTCGAAGCCCAATAGGTGCAACAGCGTGGCGTGCAGATCGTGGACGTGGATGCGGTCTTCGGCGGCGTTGAAGCCGAGTTCGTCGCTGGCGCCGAGCGTGAGGCCGGGCTTGATGCCGCCGCCGGCCAGCCACATGCTGAAGGCGTTCGGGTGGTGGTCGCGGCCGTCGCTGCCGCCTTGCACCATCGGCGTGCGGCCGAATTCGCCTCCCCAGATCACCAGCGTGTCGTCGAGCATGCCCCGCTGACGCAGGTCTTTGACCAGCGCCGCACAGGCCTGGTCGGTGTCCTTGCAGTTTTTCTTCAGATCGGCCACCAGGTTGCCGTGCTGGTCCCAGGCCTCGTGGAACAGTTGCACGTAGCGCACGCCGCGCTCCACGAGCCGCCGGGCGAGCAGGCAATTGTTGGCGAACGATGGCTTGCCCGGCTCGGCGCCGTACATCTCCAGCACGTGCTGGGGCTCTTGCGAGAGGTCCATCAGTTCGGGGGCGCTGGCCTGCATGCGAAACGCCATTTCGAACGAATTGATCCGCGTGGCGATTTCCGGGTCGCCGACCGCGTCGAGCCGCCGCTGGTTCAGCCGCCGGATCGATTCGAGCGAGTCCGCTTGCAACTGCCGATCGACGCCCGGCGGATTGGAGAGATACAGCACCGGGTCGCCGCTGCCGCGGAACTGCACGCCTTGATACAAGGTCGGCAGAAAGCCGCTGCCCCAGTTCGAGTTGCCGCCACTGGGGCCCTTTTTGCCCGAGCTGAACACGACGAAGCCGGGCAGATCCTGCGATTCGCTCCCCAGCCCGTACGTGACCCAGGCGCCCATGCTCGGCCGGCCGAATTGCTGCGAGCCGGTGTTCATCATGATCTGCCCCGGCGCGTGGTTGAAGGCGTCGGTCGCGAGCGAACGGACGATGGCGATTTCGTCGACCACCTCGGCTAGGTGCGGCAGCAGTTCCGACAGTTCGGCGCCGCACTGGCCGTGCCGGGCGAACTTGAACTTCGGCCCCAGCAGCTTCGAGTTCGGATTGATGAACGCCGCGCGGTAGCCCTTGAGCAACTCCGGCGGCGGCAGCGTGCCGTCGAACTTGGCCAGTTGCGGCTTATTGTCGAACAGCTCCAAGTGGCTCGGGGCGCCCGCCATGAACAGGTAGATCACCCTTTTCGCCTTGGCCGCAAAGTGCGGCGACTTCGGCGCCAGCGGGTTCGCGGACGCCTCCCCCGCCGCGGCCCGCTCGCCGGCCAATTGCGCCAGCGCCATGCCCGCCAGCCCCACTCCGCATTCCTGGAAGAACCAGCGGCGGGCGGCGGTTTTCCGCTCGGCGTGACGATACAAGGCGCGGTGGAGTTGATGTTGGCAATTCATGGCGAAACTATTCCTTGCTGATCGCTTCATCCAAATTCAACACCACCCGGGCGACCATCGTCCAGGAGGCAAGCTGCGTGGGCGTGGCGCCGGGAGGAAGCTGCGGCGGTTCGCTCGGGTTCAGGTAGGCGACGGTTTGCACGTTGGTCCAGCCTTCGGCGAAGTGCTTGGTTTCGCGCGCCAAAAGGCCGAGCAGCTCTTGCCGCTCGACGTCGTCGGGCGCTCGCGAGAGGCAGCGGCGGAAAGCGTAGTTCAAACGCGATTCGTCGTTGGCGCCCCCATCGCGCAGCGTGCGCAAGGCGAGCGCTTGGGCGCACTCCACGAACAGCGGCTCGTTGAGCGTCACCAGCGCTTGCAGCGGCGTGTTGGAGCGCGCGCGGCGGACGCACGAAAAATCGCCGTTGGGCGCGTCGAAAGTTTGCAGCACCGGATAGGGGACCGAACGAAAACGGAAGGTATAGATTGCCCGTCGATAACGGTCTTCGCCCTGGGCTTCGCGCCAGACCTTCGGGCCGTAACTGGCCGGCGGCAGGAACAGGAAATCGGGCGCCGGCGGATAAACGCTCGGCCCGCCCAGCTTCGGGTTCAACAAGCCGCTGGCCGCTAGCGCCGCGTCTCGGACCGCTTCGGCCTCTAGCCGGAACCGCGGCCCGCGAGCCAGCAGCCGGTTGTACGGATCGCGAGCGTGCAGTTCGGGCGACACTCGCGACGATTGCCGATACGTCGCCGAAGTGACGATCGTGCGGTGCAGCGCCTTCAAACTCCAACCGCGGTCCATCAATTCCACGGCCAGCCAATCGAGCAGCTCAGGGTGCGACGGCGGCTCGCTCTGCACGCCCAGGTCTTCGCTGGTGGCGACCAAGCCGATGCCGAAATCCGTCTGCCAGACGCGGTTGACGATCGAGCGGGCCGTGGTCGGCGAGTTGCGATCGGCCAGCCAGCGGGCGAAGCTCAGCCGCGACGGCTCGGCGTCGGCCGGCAAGGGGTGCAAGAACGACGGCACGCCCGGCTCGACCGAACGCGCCGGCTTGAGGAAATCGCCGCGCTGCAAGAGGTGCGTTTCGCGCGGCTGCTCGCGATTTTGCAGCACCAACTGCGAGTCGCCCTCCGGATGCTGCTTCCAGAGCGTTTCGATCTCGGCGTTGGCCGCTTGCCATTCGGGCACGGTCGTTCGCCAATAAAAAAACACCGCGACGGTCTGCTCCGGCGTGCGCTCTTCGCGCGGGACGGCCAGCACTTGGCGCACGCCAAGCGGCAGCGGATCGGCCTTGGCGTCCGCAGCCGAAGTAACTGAAACGCGGAAGCGGCCGAGATTGTGGTTTTGGTTGTCGTCGCTGTTCCAGCCGCCGTGAAACTGCTTGAGATACACGTTCAACACCGTGCCGGCCGGGTGCGAGATCGGCTTCTCGGCGACGAACACCGCCTTGCGTGGCTGATTGCGGCGGCCGGGCCCGGCGTCGATGCCCCAGGCCGTTTCGTCCTTGCCGTCGATGGCAAAGCTAGCCGGGCCCGTCACGCGGCGTTTGTCGCTGCGGTCGTCGTAGATCGCGGCCAGCGGTGTTTCGGGCAGTTCGACGTCGGATGTCGCTTGCACGAACTTGACCTTAGCCGTTTGCTCCGGATGATCGGCCGGCGCGGCCTCGATCTCGAACTCGGTCAGGGCGCCGGTTCCTTGGATCGAACGGCCTGGACCGCCCAGCGGCAGATCGGCATGGTTCAACAACTCCAGCCGGAAGGCCGTGATGTTCGCCGCATCGACTTTGATCGAGAACTTGACGCGGTGCTTGGTCGGCGCGTAACCCTGGGCCAGGATCGAGCCGTCTTCGAGCGGAAAGTATTTTTCGCCGCCGTCGGGAATGCCCTCCGCGTTGAACCGCAACACGGTCCACTCGGGCTGGTCGCCGCGGACGCGCTCTTCCCACTCGGCCATCCGCTCGGCCCAGCCGGGGCGCCGGTGCTGCAGGTCGGCTTCGATCTCGCGAATGCGGCGGAAGATTTCGCCGCGGACCATCTGCTCCTGGGGCGTGTAGATCGCGATGTTCGCCTCGTACGCGTTATTGAGAAACGCGAACATGCGATAATATTCTTCCTGCGTCAGCGGGTCGTACTTGTGGTTGTGGCACTGGCCGCACTGGATCGTCAGCCCCAGCACGCTCTTGCCGATAGCGTCCATGCGGTCGAACATGGCTTCCATGCGGAACTGCTCGGGGTCGACGCCCCCTTCCTCGTTGATCATCGAGTTCCGCAAGAAACCGGTGGCGACCCGCTGGTCTTGCGAGGCGCCGGGCAACAGGTCGCCGGCCAACTGCTCGACGATGAACTGGTCGTAAGGCAGGTCGCGGTTGAGCGCCTCGACGACCCAATCGCGGTAGGCCCAGACCTGCCGCGACTTGTCCTTTTCATAGCCGTCGGAATCGGCGTACCGCGCGGCGTCGAGCCAGTGCCGCCCCCAGCGTTCGCCGTAGTGCGGCGACTTGAGCAGCCACTCGACTTGCTTTTCATAGGCGTCCGGGCTGTCGTCGGCCAGAAAGGCGTCGACTTCAGCGATCGTCGGCGGCAGGCCGATCAGGTCGAGGCTCAATCGCCTGAGGAGCGTCGTCTTGTCGGCCTCGGGCGATGGACGCATGGGAGGCTGTTCGCGTTCGAGCCGCGCCAGCACGAAGCGATCGATCGCATTGCGGACCCAGGCCATATCGCTCACGGCCGGTTCGGCGGGCCGCTTGGGCGGCTGGAACGCCCAGTGTTTGCGCTTCTCGGCGGCCGCGGCGCCCGAGCCGTCGTCGGGCCAGACCGCCCCTTGGTCGATCCACGCCCGCAGCGAAGCGATCTGCTCAGGCAATAGCCGCTCGCCCTTGGGCGGCATCATCGCATTGGGATCATCGCTGGCGACGCGCTTGATCAGTTCGCTCGCCGCGCTTTGCCCTTTGACAATCGCCGGGCCGTTGAAGCCCCCTTTGAGCGCCGCGTCGCGGGCGTCGAGCCGCAGTTCCGACTCTTGCTTCTTCGGGCCGTGGCATGCATAGCAATGCTGCTCGAAGATCGGCCGAATCTGTTTGACGAAGTCGACCGTCGAGCTAGCCGGCAGCGTTTTCGCGGACTCCGACTCGGCGGCCCTCCCTGCTGGACAGACCGCCATCAGCAAACATGCCAAGGAGGCGGGCCAGACCGTCGCTGCGAAAACTCGCGTCAGGAAACAACTCAATTTGCGCATCGGGGCATCCCATCCAACTTGAGACATATATGTTCCAAGTTAGGCGTCCTGGGCGGCGGATGCAAGCTGCCCGCGTCTACCGCTGCCGGCGCAGCCCGAGAATCAGCTCGATCTCGCCGACCGGGCTATTGAGCCGATTGGCGATCTCGACGCTCGAGTGGCCGGCGTCGGCCAGGGCGTAGATCTCTTCGTAAGGCCGCGAGGCGAGCGCGGCCCCGACAGGACCAAGGGCCGCGGGCTCGGCGAGTTCTTCGCCGGCTGAGGCTTCGCGTTTGGGGGCGTCCGACGAAAGCTTCGACAGCACGACTCCGGGGCTGGCGCCCGGTTCCGCATCGAGTTGGGCGCTGCGGTCGAGCCACTCGCCGACCGATTGCAACTGGGCGATCCGCGCGTCGGCGTCGCGGATCAGATGTTCCAGAATGCGGATCTTATTGTCGAGCTTGGCCGTCGCCTCGCGCGTCATCTCGTGGAACTCCACCTGCCAGCTTTGGGCTTCCGCCGGCAAGCTCGCGGGATTCGGCGTTGAAGACTGAGCCGGCGGCTGCGGACGCCAGGCCGACGGGGGCAAAGGTCGATGGTCGGCGGTTTGACGAAGTCGCCGCTGTGAACGAAACAACAGCACCGCGCAGGCCAGCACCACGCCGGCCAGCAAGACCACGTTTGCCGCTTGAACCTCCGCCAACAACCACATGGGCGCCTCCTTGCGCGACCGCTAACTACTGGTCGGAAATGAACCACGGAGAACCCAGCGCGGCCCTTCGGCCGCAACCAATTGAGCCACGGATGGAACAGGGATAAAACACGGATGAAATGCAGAATGAGGCTCTTCCGCAGGATCCATGAGCGGTTTTATCGCCCCTTAGCATGGTTGGGGTTGCGTTTACCAAGGCATTGCCGGGCAAATAAACGTGGCGTTGGTAAGTGCCACGCCGGTGAGGAGCCGAATTGGAAAACACCCTATCCGATCCGTGTTTCATCCGTGGCTCGCCTCCGCCAAAAGCGCCGCATAAATCTTCGCGAGACGCGGAGAAATAGAACGTTTGTAGTACGGAGCCATTTTCGATTTTGGATTTTGGATTCTCGATTTCCTAAAAAATCAGAAATCCAAAATCAGAAATCCAAAATCTCCCTCGGTGTTCTCCGTGTCTCCGTGGTTTACTCCCCTTGCTTACCGCTCGATAACAACCTCTCTACGCCTGTTTCGCCGCGAACGCTTTTTGCGCCGCTTCGTAGACGTCCTTCAGCGGCACGCCGCGCTCGGTGGCCGTGCGGCTGCACGATTCGAACTCGGGCGAAAAACTCGGCTCCCCGCCGGCGATCCAGCCGAGCTTGCCGTCGATCGGCCCGAATTCGGTTTCGACCTGGCAGGCCTTGCGCTCCAGTTTGTGCCGGCTGACGGGCCAGCGACGCACGCCGAGCGTGCCGGTCTCGCGAAACAGGATCTTTTCGACCTTCTCGATCTGCGCCGCCTGGCAGAGCACGGTGACCGTCACGCCGGGACGGTTCTTTTTCATTTGAATGGCGGTCGTATAGACGTCGAGCGCCCCGGCTTCCCAAAGCTTGGTGGTGGCGTAGCCGATGACCTCGCCCGAGACGTCGTCGAGATTCGTTTCGACGACCCACGCTTGGTCGGCCGCCAGAGCGTCGACCGACTCGCCGACGAACAGCCGCAGTAGGTTGGCCTGCTCGGCTAGCTCGCGCGTGCCGGCGCCGTAGCCGATGCGTTCGACCTTCATCGCCGGCAGGGGCCCAAAGTGGTCGACCACGGTCGAAACGATCGCGGCGCCGGTCGGCGTGGTCAGTTCGGCGGTCACATTCGATTCGGCCAGCGGAATGCCCTGCAAAAGTTCGGCCGTGGCCGGCGCCGGAATGCTGCACAGGCCGTGGGCGATCTGCACCGTGCCGCGGCCGGTGGGAATGGGCGAGCAGACGATGCGGTCGACGCTCAACAGGTCCCAGCCGATGGCGGCGCCCACGATATCGGCGATCGAATCGATAGCGCCGACCTCGTGGAAGTGGACCTTGCGGATTGTCGTGCCGTGGACCTTGGCTTCCGCCTCGCCGAGCCGCGTGAAGATGCGTTTGGCCAGGTCCTTCTGCCGCGGCGTCAACTGGCTGGCGTCGATCATGTCGGTGATCTGGTGCAGATGCCGGTGGGCATGCTCGGGCTGGTGTTCGACGACCACGTGCGTCGCCCGAAAGCCCTTGCGTTTGACTTCGTTAGCCACGAGCCGCACGCCGGCCAAACCCAGCGAATCGATGCCCGCGCTGATCGCCGCCAGATCGACGCCCGCATCGACCAAGGCGCCCAGCGTCATATCGCCGCTGATGCCGCTCAGACAGTCCAAGTAAGCAATTCTCACGTTGTTTCTCAGTTCGTGCTGGCGTAGGTCAGGCTTTCCAGCCTGACGGCGCCAGACAGGGCGTCGGGCTGGAAAGCCTGACCTACTTTTAGGCGACGTTAAGGCGTGCCAAATTCTAGACTTGCCGGGCGCCGCCGCAAGGCCAGTTCGCTCTGCTTTCCTGTTTCGTCCAGCCCGCCCATTGTTGCACGGCCGGGCTTTCCGCAACAGTCCCGCCCGCCGCAACGTAGACGCGGCAGCTTGCCGCGTTATCTACGCGCCAAAGCGGCAGGGATGCCGCTCTTTTGAGCAGTCTATGTCGCCGGGTGGCTGGTGGCAGAGCGGAGCGATGCCCCAGTGAACTGGGGCTTCGCCTGGGCTCAGCCGCCAGCCACCCAGCCAGTAAGCGCAGGGCTTGGTGAAACACGAGATTCGAAAGCGGCAGGGATGCCGCTTCTACAATCGCCGGGCTGCCGCTTCGGCATTCGAGAAGGGCGCCGCGTCTACAAAGGTTGACCCCAATCCCTTCGCTCCGTACATTACCGCCCTCTTGAGTCCCGACTCCGAGAGTCTTTTGATGGGCGCGGTCCTGAACGAAGTCGCCGTGAAGTCGCCGGCCGCCGGCGGGTTGCCGTTGCGAATGCGCGTGCTCCATATCGCTGCGGCGCCCGGCGCCGCTTGGCTGAGCGAGGCCTTTGCGGCCGATCGAGCCAGCGATGTCGCGCTGGACGAAGCCGTCGGCGCCGCCGCGGGAATCGCCCGCTTGAGAGAAGACCGCTACGACGCCGTGCTCGTCGGGCATCAGCCGGGCGTGCTCGATGCGCTCGAATTGGTCGAGGGTTTGCGGACCGGCGGCGCCGAAGAGCCGTTCGTCGTGCTCGGCGCCGACGACGAGGCGGAGTTGGCGGCGCTGTGCTACGAGGCGGGCGCCGATGCGTATCTGCGCGTCGAGACTACGACCACCCGCGCCTTGCTGTGGGTCGTGGCGCGATCGATCGAATGGCGTCGGTTGGTGCGCGAGAATCGGCGGCTGCACGAGGCCGAGCGGAAGCGCCTGCGCACCGAGCACAGCGAAGCCGAGCGGCTGCTCGACCAGCAGCGGGCCCTGATCCGCGACCTGGAAAGTCTGCGCTCCTCTGGGCTGGCGGACGAGACGGCCGAGGATGGGCTTGCCTCGGAAGCGTTGCCGATAACAGAGCAAGCCTGCGAAAATTGTTCGTCTGCGGCGCCGCCCAATCTGCCGGTCTCGCTGGCGGCCAACTATCGCGAGCTGCTGCGGGCCTATGTCATCATGGGCTCGGGCAATTTGGCCCACGAGATCAACGCACTGGCCGAGTCGCTGGCTTCGGCCGGCGTTTCCGCGCCCGAGGCGATCCAAATGCACGTGTACGTGCTGGAAGAGCTGGTTCGCGGGCTAGGCAGCCGCAGCGCCCGGCACGTGATGAGCCGGGCCGATCTGCTCGTGCTGGAGGTGATCGTCCATCTGGCGGAAGGTTATCGCCGACGGCTCGACGAATTCCAGCGTCCGTTGCGGCAACAAACGCTGCCCGGCTTCACGGAGACGTGAGCAAGCCGGGGGGCTGACGCTTCGCGACGGCAGCCGGTACGCTATCGAATTGGGCGCCTGCCGGCGGCGACTGCCGTCTCTCAACGGCGGCTCGGCTGCATCGACTCGCTCGCTGGCTCGGCTGCATCGACTCGCTCGCTTTCGTTCTTGGCTCATGAATCACGTTCGCACCGTCCCCGACCACGAACTACGCAAGCTCGTCGTCGGCGCGTCATCGCGCTCGTATCACATCCACTTTCCGCCCGACTACGACGGCCGCCAGCTTCGACCGCTGGTGCTGGCCTTTCACGGCGGCGGCGTGAACGCCGAAACGATGATCTACTTCTCGGGCTTGAGCGAAAAGGCGGACGAGGCCGGCTTCGTCGTCGCGTATCCCGAAGGAACGGGCCGCGTGCCGCGGGCGCGAACCTGGAACGCCGGCCATTGCTGCGGGCACGCCTTCCATCATGGCGTGGATGACGTCGCTTTCGTGCGGGCCTTGCTCGACGAGTTGGATCAGACGGCTGCAATCGACCCACGCCGCGTGTACGCGACCGGCATGTCGAACGGCGCGATGATGTCGTACCGACTGGCGAACGAGTTGGCCGATCGTTTCGCGGCCATAGCGCCGGTCGCCGGGCCCATGGCCATCGACCGCTGCCAGCCGAGCCGGCCGGTTTCGGTGATTCACTTCCACGGCACGGCCGACGAGTACACGCCCTACCAGGGCGGCAAGGGGCCGCGCAGCCAATCGCAAACCGCTTTCCATTCGGTCGACTACACGATCGAGGCCTGGGTCGCCGCGAACGGCTGCCCCGCCGAGCCGGCGACCATGCGCCTTCCGACCCGTGCCGTTGACGGTACGAGCGTCATCCAGCGAGTTTACGGCCCCGGGCGCGAAGGCGCCGAGGTCGTGCTCTTCACGATCGAAGGCGGCGGCCACACCTGGCCCGGCCGCTCGTCGATCTTTCAGACGCTGGGCCCCTCGACACGGCAGATCGTGGCGAACGATTTGATGTGGGAGTTTTTTGAGAAGCATCCACGATAAGCCAACCACTCCTAGCGGATTCCGCAATCATCGCTCGCGCGGCCATCGCTCCTCGGACAGCGTGGAGGGGCGGGCGCCCTCGCCCGGCGTATGTTATGGTTGCACTTGCCGCGTGGAGGGCCGGGCGCCCTCGCCCGGCGTATGTTATGGTTGCACTTGCGCAGGCTGCACCGGGCAAAGGCGCCGGGGCTTCCGTAGTTAGCAACGTTGAACAACGGGTAGCTGCATGCGATCGACTCTCGCTCCGATAACCCTCGCGTTTGGGCTTCTGACAACGGCCGCCGCAAACGCCGAACCGCCGAAGCCGCTCGACGCCGATCTGGTGATGGAACTCGTGGCCAGCGAGCCCGAGATCGTCACGCCGGTGGGGTTGGTCGTCGACGGCCAGAACCGCATCTGGGCGATCGAGAACCATACGCATCAGACCAAGCCCGAGTACGAAGGGCCCAAAAGCGATCGCATCCGCGTGTTCGAAGATCTCGACCAGCACGGCCGCGCCCGCAAGATCTCGACCTTCGCCGAGGGCTTTCGCAATGCGATGAACCTGGCGTTCGGCCCCGACGGCTCGCTGTACCTGGCCACGCGCTCCGAGGTTCGCATCATCGCCGATCCGCACGGCAAGCCGGTCGACGGCCCCGTGGTGCTGAGGCTCGACACCAAAGGCGACTATCCGCACAACGGCCTCGGCGGGCTGGCTTTCGCTCCCTCGGGCGAAATGTACGTCGGCATGGGCGAGAACTTGGGCCTCGCCTACAAGCTGATCGGTTCCGATGGAACGACCCTCTCGGGCCAGGGCGAAGGGGGCAACGTGTTCGCCTGCCGCGCCGATGGCAGCGGCCTGCGGCGCGTGGCCACGGGGTTTTGGAACCCGTTTCATTTGGCGTGCGACGCCGCCGGCCGACTGTTCGCCGTCGACAACGACCCCGACGCCCGCGGCCCTTGCCGGTTGTTGCACGTCGTCGAAGGCGGCGATTATGGCTATCGTTTTCGCTATGGCCGCAAAGGGCTGCATCCGTTCGACTCCTGGAACGGCGATTTGCCTGGCACGCTGCCGATGGTCGCCGGCACGGGCGAGGCGCCCAGCGGCATCATCGCCTACTACGACGGCGGCTTGCCGGCCAAGTACCAAGGCAGCTTGTTGACGACCTCCTGGGGCGACCACGTCATCGAACGGTTCCAACTCGTGCCACGCGGAGCGTCGTTCCAGGCCGTGGCTCAGACGCTCGTTCGCGGCGGCGAAGACTTTCGCCCGGTCGGCATCGCGGCCGGCCCGGACGGCGCGCTGTACATCACCGATTGGGTCGATCGTTCGTATCCGGTCCACGGCAAGGGGCGCATCTGGCGGCTGCGGGCGAAACATCCCGACTCGGCGGCCAAAACGATCGAGACTCCGCCCGACGCGATTGGCTCGCCGGCCTTGGCCGCAATTCAATCGCTCAAGGCTGCGCCATTGGGCGCCGAGCACGCCGCGATCGAAAAACACCTAGCCGACGCCGATCCGTTCGTGCGTTCGGCCGCGATCGATTTTTTCGGCCGGCCGGGCGCCGCGAAGTTTTTATCGTCGCGACTTTCCGCGGCCGATCCCGAGTGGCGGCTGGGCGCGCTGTTGGCCCTGCGCCACAGCGGCGAGCCGCAAGCCCGCGAACTGCTGCCGCATTTCTTGGCCGACGAGAGCCCGGCCGTTCGCCGGGCGGCGATTCAATGGGTCGCCGAGGAAGGTTTGCAGCAATATGCCGGCGCGCTGCCGGCCTCGGCTTTGCAGTCGCCTACGTCGCCCGATTTGTTTCGCGCCTTGCTGGCCGCCCAGCACTTGCTTTCCGGTGGTAACCCGGGGGCCGAGCCGTATGACGAAACCCGGCTGCTGGCCGTCGTCGCCGATGAGCAGCAGCCAGCCATGTTCCGGCGATTGGCATTGCAACTGCTGCGGGCCGATCATCCAAAGCTGACGACCGAGTTGCTCCAATCGTTGCTCCGCGGCGACGACTCCGACTTGCAACTCGAAGCGCTCCGCACATTCGCCTTGCGCAGCGACGAGGCCAGCCACAAGCTGCTACATCTCTCCGCCGCTCAATTGCCCAACCCGCTTCGCGCCGAAGCCATGCTCGGGCTGGCCGCGGGCGAGTTGACCGCGGCCGATCGCGAGGTTTTGCTCGCCGCGCTCGATAAGCCGGCCTTGCGCGGCGACGCCTTGCGAGCCCTGCGAGCGGCGAAAAGCGACGGCGAAACGATCGGACGCATCGAAGGTTGGTGGCGCGAACTGCCGGCGAAAGACCGGCGCGACGGCGAGTTGGCGGCGCAGTTGCTGTTGATTCTCAGCGGAGCGCCGGGCGCCGATTCCGAGATCGTCGGCGCCGTGCGCGAAGCGGCCGATGCCCGCCCAACGGACGAAGCGGCCTGGCGATCGTGGCTGGCCGGCGAAGGAGACGCCGCAGCCGGCCGCCGCGTGTTTTTTCACGCGCAAGGCCCGCGCTGCTATGCCTGCCACACGATCGAAGGCCGCGGCGGGGCGATCGGGCCGGAACTCTCGACGATCGGCCGCTCGCGTCCGGCCGAGCATCTGATCACCTCGATCCTCAAGCCGAGCCAGGAAATCGCCCCGCGGTTCACGACCTGGACGATCGTCACCTCCGACGGCCATCAATTCACCGGGATGATCGTCGACGAAGATTTTTCCGGCCGCGTCACGCTGGCCGACGCCCAGGCCCGGCTGGCCGTCGTGCCGCAGCAGACAATCGACCAGCGCGAGCCGCAGACCAACTCGATCATGCCCGACAAGCTGCCCGAGCAGATGACGCCCCAGGAATTCCGCGATTTGCTGGCGTTTTTGCGGCAGGCGCGGTGAGTATCTTGTGCCTCGCAAAATTAGTCGGAGCAGCCAATCTGGTTGCTCAACGGTCTCCGATGTCGACGATTCGCGGACGAGACGTGAGTGTGGGCGACCGACGATACGACGTTACTTTTGTTTTGGGTTCTCTTTGCAGAACTGTTTGATCTTCTCGATTTGGCGGTCGCGTCGGGCTTCGTCCCATTCTTCGTCAAATCGGATTTGCTCTATCGAGTGGCTGATGGCCTGGGCGGCGCGATCGCAAACTCGGATGGGAATGCTAAAGCCCGCAAGCTCGCGTTTGTCGTCGAGCATCGGCGCCAGAATCTCGCAGGCCAGCGGATGGCCATACCAGAGCACGTTGCACATGGTCGCAGCACGTTGGGCGCTGCCGTTGGCGATGAACGATTGATAAACCGCTTTCGCTTCGCTGGGAAATCGGTCGCCCAGCATTTGCAAGAGGGTTTCGCCGTCTTTCGTATTCTTCGGAAGGTTCGCCAAAAGCCTCCGCGCACGCACGAATACCAGCGGATCGTCCGATCGATCAATGGCCGGAAGAGCGGCCATAAAATACGCCTCATGGGACGTGTTGTTGACGATTTGCAGTAGTTTGTCGCGCACGGCGGGCTCGCGCGAAGAAGATGCGGCCTCGATCCACTGGGCGTGCAAGTAGCTGAGTTCAGGAGCGGTGAGATCGACCTTATCTAGTTGTTCCGTCAAGAACTCCGCGTAACCTCTGCTGGCCAGGCAGCGCAAGCAAGCAGGGGAGAAATAATCGTCGTCCGCCTTTTCGAAAAACAGTTTTTTGACGGCGTCGCCGATTTTCTGGCTGTCGTCGTGGATCAACATGCGAATGAGACGCGCTCGCTCGCTGTCGGATGCCGGGCGGTCGTCGGGCCGATCGGCGCTTCTCACGTCGGCTGGCTTATTGAAGAGTTCGATCAGCAATTCCCGAGGACTCGAGCCGACGAACGGCGTCGTCGGTTCGCCGCGTTCGTGGGCCTCCAGCGTTTCCAGATCGTCGAAAAGCTGGTGCATCACGCCGGCGGATTGGCGCTCGCCGTGTTGGCGAATGAACTGGTCGTACTTGCGGCGGCGATCCGCTTTGTCGCGCGTTTGGAACAGCGTCTCGCTACGAAACGTCCAAATGGCGGAAGAGTCGACGCTCGGCCGGCTCAACTCGTCGAGCACCCGCTTTTCGACTGCTTCCGGATAGTAATACGCCAGGCGCAGATAGGCGCCGATGCGGCGGTCTTCGAAGTCGGGCTTGAGAAAATCTTCGATCAGCAGCGCTTTGTGCCGCTCTTTCGTGACGCCCGTCCAGTCGTCGAGGATGACTTTCTTCAGCGCGGCGGAATGGGTTGGAGAACTGACGACCATGCCGCCCGTCGGTTGATAGCGAGTCGCAGAAAAGCTGCGATTGACGATCTGCCCCAAGGCGACAAAACAAAGGTCGCCGATCGTAACGGCATGCTCCTGGGGCTCGTTAGGGCCGAATGCAAGATCGTCGCGATTCACCCCCTGCGGCGCAGGCTTTCGCGTCCGGCGGTTGAAATCATACTCCTCGGAGAAACTCATCCACATCATGCCGCTGACCGGCTTCATGTTGAGCGGGCGATCGTCGCCGATATGCTTGAGCAGCGTGGGGATCGCCTCGATGCCTTGTTCCACCAGTTTGCGGAGCGTATCGGACCTCGCCGCCCGCCCGGCCCCGAGCACCAGCGTCGTGACGTGGCCTGTATCTTCGTAGGGCAGGAATTCGCTGCCCGAAAAGTAGACGCTATACCCGTAACCGGGCTCGTCGACCTCAAGCAGTTCTTCGATCCACTGCTCGCACTCGCGTTCGCCGGCCGATAGATGAGGGGCCAGCACCAGTAGACCGGCCAGCGCCCAGCAGCCTGGCATTCGCAACATCGACATGCGGCGCCTCCTGATTTGGTCTTGTAGAAAAGCTTTAGGGCGCGGCGACCGGGGTGCGCTTCCTCCGATGACGCAAAACGCAAACCGGAGTCGCGTTATCACCGTTGATTCTACCGAACGGGCCATCGCCAGGACAGAAGCCGAGCCTTGGACTCGTATGTCGCACGTCTTCTTCGCTCCAACCGCGCCTCATACAAACGCGGCAAGCTGCACTCAAAGCCGCGGCGGGGGGCGGTGAATCCGCGTGCTGGACTCGATCGGTTCGCCGCTCACGAAGCGATACCCGATCCACCGCGCAACCAGCAACGTGCCGGTCACGACCAGCGATTGCAAAACGAGCGGGCCGGCGACCATGCCATACACCGGCGCGGTCGCTTTGCCGATGAACGCGGGACCGACGCCGCAGACGATCGCCATCAGCACGAGGGCCAGACATCGCCAGCCGGGATGCTTTGCTCCCAGTGCGGCCCAAGGACTGAGCAAGGGCAGCAGCACGAATGCGTGCAGCAATGGAAAGATTCCGAAGTACCAAATGACCTCGGACGGCACTGAAATCGTCTCGCGCGCGAACCGTACGACGGCGAGCACGATGGCCGCCGCCAACGTCAGCGAGAAGATTTGCCCAAGCGAGAATTGGAACGCTTCGCGCTCGACAAGACTTGGACTCGCGTCTCGCGGTTCGATCCGGCGTCCCAGAACACAATGCGCCAGAGGTAATAATGCGGAAAGGACAAATGGCACGCCGACAAAGGCCATGTTTTGGTAGTTAGCGGCGCCCGGTCCCGCGACGCTCCTGAAAATCGGGCTCGCCAGGTAATACAGCAGTGCGAACCACCCTGCCACGAGCAACATTCGCAAGCTTGCCCGCCCGCGGGCGAGAAAGACGAATTGCGCCAGCAACACCGCCTGGCCGCAGGTCACTCCGCCAGCCAGGAACGGATAAACCCAGAATCCCTGGAAACCCAGCGAGGATCTTGTCGCGTGGGCGATCAGTACGTCGGCCGCGACATGGGCGGCGATTAGAGCCGTCAGCCCGAAGCGAGGCCAGCCGGGCGAAGCGGGCGCGGCAACGGCGAGATTGCGAGCGATCATGTCCGCACCCTCGCAAAGAGGGGGAAGAAAAAGGATCAAATCTGCGTCCTGGACGTCTATAATGGTACACTACCAGGAGTTTCGCCGCCCCCCCGAGGTGTTTTGCATGGCTGCCGGAACGAGCGTCCCTTCTTCCCCGTCGCCCGGGCCGAACGGCTCGCGCCCGCCGAGCAGCGGGAAATTCGTCGAGTACGACCGCTATATCGAGAGCCAGCTTCACCGCACGCGGCGGCAGGTCAAGTCGGTCGACCTGATGGCTTCGCTGATGCTGCTGGCCGCCGGCTCGATGGCCTATTTGCTGCTGGCGGCCCTGGCCGACCATTGGCTGGTCCCTGGCGGGATGGGTTTTGCGGGTCGATTTTTTTGCCTGGCGCTGTTTTTAACGGGCGTGGCGGCCTATCTGGTCTTGCGGTTGGCGCCGCTCGTGCTGCGGCGGATCAATCCGATCTATGCCGCCCAGACGATCGAACAGAGCCGTCCGGGGCTGAAGAACAGCCTGGTCAATTTCCTGCTGCTGCGTTCCAACGACGCGCTGCCGCAGCGCGTTTATGAAGCGATCGAAGAGCAGGCCGCCAACGGGCTGTCGGCCGCGCAAATCGAAACGGCCGTCGATCGGACGCCGCTCGTCAAGCTGCTGACGCTGCTGATGGTCCTGGTCGGCATGGTCGCCGTTTATCGGATCGCGTCGCCCAAAAACCCCTTCACTTCGTTCCGCCGCGTCATTGCGCCCTGGGCCGATATCTCGGCGCCGACCCGCGTGGCAATCGCCGACATTCAGCCGGGCGAAGCCGAAGGCTATCACGACCAGCACTTGAACGTCTCGGCCCTGGTTTCGGGGCTCTCGGGCGGCGAGCAGCCGACATTGCACTATTCGACCGCCGACGGCCAGCTCGTCGACCAGCCGGTGCGGATGACGCTGCCGGAAACCGGCTATCGGCATACGGCCGAACTGCCGGCCGACGCCGCCGGCTTGCAACAGGATTTGGAATATTGGATCACGGCGGGCGACGCGATTTCGCCGCGTTACAAAGTCGGGGTGAAGATTGCTCCGGCGATCGTGGTCGATGCGGTCGAGTACGACTATCCGGCGTACAGCGAGTTGACGGCGCGCAGCGTGCCGCGGCGCGGCGATATTCTGGCCTTGGAAGGGACGCAGGTCACCGTGCGGGCGACGGCC
The DNA here is from genome assembly GCA_035532215.1 of Pirellulales bacterium. Classification (GTDB taxonomy): domain Bacteria; phylum Planctomycetota; class Planctomycetia; order Pirellulales; family JAICIG01; genus JAICIG01. The sequence goes on along the minus strand of DATKRK010000169.1, from coordinate 15,006 downwards.
ACGCACGAAATCAAGTCGGCCGACATCGATTTCGATTGCGACGGCCGGCGCGATCTGGCGATGAAGACCGACGGTCGCAAGGCGTACGTAACATTCACGCTGGCGCTGAAGAAGAACAGCGAACAGCCGGAACACGCCAGCTACCAGATTCGCTTCAAGAATCTGGCCGGTCACGAGAACCCGAAGCCGATTCGTTACGCGATCGAAGTCGTTCCCGATCTGTCGCCGGAGATCGCCTTCGTCGAGCCGTCGGCCAAGCCGACCGAAGAGATCCAGCTTGCCGAAGGCGCCGCGCTGCCGCTGAAGCTGGCAGCCGCCGATCCCGACTTCAAGTTGGCCGACTTGCGGCTGCACGCCACGCGCAGCGTCGAGCCGCTGTTGGACAAGGCGCTGTTGGCCGAACCGCGCGGCGGGCCATTCGAGGGGCGGTACAATTTTTCGACCCGCTCGCTCGGCCTAAAGGCGGGCGACCGCGTGCGATTCTGGGCTTCGGCCGACGACAACAAGCAGCCGGACGCCAACCACGTCGAGACGCCGCGCTACACGCTGCGCATCGTCTCGCCCGACGGCAAGCAGGACCAGGACCAACTGGCCAGCAACGACGCTAACAAAAAAACAAGCGACAAGCCGCAAAACGACCAAGCGAACGACAAACCGAACCCGGCCGACCGCCCGTCGGACGGCGACGGCCAGCCGGGCGACCAACAACAGCCGGGCGAAAAGGGATCGCAGGACAAGAGCGAAAAGCAAAAGCCGCGCGACGATCAGCCGTCGGACAAGCAGAAAGAAGGGCAAGAGCAAGGCGACGAAGGCGCCGAGGGAAACAAGTCATCGGCGGGCAAGCAATCGAAACGCGACAAGCAGAATAACGACGGACAGAATTCGGAGGGCCAGGATTCGGGCGAAGGCGATTCGGAGTCGGGCGAGGGCCAACCAGGCGAAAGCCGGCAAAACGGCAAGAGCGGCAAAGGCTCGCGAGAATCGTCCGGCGACGGTTCCGATCGACAAAACGACGAACGCCTCGATCCCGAACAAGACGCGGGTAAGGCGATCGACCAGATCAACAAGTTCTTCAACGACAAGAAAAAAGAACAGCGGGGCTCGAAAAAAGGGCAAAAGTCGCCCAAGCCAGACGAAGGCCGCAAGGGCGAAAAGTCGCTGGGCGAGCCTGCTGGGAAGGACGAAACGGGCTCGCAAGATCAGGCCAAGCAGCCTGCGGGCGAAAAGGGCGAGAAGAATTCGGCGGGCGAAGGCCAGCGCGAGCGAGAAGAACGCCCGATGCCCGAAGGCGATACGCCAGGCAAGGACAAGTCGCAAGGCAAGGATCCGGGGGACGAGAAGTCGCCAGGGTCGAAATCTCCAGGCCAGGAAAAGTCGGGCCGTAAGCAGTCGCCGGAAAACGACCAGTCGGGCGCCGGCGAGCGAGGCGAAGGCCAGCCATCAGACGAAAAGTCGCCGGGCAAGTCGGGCATGAAAGACGATGCGCAGCCGAAGGACGACGCCGGAAAGCAAGAATCGGCCGGCGCGCAAGGCGAAGAAAAAGGCGCCGAACGAAAACAACCGCAACTGGGTGAAAAGGGCCCCGGCGAAAAACCTGCCGGCGAGAAGAAGCCCAACGAAGACGACCAGCAGCCCGGCCCTGGGAAAGGCGGAGGCGATGGCGAAGCGAAGCGGGAGTCGCAAGAAAAGAAGCCGGGTGAGAAAGGCGGCAAATCGGGCAAATCGCAGGCCGACGATCGGAATTCGCAAGAGCCGGGCGAGGCGGGCAATAGCGGCCAGGATAAATCGAAGCAGGCCGGCGAGCAGGGCGCCGGCGACGAGTCGAAAACCGGCGACGAAATGCCCAAAGCAGCCCAAGGCGACCGCAAATCGCAAGCGGGCAAGAACGCCGGCCAGAGCAAAGGCGAAGGCAAGCCCAACGACAAACAGAACGCAGACGAAAAGAATCCTGAAAAGAACGCCGGCGGCGGCGATGCCGAAGGTCAGGACCGCGGCGAGGGAGGCGCCGGTCAGAAGGGCGGCGATAATAAAGGCCCTGCACCCTCGCCGATGGAAAGCAATAAGCAGCGCGACAAAAAGCTTTCGCCCGACGAGAACTCCAAGGCCCAGAACGATGAGGAGTACAACTCCAGCAGCATCAGCGAGCATCAATCGGACTCGAAGGGCAACAAGTCGGGCGAGCATTCGGGCGGCGGCGGCAAAGGCGGCGGCCAGCGTTCGCAAAGTCCGGGCAAAGGCTCGGCCGGGCAAAATACCGACGCCGACGAAGGCGGCGGCCAATCGGAGCAATCCGGCAAGGGACCCAAGAGCGACAAAGCCGGCGATCAGGTCAAAGGCGAGCAGCCTTCGGGCGGCAAGCCGTCGGGCGAAAAAGGCCCCGGCACGAACAAGCAAGCCGGCGGCTCGAAGTCGGGCGGCGCCGAGGATCAGCGGAATCAGGACGCCCAGGCGGACGACGACGCCTCGAAGCAGCCGGGCGACGCGAAACAAGAGCAGCAAGCCGGCGGCAAGCCGTCGCCCGGCGCCGACGGAGGACAAAATCTCGAGCAGAGCAAGAACCGCGGCAACGGCCCCAACAGCCAGACCGGCGGCGGCCTTCCGCCGACCGAAAGCGACGATGCCCCGGCCGACCCGACCGACAACAGCGAACCGGGCGGCGACGATCCGAACCTGGAATACACGCGCAAAGCCACCGACTTGGCCCTCGAACGGCTCAAGGACCAATTGCAAAAGGGCGACCCCGATCAGGAACTGCTCGACAAGCTGAAATGGAGCCGCAAGGACGTCGAGCAATTCATCAACCGCTGGGACCAACTCAGAAGTTCGGCTCAGCAGCCTGGCCGCCAGGGCGACGCCGCCCGAGAAGAGCTTGACGAGACGCTGCGCAGCCTCGGCTTGCGTCCGCGCGGGTCGTCGCTTTCCGGCGGTCAGAAGCGGGGCGATCAACGCCGCAACCTGATCGAATCGCGCCGCACCGCTCCGCCCGCCGAGTACGCCGAGCAGTACCGCGAATTCTCCAAGGGGATTTCGCGGGCGAAGAAGTGACGGGGCTGGGCGGTTGGGGATTGGTGATTGGCGAGCGGGGGGCGTTAGCCCCTGGTGGCGCGACGCCCCTCGACGACAGTCCATCGCCGCCAATCGTCCACTCGAACTGAAGCAACTCATCGGCAATAATTCGGGCCGGCAGTTCGCGTTGAATCCTGGAACCGTCGCCATCGCACCAGCCGGCTGATGCCGGCCGCTCGCCTGGTTCCGCTTGCTAACTCTCAACCGCCAATCCCCAACCACCCCGCATGCCCGCCCACCCTACGCTCACCATCGACAGCGACGGCAACGACCGCAGATACCTGGCGCCGTTTCACCCGAAACGGATGCCGCACCACTTTACCGACGTGCTGGTGATCGGCGGCGGGCTGGCCGGTTTGCGGGCGGCGCTGGCCGTCGATTCTCGGTTGCGCGTGCTGGTGGTGACCAAAGATAGTTTGCTGCAGTCGAACAGCAACTACGCTCAGGGCGGCATCGCCGGCGTGCTCGATCCCGAGGACCGCTTCGAGAATCACGTGGCCGACACGCTCAAGGCCGGCGGCGACTTGTGCGACCGCGAGATCGTCGACTTGGTGGTGCGCGAGGCGCCGCTGCGGATTCGCGAACTGATCGCCTGGGGCGCCCGCTTCGACGAAGAACAGGGCGAACTGGCGCTGGGCCGCGAAGGGGGCCATAGCCACGACCGGATCGTCCATGCCCTGGGCGACTCGACGGGCAAGGAGGTGATGCGGGCCGTGATCGCGCGCACGCAATCGCTGCTCAACGTCGAGACCTGGCAAAACACCTTCACGCTCGACCTGCTGACCTACGAGGGCGCCTGCCGCGGCGCCTTGGTTTGGAACCCGCAGCACGGCAAGACGCTGGTCTGGGCCAAGCAGACGATTCTCTGCACCGGCGGCGTGGGGCAGCTCTACCGCGAGACGACCAATCCGCCCGTGGCCACCGGCGACGGCCACGCCGTGGCTTTTCGCGCCGGCGCCGAGCTGCGCGACATGGAGTTCATGCAGTTTCATCCCACGGTGCTCTACATCGCGGGCAGCAGCCGCAGCCTGATTACCGAGGCCATGCGCGGCGCCGGGGCCTGGCTGGTGGACCATACCGGCCATCGCTTCATGCCCGACTACGACGAACGAGGCGAATTGGCCCCGCGAGACGTCGTCAGCCAGGCGATCGTCACGCAGATGGAAAAAACGCGGCGCCCGAACGTCTATCTCGATCTGTCGCACCTCGACCCCGAGCGCGTCCGCGCCCGCTTTCCGGGCATCGCCGCCGTCTGCGCCGAGTTCGGACTCGATATCGCGACCGATTGGATTCCGGTGCGGCCGGGGGCGCATTACATGATTGGCGGAGTCACGATCGACGCCGAAGGCCGCACCACGCTGCCTGGGCTGTGGGCGGCGGGCGAGGTCAGCTCGAGCGGCTTGCACGGCGCCAACCGCCTGGCCTCGAACAGTCTGTTGGAAGGGCTGGTGTTCGGCGCACACGCCGGCGACGGCGCCTCGCGTCAGGCCTTGGCCATGCCCGACGACTTCCGCGCCTTGCCGCTGGAGAACCCGGCGGCCAGCGATTCGGCCGATGCGCTCGACCTGGACGACATTCGCAATTCGCTCAAGAGCCTGATGTGGCGCAGCGCGGGCGTGCGGCGCGAGGCGGGCGATTTAACGGCGGCCCTCGATTCGGTCAACCACTGGCGCCACTACGTGCTCGGGCGGCAGTTCGCCGACCCGGCCGGCTGGCAGTTGCAAAACATGCTCTGCGTGGCCCGGCTGATGATCTCGGCGGCGCTGGCTCGCGAAGAGAGCCGCGGCGTCCACTTGCGCGTCGATTTTCCGCAGCTCGACAACGCGCATTGGCAAAAACATTTGGCCTTTCGCCGGTCGAACGAGTAAGGCGCTCAATCACCGCCACGATTTTGCGACAGCGCGAAACGCAAACATCGAGGGTGGCATGCTTTCACGCTTGCGCAGCAAGTGGGTAAGCATGCGATGGGTGGATGCAAGCATGCCTACGCCGGCTGACGCGGGCGAAGGCATGGCGCCCAGGACGCCGATTTCACGGGCGGTGAGTTAGCGAAGTTGGCTCTTGGCGCCGCGTCGTTCGGCCGTTCGCGGCAGGTTGGTCGAGTTGGTTCGCTTGCCGGCGGGTTTCTTGGCTTGCATTTCAGTTGGTTCGTCGTCGTAGAACAGCGTGGTTTCTTCCTGGCTCAGCTTGGCGCCCAGGGGCTTGCACTGCAACTCGACGCGGAAGCGGTGCGTGCCGCTCGCCTCGGCGCGGGCGTGAATCTTGAAGACCGTCTCTTCGCCGGCCGCCAGCTTGGAAATCGGTTCGAAGGTCACCGTGCCCGGCGTGATTTCGTGGCCGCCCCCCTCGGCGCTCACCGGTTCGATGCCCTTGGAGTAGAAGGCGGCGATTTCGACCCCTTCGGCGGCTTTGCTGCCGCGATTCTTCACGCGCAGTTCGTAAACGGCGTCGCCGCCGACCGCGACGGGGCCCGCCGGATCGGAGACTTTCAACACCAGGTCGGCCACGGCGATGACTTCGGTCACGGCGACTTGCGATTGCTTGAGGTCGCCATCGGCGATGGCGATGGCCTCCAGGCGGTTCTCGCCGGCCGCTTGCACCGTGCAGCGGACGGTGACGGTCTGCTCGGCGCCCGGCGCCAGGTCGTCGAGCGACCAGACGACCCGGTTGCGTTTGGCGTCGAACTTGCCGCCTAGGTCCGAGTCGACGTACTCGGCCTGCGCCGGCAGGGCCGCCGCCAGCTTGACGTGGCGCGCTTCAGCGTCGCCCGGGTTTTGCAACCGGATTTCATAATTCGCCACGGCGCCGGCGTACTGCCGGCCAGGCGCCGCGATCTTCACGTCGAGCGCCGGCTGCAACACGGCGACTTCCTCGGCCGCCACGGCTTTCAAGTCGCCGTCGCCCGTCGCTTCGGCGCGAATCACCAATTGCCCGCCCTGCCGGGCGACCAACTCGATTTCGACCGCTTTCACGTCGCCCGCCGGAACCGTGCCGATCTTGTGGCTCGAGGCCTCTCCTTCTCCCGGCACGAGCGGCAGCAGACGCACGGCGACGTTTTCGGCGTCGCCGTTGCCGGGATTCGAGACGCTCAGCCGATAGACTTCCTTGGCGCCGCACAACACCTGGCGAGCGCCGCTGATTTTCAATTCCAGCAGGGCTTGCTGTACTTCGACCGCCGCGCTCGATTCGGCCGCGGCCGACGTCCAGCGGACGGCCAGATCGAAGGGGCGGTTCTCACGCGGGATGAGTTCGAGCGTCAGTTCCTCCTGGGCGCCGGCCGGAAGGCTGTCGATCGTCCATTCAAGCGCTCCGGCCGCCGGGGCGGCCGAGCCGGCCGAAAGCCGCGATTCCTGCAACTCCACCGATGACGGCAAAGCGATGAGAGCCACGACGCCGGCCGCGGCCGAATCGCCTTCGTTCTTCAGCAGCACTTTGTATTCCGCCGGTTGACCCACTTTCACGCGCCGCGGGCCGCGCGTCTCGACCGCCAAAGCAGGGCTGGTGCGAGAAAACAAGGCGCCCCGGTCGAATGAGGACGACTGGCGAGAGCGGGGTTTCGGGGCAAAGTGACGCGGCCCCAATTCGGGACCGAGTCGAGATTCAACGGCGTCGTCAGGCTCGATCTCGCTGGGCGCCTCGATTTTGCCGGGCGCCTCGAATTCTTCTTCGACATCCATCTCAGCGGGTTCGCCGGGCGCTTCGCCGGCCGAGCTTTCCATCCGGCCTTCGAATTCTTCCTCGGGCGCCGAGTCGTCGTCCTCCGAAAGGTCGTCGCGGATGAAGGACTTGCGGCTCGAAGCAGAGGGGCGGGCAAGCGCGGCTGCGTTGCGACCGCCGCTCGTCGCGCCGGAAGAGTGTTTGGCTGCCGACGGGCGCGCGTCGTGCGAGGCTTGCACCTTAACGGCCGACTGCCGGGTCATTCGCGGCGCCGGGCTGTTCGTCGTGCGCTGCGGCGCCACTTTCGGCGCCGGGGAAGAGCTCGCTTTCGGATGAGCGTGGTGATGGTTGTGGTTATGGCTGTGGACGGGAGGCGCCGGTTCCGACTCCGAGTCGTCGCCGATCAGGTTGCGCCGCAAACGATCCAGGCGCTCGCCGAACGTCAACGGCCGCGGCGCACTACGCGAGCGCTCTTGGGCCCAGGCCACTCCGCAAAAAACCGCGGAACCTACGGCGATTAGGCAAACCGCGACGATTACAGTCCGAAGCATGACGCATCCCTGTCACTTTGGAGGTCGACCGCCCTGTCTCAGCGCGCCTTATCGGCAGAAATGGATCGCGGGGTTTAACCGAATTTGCGGATTTTTCCAAGAGAAGAATTGCGGGGAAATGTAACGGGGGACCACGCGACGCCTAATTCAACGAGGGCTGCCCGCCGTTCAGCCTTCGACGGACGACGCCCCCAGAAACCTGCCGAGCTTCTCGCGCGTTTCGGCCCGCTCGAGTTCGGCCTTGCCGAAGCCGGGCTCGCCGCCGGCCGCAATGGCGGCCTGCTGGTATTCGGGATAGTTGGTGACGAGCATCACGGGCATGGAAGAGATCGCAGGGTCGGTCTTGATTGCCCGCAAAATTTCGATGCCGTCGCTGTAGTCGATGTCGAGCTTACGGTTGATGAGCACCAGGTCGAACGTTTCTTGACGCAGCGCCGCCAAGGCATCGTCCAAGCGATCGGCCTGGACGACCTCGGCGTCGAAGGTTCCTGCGACCAGGCGGCGGATCGCCGCATGGTCGGGCGCGCATTGCCCGACGTCCAAGACTCGCTTGGGCATCTTACTTCGCGTCGGCCACGGCCGCTTCCTCGGCCGGCTTCTCGTTCGCCGCCGCCTTCTCGCCGGCCTCGGGCGTGATGGCGAACAGGTGCGTCTTGTTGGCGATGTACAGGATGTTGTGGGCCACGATCGGCGTGCTGTAGACCGAATTGCCCATCTCAACCTCGGCGATGATCTCCTTCTCGGGCGAGAGCTTGAAGATCGTGACCTTGCCTTCTTCGTCGCCGACGTACACCCTGTCCTCCACGATCATGGCCGAACCCCACGTCGCCGCGAACAGGTCGTGCGTCCAGTGGGCCTCGCCCGTCTTGGCGTCGATGCAGTGCATCAACCCGCTGAAGTCGGGCAAGAACAGCAAGCCGTTCTTGATCGCCGCGGTGCCGCAGGTGCGGTGCATCTGCTCTTCGAACTCTTTCAGCTCGCCGTCGCCGTTGAAATCCTTGCCGACGTAGTGCCAGATGGCGGCGGAGTTCGGATTGGGCACGGCGATCTCGCCGTTTTCGGCCACCACGGCCTGCAAGCGGCGGTGCGGCAGCGGATGCTCGCGATCGTCCACCTTGAAGGCCAACTCGCTGCTCACGTCGCCGCGCTTCGTCGGGTCGATGCACCACAGGTGGCCGTTACCCTCGCCGTGCTCGGGGTCTTCGCCCACGGCGATGTAGACCAACCCTTCGTAGATCACCGGGGTGGCGATCAGGTGGTTCCGCGTGCTGCGGCCGCTGACGCTGTACTTGGCCTCCTTGGGGTTGCAGTCGAACTCCCAGAGCAGTTCGGGCTTGCCGTCCTCGGTGGCTTCGCCCCGGAAGCTGCGCAGCCAGCCGTCGCCGCCGCCGAACAGCACCTGCGGGACCCCGCCCAGCACGGCGTAGGCCGGCGACGACCATTGGCCGTGCAAGATGTTGTTGCCGGGCGAATTGTCTTGCCAGAGAATCTTGCCCGTGTGCTTGTCGAGCGCCAAGAAACTGGGCGCCTGGGGCGAGGGAATGGTGGTGTGCCCTTCGTCGACGCCGTTGGAGGTGTTGACGAAGATCATGTCGCCGGCCGAAGTGATCGAGCAACTGCACATGTTGTGCTGCGACACTTTCAACTGGCCCATCATGTCGAGCATCCACACGACGTCGGCTTCGTCCTTGTTTTCGTTCGGCTCGGCTTTGTTGGGGCCGTCGTTCTCGCCGTCGTGAAAGCCCTCGACGTCGAGGCACAGGACTTCGCCACGGCTGGTCACGTACCACAGCCGGTCGCCCTCGACCAGCGGGGCGCAGCAGATGCCTTGCAGCGGCCAGTCGTGGACGCGGCCGGTGGGCAGCTTTTCGCTGGAGGCTTGCCAGAGGAATTTGCCGTCGGCCTCGTTGAAACAGAGCAAGCAGCCCAGGTCGACCGAGGCCGGGTAACGCTTCAGCCAGCCGGCGCCGTTGTTCGTGCCGACGAACACCTTGCCGCTGGCCACGACCGGGTTGCCGTAGCTTTGCGAACCGAGCCGGGCGACCCACTTGATGTTTTGGGCCGTCTCCTTCTTCCACTCGCCGGTTTCGTCGTCGAACTCGCCCGGCGTCCACTCGGTGAGGATGCCGTGCCCTTCGGGCGTGTTATTGCGAATGGACGAGCCGGCCCACTGGTTCCAGTCGCCGCTCTTCTTCTCGGCGGCTGCCTCGGCGGGCTCTTTTTCAGGCTTGGCGGCTGACTTCTCTTCCGGAGTTTCCGACTTGGCGGGCGCCGGCTTCTCGGCATCCTCCGCCTTTTCGGCGTTCTCGTCGGCCGGCATTTCCTTTTCGTTGGCCTGTTCGGCGTCAGCGGGCATTTCTTCGGCGGGCTCGCTCGGCTTTTCGGCCTCACTGGCCTCGGGCGTTTCAACGGCTGGCTCGTTCACATCGCCTTCGGGGGCGCCCTTGGGCGGCGCGGCCGCGTTATCGCCCGAGGAGCAACCCAGCGGCGCCGCGACGAGCACACAGGCGACAAGCATGAGCACGAGCATTGAGACAGTTCGCAATTGATACCACATGCGTTCGTTTCTCCGTAAAAGCCAAGCCTGTCGCCAGCGGCGCCGATTCGTCCCAGCCGAGCCACAGGCCCGGCGGAAGATCGAGCGTTCGCGTTGGCAGGGTTAGTTGGCGGTGACCGTGATGTTATCCAAGAAGATCTCGGCGTCGCTGGCGTTGCCGAACAACCCCGGACTGCCTTGCAAATTCGGCGCTTTGTCGACCGCCTCGACCGTCCATGCTTCCGGTTCCGTTTCGCCGCGCGGCCAAACCTTGGCCTTCAGCACGGCGGCGCCATCTTCGGTCGAAGCTTGGAATTTGATCGTGTACCAAACGTCGGGCTTCCACGAGAAGGGAATGGTCTTGGAGAACCTCCCCAGTTCCGAGGTCCACGAGCGGATTTGCAATTGCTGCAATCCGCCCATCATGTCGATCGTGTAACGCTGGGCGATCAGGCCGATATCGGGCAGTTGGCCTTCTTTTACATTGCCCCGCACGTCGGCTTGGACCGTGTAATCGTGGAAGCCGGTCTGCCCCATCCAGCCCTGGCTGCGAGTGCCCTTGGGAATGGTGCTGATCTTGACCATCACCGGGTTGCCTTCAGTCAGCTTGCGATCGCCGCGCGTCGCGTCGAGCGCGATATCGCCCGGACCTTTCGACGACAATGCCCAGTCGGCGACGACTCGCTCTTCTTTGAGTAGATCGAGGGCCTCGGCAAGTTCGCCCTTGGCGCCGTCGAGCGTTTTGACGCGCTCGTTTTCGATCAGCCCCAAGTACCGCAGCAACTCGGTCCAAGTGCGGCGCGGCGTGCGATCGTTGAAGCTGGCCTTGGGCGCCGGGCTATTGGTGAACGAGGTCATCAGGTAAATGTACAACTCGGCGGCCCTAGGATTCTTGTCCTTCAGCGCCAGATACAATTCGTCGTCCAGGGCGATGTGCCGGTATCGCATGCCGACCCAGGTCACGGGGATCTGGCCGTCGTCGAAGCTGAATTGCCAGGGCAAGGGCGGAACGATCCGCACGCGCGCCGTGCCGGTCAACTCGCCGACCTTGACCGTGACGATCGCGCCGACGTGGCCGGCGTTGTCGGCGGCGGTGAAGGCGCCTTTGCCGTCGATCTCGCCGCCCGCGGAGACTTCGAACTCGGCGTCGTCGACCTCTTTGAGAAATTGGCCGCGTTCGTTGTACAAGCGGACTTTGAAATTCACTGCGTCGCCAGGTCGAATGAGCGACTCAACCGGCACGACCTGCACCTGGGTCGGTTTCGTAAGGCCGTCGAGGTCGTCTTCTTGCGGCGCTGCGGGCCGTTTTTCGACCCCGGTTTTGCCGTCGGGGTCGGCCAGGCAATAAAGCTTCTCGGTCGTGGGCAGGTACACGCGACCGTGCGACACGATCGGCGAGCCGTGGACCTCTTCGCCCTGCCCGAAGCGGAGTCTATGCACGACTTTCAAGCCGTCCTTCGTGGGCTCGAGCACGTGCCAGGCGCTGGTCGTGCAGGCGTAAATCTTGCCGTCGGCGTAAAGCAGGCTGGCGCGGGCGATCGTGCCGACCAGGCGTGCCTTCTTGCCGATCGGTTTGCCGGTGGCGGCGTCGAAGACGTACAGTGCGTTGCCGTCGTCCATGGCGTAAACGCGGCCCTCGATGACCAGCGGCGAACTTTTGCCGTCCATCACTTCTTCGCGCAGCCACTCGACGCCGCTCTTCGAAAGATCGCCGGACAGGGCGCCGTTGAGCGCAACCATCGCGCCCATCTTGGTGCTGCCGGGGTTCTCTTCGCTGTGGCTCATGTAAACCGTGTCGCCGACAACGACGGGCGAAATATTGATGCCGCGCTGCGAAAGCTGAAAGTTCCAAATCTGCTTGCCGGTGCGCGGCTGAAAAGCGTACACGCCTCCGTCGCCCGAACCGAACACCAAGGCCGCCTGTCCGCCCAGTACGGTCGTGACGGGAACGCTATAGGTCGTGTCGTCGGGCCGCAGCCGGGTGCCGTTGAACCACACCGCTTCGCCCGTTTCCTTATTGAACGCCACGTAGCGATGGGCCGGCATGGCCATTTCGCCCCAGCCGATGACGACGGCGCTGATAATCACCAGGTCTTCGAAGATCACCGGCGTATTGGTGCGGCCGCCATAGGTGTTCAAGAAGCCGTATTCTTCATTCAAGGAGTGCAACCAGAGCGTTTCGCCCGTGTCGCCGTCGAGGCACATGAAGTTGTCGCAAACGCCCATCGCATAGATGCGGCCGGTAGCCGGATCGCCGGCGCAGCACGACCAGCCCAGACGTTCCTTCGGCACGTCGGAAAGATAGACGTTGAACTTGTTCTCCCAGAGGATTTCACCCGTGTTGGCGTCGGCGCAGGCCACCTTTTCGCGCTCTTGGGGCGTGCCGGGCTGATCGGAGCAAATGGTGTAAATCTTGCCGCGAAGCACGATCGGCGTCGAACGGCTGCCAAGCTGGTCGTTCTGCCAGAGGACGTTCTTGCCGTCGGGGCTCCAGGAATCGATCAACCCGGTCTCGCGCGAGATGCCGTTTTGTTCCGGTCCGCGCCACGAAGGCCAGTCGAGCGGATCGACCTCGGCGGCTCGCGCCGCAGCGGATGCACCCGAAAGCAGCAAGGCGGCCAGAACGAACCTCAGGCCGCGGGAACTCAACATCGCAAGGACACGATTCAATCTCATGGCAGGATCTCTGAGGGTCCGGATGTCCGGGATAGGCGGGCAGATTGTGCGTGTTAGGATACGGCAGGAAACCTCCCGGAGCAAGCCGTCAGGCCCTGTCAATCGAACTACCTGTCAATCGAACTACCTGTCAATCGAACGACCTGTCAATCGAACGACCTGTCAGTCGAACGACCTGTCAGTCGAACCATTCGTCGGCCGGATCGAACTTCGGATAGACGACAATCAAGACGGTCATCCGCCCCACGGCCCGATGCCGCACGCCGGGGCGGATCATCACGCACATGCCGGGCTTGACCGGGACGAGCTCGCCGTCCAATTCCATCCGGCTCCCGGGTTCGCACTCCAGGAAATAATAGGTTTCGGTAAGCCGCCGGTGGTAATGGGTCTTTGCCGTGGCGGCGATTTCCGTGCGGTGGATCGTGCCGGGAAAATCAGCGACGTCGGCCAGCGCGCGTCGCGCCGTGCCGCAAGGACAGGGCACGCCCGGCAGTTGGGCGAAATCGACCAATTCATAACGCCGCGTCGCAGATGCCGAATCGCTCATTATCGCCCGCTGCCTGCAGTAGAGCCGCAACCATCGCCCTGCCTTTACCCTACCAGATCGCCTGGCGCCCGGCCACGGGCCGGGGCAGCGGCTTCGAGAGCCCGGATCTTTGGGCATCGCCCCCTGAATTCGCGCTCCGCACCCCCCGCACAAGGCAGCCCTAGCCGGCAAAGATTGGCCACCTTGCGGATGCGTCAATCTTTAGCCACAAGGAGTCCTAAGCCATTTGCAGAAAATTACTTCCGGACGCTCAAGGCGTCTTGACAAGGCAGCCGATACGGTAGGTGTCCCTCAACGAGGAATACGCAGCCGACCGCGGCGCGTAAGCACCAGGAAACCGACTCGGATTTATCGAGCCATGGAATGGCTCGACGGACCTGGCGCCATAACTTGTGAACTGTGGGCCATGACCCACGCATGCCAAACGAGAGACTGCTGAAACGACGCCCCGAAAGCCGGTTCTCCGCACGACGGTAGAACCTACCACGGACGGAGAGATCCCTCCCGCCAAGTTTGAGCGAATCGCGTCGTTAAAGGCAATGCCTTGGGTTTGGTAGTGCGCGCCGCCCCGGTTCCCATGCAAAGGAGACGTTGCTCGATGAAATGGAACATGTTAGTTGGAGCAGTCGTTGTCAGCATGGGTCTGTGTAGCCAGAGCTTCGGGTTCGACCTCCTGAGCCGCATGTTGGGCCGGGGGCATGGCTGCTGTCAGACTCAGTGCTGCGAAACCAGTTGCTGTGAACCCACGTGCTGCGAGCCCGCCTGCTGCGAGCCCGCCTGCTGCGAACCGGCCTGCTGCGAGCCCGCCTGCAGCAATGCTTGCGATAGCTGCTGCAATAGCTGCAGCACCTCGTGCTGCAAGAAGCGCTGCGGGCTCTTCTCGCGGCTCTTCGGGTGCCGCAAGAGCTGCAATTCGGGCTGCAATAGCTGCTGTGGCGATAGCTGCTGCGGTGGACATGGTGGCGCCGCGGCCCCGGCCGCCGGTGGCGACTCCGCCCCGACTCCTCCCGCCCCGATGCCCGATGCCTCGGCTTCGAAGCGGAACATCAGCCGGAGCCTGGTCGTCCGCAACTAAGCTCTCGGTCGCGGTTCTGTAGATTCTTTCACCCCGCCCGGAACGCAAGTTCCGGGCGGGGTTTTTTCGTAAACGGCGCACGATTGAGTAGAAGAAGGGACCGACTCTGTAGGGAACGCCCTCCGTGGCGTTCCGTGTCCTGCCAGAGGACGTCGTGCCAGCCTCACGGAACGCCACGGAGGGCGTTCCCTACAGGAATCGGCGCGGCGGTCCGAGCGTTGGAGCGGGTCGTGGTTATTCGTTGTGTCGCCGCATTACTCACCACTCACCAATTAGTGCATCTCCGACTCGCACGTTCCGATGCCCCCGCGGAGGAAATTGAATTGCACGTTGGGGTGTTCGGCCAAAAGCGACATGGGCACCGCCGAGTCGGGGATCCTCTTTGAGATCATCCAGCTCGTCAGCCGCATGCCGAAAGGGTTATCATGGCAGCCGGCGTGCCAGATCGAGACCTTCTCGGCCTGCCACGTCTCGACCGCGCCCACCGAGATGGCCCGCGTGGGCACGTTCGTGACCACGCCGCCCCCTGACGTCCGCGCGTTCTGAATGATCGTCATCGGGTGCAAGTCGACCACGCGGGTCGTGAGCTTGCGGTACTCCGCCGGGCTTGGCGGCTGTTCGCGGTACTTCCCTTCGCGCTTGGGAGGATCGTTGAACGCCCAGTGCTTCACCTCCCCTTGCCCCCCCTGCATGACGACGCAACGGGCGCGTCGGTAGCTCTCGATGTAATCCCGCGGGTCGGCCCTGGGGAAGTGGATGTTCTCACGAGGCATCCGCAGCTCGGGCCGAATGCGGTTGAAGCACAGCTCCAAGTCGGCCCGCGCGAAACTCAAAGGAAAGTCCTCCGGCGCTTCGCGGCCGTCGACGACCCACTCGTCCATGCCCCAGAAATGGGCGT
>DATKRK010000168.1:0-41461 GCA_035532215.1 Pirellulales bacterium | reverse complement strand
GACTTCGTCGTAACTTTTTTCAGCGAGGCTCGCCGCACGAGCGGACACCTTGTCCAACCGCGCGCTCAGGCAACAATCGTGCGTCCGGCGCCGACCGCCCGCGCGATGTTTACAAGGGCCGCCGCATTGGCGCGCCGTCTCGTGATCTACGAGCAACTCCTTCGCTATCGCGGCCCGGAAATGCCAAAGAATTTAGCCGCGCGACTTGCGGAAAGTAGGTTCCACCAGGTCGCCGGATCGGTCCAATCATCGCCGGGATCGATCGTCGCCACGAACCCAAAGAACGCATCGTTCTCTTTGTGCCCCTCCAGGATGTTGCGGGCCTCTTCGCGTTGCTCCCAGCAAATCGAGCTACGGTTGAACCCGGAGGTCGAAATCGAACACAGCAACGGCTGCCGCCTGGCGCCCATCGACGTCAGCAAGACGTCAAACAAGTCGCGGGTCTTGTGCGCGTGCAATTCGTCGACCACGACGCGATGGATATTGAGCCCGTCGGTCGAACTGTAATCGGACGACAACGGCTTGAACGAACTGTTCAGCCGCGGGCAGGTGATCGAGCCCGTGTACCGCTCGACCAAACCCTTGAGGGAGGGGCCGAGCGTCTGTTGGGCGTCCTTGAATAGGATGTTCGCTTGATCCCGCTTGACGGCCGCAGCGTAAACTTCGGCGCCTTGCTCCAAATCCGCAATCAAGCCTTGGTTCGCGATGCCGGAGGCGAGCGTCGTTTTGCCATTTTTGCGGGGGACCTCGACGTAGGCCGTGCGGAATCTCCGCAGACCGCCCTTGCTGCGCTTGCTCTCGCGGAACCAGCCGAACAATGGAGCCAAGATACAATGTTCTTGCCACGGCGCAGGCGTCAGCGGTCGGCCAGCCCACTCGCCTTTCCAATGGACGAGCTTGCTGAAGAAATCGAGCACGCGCTGCACTTCGCCTTCGTCCCAAACCAAGCCGCGCTCGTGGCCATGGCGCAGGTCGTTAATTTGCCGCTCGATGGCCAGTCGCTCGATGGTTGACCGCGGGCGAGGCTCGTTTAAGAGCCCGTCCAACGCCGCCAGCCGCTTGTCGATCGCTGCTTTGCTCATTCAGTCACCTTGAAACAAACGGCCTCCGTATCGTCGCCCTGGGGCTCGCCAGAGCCGCAATCGAGCCCGGTGCGAGCGCTCGGCGACAGGCCGAACAATTGGGACACCTTGAGAATCTACGCCCAAGCCCGATTGCGGACGCCCAGCAGCGGATTTTGAATCTCGTTTCCCTTCGCCGTCGTGACCGTCAGCCGGCCCTTGATGCCGCGAGACGCTTCGTCGTACAGCAACAGCGAATCGACCAGCAACTTGAGCGTCAGTTCGTCGGCGTCGGCCACAAGCCCCGCCGCGAAGAGCTTGTCGGTCAGCGAACGCCAAATGGCTTTGCCTTTTGCCGAAAGCCCCTTCGGAACGCCCGGAATAGCCACAGGAAGGCCGCTTTGGGCGTGTCTGGATGGCCGTAAAGTGCCTCTGCGTTCGTGAATTGCGGCGGGAAGTGGATTAGGATTTGCCATAAATTAACCCCCTATGTCTAAGTTGGCTGCGAAAACTGGCGGTGGCGTCCCAGCTACCGAAGGCGCGCTCTAGAGATTGACCCCCCCTGGGGTGTGTTTGCATCGCAGGCCGGCTGGCCTCCAAAATCGCACGCTGGCGCGTCGGCGGCTTGGCAAGCCCCCAGCATCGGACGCGCGTAGGAATCGTTTGGCGGCCGCAAATCGGAGACGACAGGCGGCAATGCGGGCGCGGTATCGTCGCCCGCCTTTGGCTTGGCGTCGGCTGCCTTGGCACGCGCCAGGGCCGCCTCGACGGCGTCGCGGGCCGCACGGCCCTTCTTGCCGAGCTTGGCCAGCCGGCCGTTGTAGGAACGGCTGCATCTCTTACGTGGCATGTTGGGCCTCCTCTTGTTCCCGCTTGGCAACCTCTCGCTGCTTCATGGTCCGCAGCACCTCCAACGCCTCGGGGGTTATCGCCCAGCCCTTGGCCTTGGCGGGCAGCCGGCGGCGATGGTAGATCTTGGCCGGCTTGCGCGGGGCGAACGCCGGGGCGTCGGCGAAGTCGAGACGCCCTTGCGTGAGGCAGGCTGAGGCATGTCTCATAGGAATGCGCTTTCTATTGCGCTCTATCATGTTTTTTTATTTTCCCTCCGCGCGTTGAATTGCTGTGAGTCATGCCTCAAGGTGCCTCAGAACCCGAGCACGGCCTTTGCAGTCAAGCCGGCATAGCATCGCTTTAGGTCGCCAGAATCGTTCCTATGTTTGACCGTCTTCAGTTGCGGCAATGCTGCGTGCAGCGCCCGGCCGAAGCCCGGCTTGTCGTCTACATGTTGGCGACCGGCCTGTTTGCACCATCCCTGATAGGCGGCGTATAAGGCGTCTCGGCTCGATTCGTACTGCGGCCCGACAAGACAACACTCGCGAACGAACGCCCCTATCGGGCTCGTCAGGTCGGCGAATTCGCGCCGCATGTCGTCGGCCGTAGCGGGTTCCTCGAAATATCCGCGGCGTCGCAAACGATCCCATCCGACGATCGACCAAAGCAGGATGCCGGGCAGTTCGCGCAACAGCCGGTCGGTCAAACCTTTGTCTTCCCGGCCGAGAAACGATTCGGTCAGCCGCAGCAAGATCATACGGCTTGCCAGGGCGCCGCTCGAATCGTTTAGGCGGGGCAGTTCATTGGACAGCAAGACGAACCGAACCGGCAGCGTACAGGTCGTGGCCTCGATACCTTTGCGGTCGATGGTCTGAGCATCCTCGCCACTGACCGACAGCAGCCGCTCTGTGATTTGGGGCAGGTCGGCCCGGCCGCCAAGGCGGGCATCGCCGATAACCGCCAGCGTCTTGCCGATGAGCGGTTGCAGCCCGAAATTGGTCCCCAGGCTGGCCAGCGTCGGCGCCGCCGAGTTTCGTTCGCCGACCAGGCGGCGCAGCACGCGGGCAATCGTCCCCTTGCCGCTTCGCTTCGGTCCAATCAGCATCAAGATTTTGTGTTGGCTCGTGTCGGTCAACAGACAATAGCCAAACCACTCCCGCAGCGTGTCGATGCTGTCGGGATCGTCGGGCCAGAGCGACTTCAGGAACTTGAGCCACTCGGCGGGCTGCGGCGCGTCCGCGCGAAAATCGAAGTCGAGTCCGCACGTCGTGAAAAACCGTGGCGTCGGTGACCGAAGGTGCTGCGGCTCGCCGTCCAGATACCCGCGCAGGTGCAGTAGACCATTGCGGCAGGCTAGCGTTTCGCCGGCGGGAAAAGGCGGCTTGCCGTCGCCGAGCCAAGCGGGCGCCTCGGTGTCGCCGGGCAAGATGGTTTGCGATTGGAGCTGATCGAGGCAGTTGGCCACGATGCCGGTAGTCAACTTGTAGTAGAACTGATTGACGTGATTGACTAGGTGAGCGCGCACTTCGCTGGCAGGCAACTCTTGATACCAGCCCTTCCGCCAGAGCCAAAACGAGCCCCGCCAAAAACGCAATCTACTGACGCCGTCACGCTCGCCGATCTTGAGGTATGTCTCAACCTCGGTAAACGGATCAAGTTCTTTCGCACTTTCCTTGCTCTCGCCGGCCTCAACCGGCGGCGGGTCGATGGCGCCCTTGAGTAGGGCGAACAAGCCATCTTTGCCCTGCGCAACAAGATAATCATCCAGCCCCTGTTTGCTCGGCTTACCGTCTTCGCCGGGCGGCCCGTCCGGGATGCGTAGACACTTGACGACGGCGCCCGCCTCGGTCAGTAGATGCGCCAGCCGGGCCTCCGCGTCGGCCACGTCGGGCTTACGCTCAAGATCGCTATCGAAAGCGATGTAGACCGGCCGCCGTCGCCAGTCGATGTGCGTCATCTGGACGTTGAGCCGTTCGTGAGAAGGTTGCTTCCAGCCCCAGACGCCGACCAGACCAATCGCCGGGAAGCCGTCTTGGTCGGCGGCCAACGCCTTTTTTTCGCCTTCTGTCAAGATCAGTGCGGCGCCGGCCGTCTTGATTGCTTGCTGCGAGCCGGGCGGGATGTAGATTTCGTTTGGCGTGCCGACTGGCGATTCGTACTTCTTCGGCTTCTTCGATTTTGCGTCAAGTTCCGGCCGCGCCGGCTTGACTCGATAGTAGCCGTTGCTCCCGTCAATTTTAAAAAACGGGAGGACAAGACACGCGCCCAACTTCGCCCGCGCGCGTTTGCGATTCAGGATCTGTGCAATCTTGCCTTGATCGGTCTCACAATAGATGCCGGCCTTGATGATTGTCTCGTCGAGCAGGCCGCTGGCGCGCAGGTCGGCAAGCTGCGGCTCAGTGAGCTTGGGTAGGCGCGGCGGCGTCTCTGCGGTCGTCGTGGTGCTCATCGGCTATCCTCGCTCGGCATCATCGCGGCGCCGATGATCTCGCCCCAGGTGGTCGGCTGCCAGCGGCTGCGCCGCTCCATCTCATCGATGGCCAGCCAGGCGCCGTGCTGCGCGGCAATCGCTTTGCGCGCGGCGGCGTAGGTGGCGATTTGCGCCGCGCTCAGTCGCACGACGGCGTGCCCGGATGGACCGGCGAGCGTCACGGCATAGCTGTAGCCGGCGCAGCTCGGGACCGGACGGACGGCGATGATGTACTCGTAGGTTTCGCCGGGGCGCGGCTCTTGCGGCGGCGGGTCGGCTAATGTATGCTGCATGGGTCTACACTCCTTTCTGCCCGGCGGCGCTCGTCACGCTCAGCCGGGCTTTTTTTGCGCGGCTATATTGCGGGGAAATACTCTGTCGTCTCGGGGTCGGGCGCATCGGCCTCCGCCAGCGCCAGCAGCAGCCGCGCCACAGCTTCGACCGCTTCGGCGGGCAGCGGGCCGTCGCCAATAACGTCGATCACAAGCTCGTCTTGGTTTGGGGCGGCGATCATCGCGCGGCCTCCGTCTGGCGGGAGGCTCGCTCGGCGAGCGCCTTTTCGACGGCCGCGGCGGCAAACAGATAGCGCGTGCCCGCACGGAGGCAGGGGACGCGCCCGGCATCGGCCTCGGCGCGGAGCCAGGTCTGGGTAATGCCTAGCCGGCGAGCCATGCGCGGCAGCGAGAGTACATCGGGTAGCGGGGCGCCAGTCACCATGCCCCGATCCTAGGGACCGGGCCGGCGCAGACGCGCCCATAGATGCGCCCCTTTTCAGATTTTTCCGAGATTTTTGGCGGCTTAGTTCGCCGGCGGTTGAAGCCGGTGGGCGCCGCGGGTGGCGCCTTCGACGATCATCACGCCCCAGGCGGGATGCCCGGAAAACAGCTTGCGCAGCGAACTATTGATCTCGACGTGTTCGGCGAGCGCGTTATCACTTACGTCGGGCGTCGCCTGCGCCCAGTGCTGCCACCAGACGGCGACGCACGCGGCCTGCGCAGCCGTGAACGTGTATCGTGCGCCGTACCACGCGACGGAACGGCAGTCGATGCTTCGCCTGGCGTCGGGCGTCAGTTCCGGCGGTTCGCTGGTCGTCGCCGGCCTCAAGTCGGATACTGCCGTTGCGTCCCTTCCGGCCCACTCAATTTCATCAAGCTCGCCCCGAATCGCCCGCAGTTCAGTCTTGTCGTTCTCCAGAGGCGCCGAATCGAGTTGCGGATCAGCCAGCCTCCGGCATGGGCCAATGGCTCGGCCTGTCAGCGCGACGACGGATCGCAGCCATTCCTTGGTTATCAGGCCGCCCGACTCATTTTCGATGGAACTATGGAAAAGCAACAGCAGGCCAAGATGGCAACCTTGGACGCCGGCGAAAAGCTCGGCTCGATTGTCGACCGTTGACGCATTCCGTTCGGAGTCAAGCAAGAGGTCGATGTTCAGCGGCAGCCCCGCGGTTTCGACGCGAAGCTTTGCCACGCACAACGGTAGGTCGGGCGGGATTTTTTGCGACATATTTTCCTCCTTGTTTCCGAGACCGGGCCGCGGGCGCGATGGCACAAGGAGGGAGGCTCATCGCGCCGCGCGGGCCGTTCGTCCCGTCGGCGTTGCAACGCCGGGCGGGCCGTCTCATTTGGTGATTATACCTACTTCGTTTTCTTCGGCCGCTTGTGCGGCGCCCGATTCTCTTCGGGCCCGGTCCAACCGATCGGCGCCCACCCGAATCGCCCGGCATGAACGATCAACCCCCTCTTGCACGCCTTGACCAGCCTTTGCGTCGCGGCGCCGCGGGTTTTGAGACCCAGTAGCTTCATTACGTCGCGCACGTCGGCTGGCTTGCCGTTCGCCAGTTTGGCCACGGCCGCCGCGGTTTCGCGGCTTTCCTCGGGGATTTCGGCACTATCCGGGTACGTGAGAGTGTGGCTTTTCTTGGGGGTAACGCGAAGAGTTCACCAAGGCGGCGCCCGTGTTCTTCAAGCTCCGCGACGGCGACGACTTCGGCTGGCGGGCGGCGTGCATCTGGGGGCTGGCCAGCGGCGCCGGCTTTGGAATTGCCGAAGGAATCCTGTATTCCTCCGAACACTACAACGGCATTGCGACGTTCGGCATCTATCTGGTGCGGTTCATTTCCTGCGTCGGCCTGCACGCCATCTGGACCGGGGCGGTGTCGTTGATGATCTGGCACAACCAGGAAATGCTCGGCGCCGACATGGATTGGGGCGATTGGCTGCTGGCCGTGCTCCGCGTACAAGGCGTGCCGATGGTCTTGCACGGGCTGTACGACACGCTGCTCAAACGCGAGATGAACGCCGCCGCGCTTCTGCCCGCCGTCGCCAGCTTCGCCTGGCTGGCGTTTCTGATCTCGCGTTCCTACGCCGCCGACCCGGCGCCAGAGGACGACGCTTTGCCGGCAGTCGCTTGAACCTCGCTGGGCGGCCTGGGGCATCGCTTCGCTCTGCCGCCAGCCACCCGGCTCGAAGTAGCATGCCGCAAGACCGCTCATCGCGCCTTGAACGAAGCCGGCAGGCAATTGGCACAACGCCCCTCAAGCCACTAAACTAACCGCCGGAGAGCGGGCGATGGTTCTTGGTTCGCGAGTTCGCGCATGTTTTTGGGGATCGAAATCGGCGGCACGAAACTGCAACTCGGCGCAGGGCGCGGCGACGGCGCGGAACTGGTCGAATTGCAGCGATTCGACGTCGACGCCGATGCCGGAGCGGAAGGCATCCTCGCACGGATTTTGGCGGCCGCGCCGGCGATGATCGAACGACATCGCGCCGCGCACGTCGGCATCGGCTTCGGCGGGCCGGTCGACGCGCCTGGCGGACGCGTCATCGTCAGCCATCAAATCGACGGCTGGGAAAAATTTCCGCTGGCCGACTGGTGCCGTGAAAAGCTCGGCCTTCCGGCCGTGCTGGGCAACGACGCCGACCTGGCCGCGCTGGCCGAAGCCCGCTGGGGCGCCGGCCAAGGGCGCGATCCGGTGTTCTACGTGACGATCGGCACGGGCATCGGCGGCGGGCTGGTGATCGGCGGGCAGGTTTATCGCGGTTCGGGCGTCGGGGCGGCCGAGATCGGCCACTTGCGGCCCGGCTTGCACGCCGACCGGCCGGAGGACACGATCGAATCGGTTTCCAGCGGCTGGGGCATCGCTTCGGCGGCCCAAGCGTATCTGGGCGGCGCCATTTCGCACCAACTGGGCGCCTTCCGCAGCGGCTCGCGGCCGCTCAAACCGGAACTCGTGCGGCAGCATTTGATCGAAACCGAAGAGGCGGTCGAAGAGCAAACGGCCGATCTCTGGCGCCGTTGCGACGGCGACCCCGAGCGGCTCACGGCCAAGGTCGTCGCCGAAGCCGCGGCCGAACACAACCGCCTGGCTCGCGAAGTTCTGCTGCACGCCTGGGACGTTTTGGGCTGGGGTTTGGCGCAGATGATCACGCTCGTCTCGCCGGCCGTGGTCGTAGTTGGCGGCGGAGTATCGCTGATCGGCGAAGAGCTGCTCTTCGAACCTCTGCGCGCGGCCGTAAACCGTTACGTCTTCCCGCCGTTTCTCGGCGCGTTCGAGATCACTTCCGCCCGGCTCGGCGAAGAGATGGTGGTTTACGGCGCGATTGCGCTGGCAGAAGGGGAGGAACACGGAAGGCGGAAAGAATAAGTCTTGAGCATGGCGGGCGAGCGTCAGCCGCTCCTCTCCCGAAGGGCCAGGGCTTGGGCAGCTCTCCTCTCCCTCTGGGAGAGGCCGGGTGAGGGCCGAACGCGCGTTGCAATTCTCCCTCAACGCAACCCTCTCCCAAAGGGAGAGGGCTTTTTTCAATCCTAGCTCCCGAGTCCCTTCTCCCTCCACTTCTCTCGCACTTCGGGCAGCGGGTAATCGATGATCGCAGGAATCTGCCGCTCGGCGATCTCGCGCAGCCGGCGCCAGCCGCGGGTCACGAGTTCTTCGCGCTGGCGAACGTAGGCCGGATCAAGCTGCCGCTTGTCGAACGGTCCTTCGACCACCACCGGCTCGAAGGCCCCGTCGACGATGAATTGCGCCAGCGCCGGGTTGCAGCGAATATGGCGCTCACGCGTGGTGTGCAGCACTTCCGGATCGGCCAGCCCGATCACGTACCGCAGATAGAGGTCGCTCTCGGTGATCGCTTCCACGTCGCCGCCGCAGATATCGCAAAGGTAGCCCGTTTCACACTTCATGGGTAGAAAAAGGCATCAGGCGGACGACCGAATAATCGCTTCTGACTCCTGAAAACTGAAAACTGTCGCCGAGCGCAACGCACCCGGAGGCTGACGCCTCCGGCTCGCCTGACGCCTCCGGCTCGCCTGACGCCTGTCGCCTCTAAAGCCCCAGCACGTCATTCATATTATAAAGCCCGGGCGGTTTGTCGGCCAAAAACTTGGCCGCCGCCAAGGCGCCGTGCGCATAGCAGTCGCGGTTGCTGGCGCGGACGCTGATTTCCAGCGTTTCGCCCAGCAAGCCGAAGATGATCGTGTGCTCGCCGGGATTGTCGCCGACGCGCACTGCATGGTAGCCGATCTCGCCGTGCGGCCGAGCGCCCGGGCGGCCTTCGCGGCCGTGGCGGGCTTCGGTTTGACCCATGATGCCGGAGATGATTTCGCCGAACTTGAGCGCCGTGCCGCTGGGCGCGTCTTCTTTGAAGCGGTGGTGCCGCTCGATGATCTCCACGTCGGCGCCCGAGGGATGGTCCTTGAGCGCGGCGGCCGAAACGCCCGAGAGCTTCATCGCCAGGTTCACGGCCAGGCTCATGCTCGGCGCCCACAGCAAGGCGATCGTCTGGCTAGCCTGGCTGACGCGCTCGATCTGTTCGGGCGAGAGGCCCGTGGTGGCGAGCACGAGCCGCACGCCGCGTTTCTGGCACGTTTCGATGATCGACATCGCGCCGGCGGGCGTCGAGAAATCGATCACCACGTCGACGGGCGCCGCCAATTCCGCCGACAGCGGCACGCCGAGCGTACCGATGCCGGCCACCAAGCCCGCGTCTTCGCCGATCCGCGGATTTTGCGGCGAATCGAGCGCAGCGGCGATGTGCAAGCCAGGATCGCCCGCGGCCAAGGCCAATAACCGCTGGCCCATCCGGCCCGCGGCGCCGTGAATGGCGAGATGGATGGCGGACATGAATCGATACTCCAGGTCGGTTGAATTCTTTCAACTTCGAGTGGCAGCCACCCGCCGCCCGCAACTCACTGCTGCGACCGCTTCCAGGCCACGACCTCGCGGATCGCGTCGTCGAGCGTATGCCGCGGCCGGTATTCGATCGTCTCGCGCAGCCGCGATAAGTCGGGCACGCGGCTGCGAACGTCTTCGAAGTCGGGAGAATAAGCCTCGGCGTAGCTTTGGAACTCGATCGGAAGCTGCGGATCGACCGCCTGCACCACGCGCTGGGCCAGTTCCAGAATGCTCACCGGCTGATCGCTGCCGACGTTGAACACGCGGCCGAGCGCGGCAGGCGTATGCATCAAGGCCAGCACCGATTCGACCACGTCGGTCACGTGCGCGAAACAGCGCACCTGACGGCCGTCGTCGTGAACCGTCAAGGGCCGCCCGGCCAGCGCCGCGTCGACGAAACGCGGCAGCACCATGCCATAGCTGCCCGTCTGCCGCAGGCCGACGACGTTGAAGAACCGGGCGATGACCAGCGGCAGGCCCTGCTCGCGCCAATGGGCCAGGGCCAGGAACTCGTCGATCGCCTTCGACACGCCGTACGACCAGCGAGCGCGGGTCGTCGAGCCGAACACCAGATCGTCTTCTTCCGACCAACTCGGCTTGGGGTTCTTGCCGTACACCTCGCTGGTGCTGGCCAGAAACAGCTTCACGTCGCGACCCTGCTCGTGCTGCCGCCGCAGCTCGGCCAGCAGAATCTCGGTCGGATAAACGTTGGTTTCGATGGTGTGGATTGGGTTGCTGGCGATCAGTTGCACGCCGACCGCCGCCGCCAGGTGATACACCACGTCGGCCTGGCCCACGTACTTCGCCACCAGCTCCCGGTCGGCCACCGAGCCGGGCACGAACGCAAAATGCGGATGCCGCTCGATCGGGGCCAGGTTCTTGACCGTGCCGGTCGATTGATTGTCGATCACGGTCACCAACTCGCCGCGCGCCAGAAGCGCCTCGGCCAGATGGCTGCCGATGAAGCCCGCACCGCCGGTAATCAGGATATGCGACACGTGAACTGACCTGGGTGTAGAGGCGATGGCGAGCGGGGGGCGTCAGCCCCTCGGTTGAATTCTTTTACGGTCCTAAACCGCCCTCTAATCTTTCGCTTCCCCTTGAGCGATCTCCGAGGCCGTTGGGGCCGACTCAGCGGAGCCATTCGCGCCGTATTCGCGCGGCGAGGAATACGGATTGGGATTGGGGACGAGTTCAGGCTCAGGTTCAGTCTTGGGATCCTCCAGCGCTAGCGACTTGCCTTCGCGACGCGCGGCGATGAGCGAGGCGCCAATCGCCACGGCCAGAATACTGACGATCACCAGCAGAGAAACCCAATGCGGAATCTTCTGGCCGTTGAGCCAATTTTTTTCCACCCACTCCTGGCCGATCATCTTCGCGCCCACGAACACCAGGATTGCGCTCAGGCCGTACGGCAAATAGCGGAACAGGTCCATCGCGCCAGCCAGCAGAAAGTACAACGCCCGCAGCCCGAGAATAGCGAAAATGTTCGAGGTGAAGACGATGAACGTATCTCGCGTGATCCCTATAATTGCCGGCACGCTGTCGAGCGCGAAGGCGATGTCGACGAAGTCGATCACCAGCAGCACAAGAAACAAGGGCGTGATGCAAAGCTTGCCTGCTTCACGGACGAAAAACTGCTGTCCATGCTCCCCCTGCGCTACAGGAAACAGCCGCCGCGAGACGCGCACTACAAGACTCGTCTCGGGGTCGAACTCCTCGTCGTGGAACGACAATTTGACGCCCGTGTAGATCAAGAACAACCCGAGGATATAAATCACCCAGTGGAACTTGTTCAGCAGCACGGTGCCGGCCAAAATGAAGGCCAATCGCAGCACCACCGCCCCGATGATGCCCCAGAACAGCACGCGGTATTGATACTTCTTGGGAACCTTGAAATAGGTGAAGATCACCGCGAACACGAACACGTTGTCGATCGACAGCGACCACTCGACCAGGTAGCCCGTGAAGAATTCGCTGGCCTTTCGAAAGCCGATTGCGCCGCGTCCGGCCGCGAAATAGACGTAGACGTTGAAGGCCATGGCCAACGCGCACCAGACCAGCGTCGCCTTGGCGGCCTGGCGAATCGTCGTATCTTGCGAATGCCGGTGGAAAACGCCCAGATCGAGCGCCAAAAGAATGCTCACCAGCACCCCGAAACCCAGCCAATGCCAGAGCGTGAATTCGATCAAGGCGTTTCGAGGGAAAGAGTTAGCTTGGGTGGACCGGGGCCGTCGCCGTACTGCCCGGCGAGTAGCATCATAGGAATTCTCTCGCCAGGCGGCAACCGGGCCGAAGCATCAACCCCGAATGTAGTCACGGCGCCGTGCCGCATTGCGACACGTAGACGCGGCATCTTGCCGCGTTCCTGGGACTTGGCCAGCCGCCCGTCCTGCGGGGATCGGCAAATGCGGCAGGATGCCGCATCTACGAAACGCCGGAATGCGGCATCTTGCCGCATCTACGCGCCGCATCGCGTAACTTTTGCTTGGCAAACGACAATATCCCACTAGATAATAGCTTGTTCCAGTCAGCCGGGGCGGAACTGAGTTTTCTTTCAAGAGGTGTGAGCTATGACGCTGGGTTTTCCAGCCCGAGGGTTGCTCTGGTCGGTTGTTTTGCTCCCAGCCAGCGTTTTTTTCTGCGGTCTGCCCTCCGCTCGCGGCGCCGAACAAGAGGCCAAACCGCGCAGCGAGGCGGCGACGCGGCAATTCGCGGCGGCCGCCGCGCTGCAAAATCGCGAGCAATACGACCTGGCCGCCGACGAGTGGGCCAAATTCTTGACGGCCTTTCCTCAAGACCCTCGGGCCGACCGGGCCCAGCACTATCTGGGCATCTGCCGGCTGAAAAACAAGCAGTACGCCGAAGCCCTGGACGCCTTTCACAAGGTCATCGCCAATTATCCCAAGTTCGAGTTGTTGCCTTCCGCCTACCTGCACCTGGGTCTGACGCAATACAACCTGGCGATTGCCGGCCAGAAAGAGCAGTATCCCAAGGCCGTCGAGACGCTGGCCGCGCTGGCGGCCAAGTTTCCGCAGGCCAAAGAACTGCCGCAGGCGCTTTACTATCAGGGCGAGGCGCTCTATGCCCAGGGCCAAAAGGCCGAGGCCGCCCGGCTCTACGCCGAGGTCGTGAAAAAGTACCCGCAAGACCCGCTGCGGCCCAGCGCCCTCTACGCGCTGGGCGTGGCCCAGGAAGAGCTGGGACAGCCGGCGGCGGCCGGCGCGACCTACGACGCCTACTTGAAACAGTTCGTCAAGCAGCCGCTGGCGGCCGAGGTCACGTTGCGCCGCGGCGAAACGCTGGTGGCCCAGGGACACTATGAAGTGGCAGAAAAGTGGTTTGCCGCCGTCGCCGGCCGGGCAGGCTTTGCCCTGGCCGATCTGGCCCTGCTCCGGCAGGCCGATTGTCTCAGCGAACTGCGCAAGTACGCCGAAGCCGCGACATTGTACGCCGCTTTGCCGCAGAAATACTCCGAGTCGCAGTACGTTCAGCGCGCCAACCTGGCCGCCGGCAAGTGCGCCTACCTGGCCGGCAAACCGGCCGCAGCCCGCGAGACTTTGGCCAAGGTGCTCGCCGCCGGCGGGCCGACGGCGGGCGAAGCCGGCCACTGGCTGGCTCGCAGCCTGCTGAAAGAAGGCCAGCCGGCCGAAGCCCTCAAGGCCATCGAGACCGCTTTGCCGCAAGCCGGCGGCGGCGCCTTTGCCGTGCAACTCGCCATGGACAAGGCCGACGCCTTGTACGAATTGCCCGAGCGGCGCAAGCAATCGATTCCGCTCTATGCCGCGCTGGCCCAGCAGCATCCGCAAGACCCTGCTGCGCCCGAAGCGCTGTACATGGCCGCCTTCGCCTCGCTGGGCCTGGGCGATCATCCGGCGGCCTTGAGCTACGCCGAAGCGTTCCTCAAGCAATACGCCGATAAACCGCTCGCCCCCGACGTGCTCTATGTCGCCGCCGAGAGCGACTTGCAGCTTGGCCATTATCCTGAGGCGGGCCGGCGGTACGAGGAACTGCTGAAAAACTTTCCGCAGCACGCCGACGTTGCGACCTGGAAACTTCGCCGCGGGTTGGCCTTGTCGCTCGGCAAACAACCGGCCGAGGCGATCGCTGCTCTCCAGGCCGCGCTGCCGTCATTGAAAAGCAGCGCCTCGATCGCCGAGGCGCATTACCTGATCGGCGTCAGCCAGAACGAGTTGCAGCAATACGACTCGGCCGCCAAGTCGCTGGCCGCCGCCTTGCGCGCCGATCCGCGAGGCGCCAAGGCCGGCGCGTCGCTGTTGGCCTTGGCCGCGGCCGAACGGCAGACGAACCGCGTCGCCGAGGCTCGCTCGCACCTGGCTCAATTGAGCCAGGAATTCCCCGACAGCCCGCTCGCCGACCAGGCCCGCTATCAATTGGCCGAGATCGCCTTCGACGCTGGCGATTGGAAAACTGCCGCCGCTGAATACAAGCTCGTGGCCGAGCAGTATGCAGCCAGTCCGCTGGCTCCGCACGCCGTCTTTGGCCTCGGCTGGACGCAGCTCCGCCAGCAAGACCACGCTGGCGCCGTGCAGACGTTCGATGGTCTGCTGGCCAAAAACCCGCCGGCCGATCTCGTGCCGCGCATCCGCTACGGCCGCGCGCTGGCCCGCGAGCAACTCAAGCAGTACGCCCCGGCGATCGAAGACTTGCAGGCGTTTTTGCAAACGCAGCCTTCCGCGGCGGATAAGTCCGATGCTCGCTACGTGCTCGGGCTCTGCCGGGCCGGCTTGAAACAGCCGGCCGAAGCGGCCGCAACTTACCAGGCTTTGCTGAAGGACGACCCGCAGTACGTCGGCGCCGACAAGACGCTCTACGAGCTGGCCTGGGCCTTGAAATCGCTCGACAAGCCGGACGAAGCGGCTGCAACGTTCGCCCGGCTGGCGCAGGAACATCCGGCCAGTCCGCTGGCGGCCGAGGGGTTGTACCATGTCGCCGAGCAGGCCTACGCGGCCGATGATTTCAAGCAAGCGGCCGCTCGCTACTATGAAGCGATGCAGAAAGCCGGCAAGTCGGAACTGGGCGAAAAGGCGGCGCACCGCCTCGGTTGGGCCTACTTCCGCCAGAACGAGTTCGAGAAAGCCCAACAGTCGTTCTCCTACGAGCGCTCTACCTTTCCGCAAGGCGCGTTGACCGCCGACGCGACCTTCATGGAAGCCGAATCGCTGTTCAAGCAAGGCAAGTACGCCGACGCGATCGCCGTCTACGCCCAGGTCAAGAATCCGCCCGGCAAGGATTTCGCCGCGCTGGCCCTGTTGCACGCCGCGCAGGCCGAGGCCAAGCTCAAGCAGTGGCCCAAGAGCCTGGCGTTGTTGGAACGGGCCGTGAAGGAGCACGCCGACAGCGACTCTCTGCCGGAGATGATTTACGAGCAAGGCTGGGCGAAGCAGAATCTCGGCCAGCTCGAGGCGGCCTTGCCGCTCTACGAAGAAGTCACGGCCAAGACCGATCGCGAGGTAGCGGCCCGGGCGCGGTTCATGATCGGCGAGATTAACTTCGAGCAGAAGAACCACGGCGAGGCGATCAAAAACTTCTTCAAGGCCGCCTACGCCTACAGTTATCCCGAGTGGCAAGCCAACGCCCACTACGAAGCCGGCCGCTGCTTCGAAGTCCTCGGCAAGAAGGACCAGGCGAAAAAATCGTATCAGGAAGTGGTCGACAAGTTCGCCCAGAGCGACAAGGCGCCGCTGGCCAAGCAGCGGCTGGAAGCGCTGGGGAAGGAGTGATAAGTAAGGAGCAGGCGAGCGGGGGGCGTTAGCCCCCTGGTGAACCGAGGCAAATGCTGGAGTCGGAATTTGGAATTCGGAACGCGGACCAAGGAACAGGAAAGAGGCAGGCCGGCACGCGATGGCAAATGTCGTTTGGAGTGTATGCATGTTAGTCCTTAGCGCCCGACCAGGCGCAGCATTCGCCGGCTGGCGAACATTGCTCACGGCGGGCATCGCGGCATTGGCCATCCTCGCTGGCGCCACTTATGCCCAAGAACCCGAGCCGGCGTCGGAACAAACGGCCGAAACCGATCGCGTGGCCGATGCGGAACGCATGGCCGAAGAGGCTCTCAATGAACCGAGCGAAAAGCCCGCCGAGCCCGCGCCGCCCCCGGCGCCGAAGCTCCCTTCGCTGAACCTGCTGGAATTGGCGATGTCGGGCGGGGTGCTGATGATCCCGATCGCCTTGATGTCGTTCATCGTGGTGCTGTTCGCCTTCGAGCGCTGGCTCGGCCTCAGACGCAGCAAAATCATTCCCCCGGCGCTCGTAACCGCGTTGGGTCAGCTCGCCGCGCGGCCCGGCGGGCTCGATCCCAAGCAAGCCTATAAGCTTTGCCAGCAATTCCCGTCGACTGCGGCCAACGTGTTTCGGGCCGTGCTCTTGAAGGTCGGGCGGCCGCATTCCGAAGTCGAATTCGCCGTCAAGGAGGCCAGCGAGCGCGAGGCGGCGAAGCTCTACAAAAACGTGCGGCCGATCGAGTTGGCCGTCACCATCACGCCGCTGTTGGGTTTGCTCGGCACGGTGCAAGGCATGATCCAGGCCTTCTACGTCACCGCCAACATGCCGACCAATTTCAACAAAGCCGAGAACCTGGCCAGCGGCATCTATGTCGCCTTGGTCACGACCTTCGCCGGCCTGACGGTCGCCATCCCCGCCGCCATCCTGGCCCACTACTTCGAAGGCCGCATTCAATCGCTGTTCCGCGACGTCGACGAGTTGCTGCTCGAACTGCTGCCGCAGCTCGAACGCTTCGAAGGCAAGCTCCGCGTCCAGCGCCCGGCGCCCGCGGTCGAAAGCGAGCCGCGCGCCGAAGCCCAGCCCGCCACAACGAGCAAATAAGTCCAGCTTGCCGCCGGGAGAGTGCGCCACAGAGACACGGAGAAACCAGCGCGGCCTTCGGCCGCAACCAATTGAGCCACGGATAAAACACGGATCGATCACGGACGAAATACTTAATCGGAAAAAAACGGCCCTTCCGCAGAATCTATGGGCGGTTTTTGGCGCCGATTAGCGGGGTTACGGTTGCGTTTTCAAAGGCATAGCCGGGCAAATAAATGAGGTGCTCGGGAAGTGCAAAAGGCCCTGACCTGCCGCGGCGGGCAAAGGCCGTTCTATCACGAATGATCTCGTCCATGCACTAAAGCCCCATTTATTTGCCCGGCTATGCCTCAAAAAACGCACGTCTCCACCTGATCTGCAGCCAAAGTCACCGACAGATTCTGCTGAGGAACCAAAAAACCATCTCCGATCCGTGTTTCATCCGTGGCTCGCCTCCAAAATCGCCGCATAAATCTTCGCTATGCTCAAAGAAATGAAGCGTTTGTAGTACAGAGTCATCTTCGATTTTAGATTTTCGATTTTCGATTCAATCCAAAATCGGAAATCCAAAATCAAAAATTTAAAAACTCTTCCCATGCCCGTTGCCATCAAAAAATCGACCGCCCTGGGCAAGCTGAACCTGACGCCGATGATCGACGTCGTGTTCCTGCTGTTGATCTTCTTCCTGGTCGCCACCAAGTTCGAGGAAGAAGAGCGCGAGCTGGATGTCGTGCTGCCGCAGGCCAGCGAGGCGATGCCCTTGACGGCCAAGCCCAAGGAGCTGTTCGTCAACGTGGCCCGCGACGGCCGCTACATCGTCAACGGCCAGCAGCTCAACGACGCGGCCCTGCTCGGCACGCTGCAACAAGCCGCCGCCAGCAACCCCGGCCGCCAGACGGTGATCATCCGAGCCGACAATCGCTGCTTTTGGCAATCCGTCGTCAACGTCATGAACCTTTGCAACAAGGCCCGCATCCGCGACTATCGCGTCACGACGGATGGCGAGCGAAGAACTGAATGAACCACGGAAAAATGAGTGAACCACGGCGGCACGGAGAACACGGAGAGAAAGAACAAGCCTTGAGGCGATGCGACCCTTTTTAAAAGGAGATATGGGGATGAAGAGGAGATAGGGGGATGAATTTCCATCGCTCGGAACAATTGTTTTCTTCATCCCCTTATCTCCTCCGCATCTCCCCATCCCCTTCGAAAAAACTGAACTGCACGTTGCGGCCGACATCCGCGCTCGGTCGCAGAAAACCAATTTCTCCACTCTGTGTTCTCCGTGTCTCCGTGGTGAAACCCGGCGCCCGAGATTCCTTTCGAATCAGCTTATGACCTCTCCCCCGCGACAACCCAAGCCCGCTGGCCAGCCGGCCGATTTCGACGAGCGGCTTTGGCCGGTCGATCTGGCGCTGTTGGTGCTGGCCGGGTTCATCGCGGGGGTGATCGTCGCCAAGAGCGATTTTCAGACGCCGCTGGTCGTCTACAACGGCTATCTGCACTTGGGCGCGTTGGCGGCGATCGTCGGCGCGCTGCTGTGGGGCGTGGCCCGCTTCGGCGCCCGCGTGCAGCGGCGGCTGCAACTGGGCGTGTTCGTCAGCCTGCTGGTCCACTTCTGGCTCTGCATGCTGAGCTACAACGTTTATCTCTCGATGGCCCTGCGCGAAGAGCCGGACGCCGCCGAGCAGTTCGAAGAGCCGCAGATCGTGACGCTGCCCGACTACCACTGGCAGGACCAGCAAGACGTGATGGTCGACGAGGCGATCGAGGCGCCGGTCGAAACCGAACTGCCGGAGGCCGAGTCGCACACGGTCGAGCAGACCCGGCCCGAGCCGACGCCGATCGAACGGCCCAGCGAAGCCGAGCCGGCCGCCCCGCGCCGCGAGCCGAACCCGGTGGAGCTTGAACGGGCCGAAATGACGCCGCCGCATCGCAGCGAGCAGCTCGCTGGCGAGCGCATCAGCCGCAGCGAAACGCAAAGCCGCTTGCCGGCCGAGCAGGTCGAAACGCCGACGATCGCCGAGTCGCCGCAGCAAGCGTCTACGATGCAGGATCGGGTCGAGGCGGTCGAGCGGCAAGCGACGACCGCCCATGCCGAGCGCCGCACGACGCAGCCGGCGGCAGTAGCTCCAGCGCCCGAACAAGCCCGGCTCCAGCGGCGAGCGGCGGTCGAGCGGCCCACGGCGGCCGCCAATGTTTCGCAGCCCGCGCGGCGGATGGCCAGCGCGCCGACTGAATCGCCGCAGCGAGTCGAGCAACCTGCGCCGCCGGCGCCGCAGCGCGCGAGCGAGCCGTCGTTATCGCCGCGCTCTTCCGGCGTTGCACGGCAAGCGCAGCGCGCCGATGCGTCTCGTCCGGCGACGTCGGCGCCCGCTGGTGAAGCGCGGCCGGACGTCGCCGCCGCCCGCCGTCAGGAATCTTCGAGCCGGCCACAACTCGACCGCATTGCGGCGGCCGCTCGTGCGCGCACCACCTCTGAAGCCACCG
The DNA here is from genome assembly GCA_035532215.1 of Pirellulales bacterium. Lineage (GTDB taxonomy): Bacteria > Planctomycetota > Planctomycetia > Pirellulales > JAICIG01 > JAICIG01. Next base: position 22,611 of record DATKRK010000168.1, on the reverse strand, counting down.
CCGCGGCGGGCGCCCAAGCGCCGATGCCCGCTCCGGCCGCTTCTTCATCCACGCTGCCTGATGACTCTCCTACGCAGCCGGCGGCCACCGGCCTCACCAAGGCCAGCGGCGGCGCGACCGGATTGACGCGGCAGCGCAACTTCGACCGCGCGCTGCCGGGCGCCGGCCAACTCGCTCGCACGCCGACCGCCGCTTCGACCGGCGAACCTCGCCGCGCTGAAACTCAAGCTCGCGAGTCAACCGCGGCAGGCGCGGCCGGCCCAACCGGCGCCGCATTGGTTCGCACGCCAACCGCCGCCGCGGCGTCCGGCGATGTCGAACCGGTCGAACTCCCCTCGACCATGCCCGCCGACGGCGCCCGCTCGTCGGTCGCTGCAACCAACGGCAGCAACTCGGCCGCCCGCGACAACCCGCAAGCCCCGGCCATCGACGGCGCCGCGCGGCAAGTCGCCTCTTTGCCCAACAGCTCTTTGTCGGCCGCCGCGCTCCCCTCAGCCGCCGGTCTGCCGGGCGAAAGCGCGAACCCAACCGCAGCCGGCGGCATGCGCCTCGCCGCGCCCTCCGCCGGCGGCCCCGCCGCCCCGCGCCGCAGCGACCCACTCGAAGACGCCGCGGCCTCGCTGGCCGGCGCCTCGGGCAGCCTGATGCCGCGCGGCGCCTCGCCCGCCGCCGCAGGCAATGCCACGATCGATCTCGCCGAAATCGCCAGCCCGTCCGATGGCCCCGCTGACTCCGCTCCCGGCCCATCGCCCAACCCCGCCGCAGCCGCCCGCAGCGATCTGCCCGTCGGCCGCATGGCCTCGGCCGGTTTGCCGGTGCGAATCGCGGCGCCGTCCGGCCCCGGCGGGCTCAGGTCGCAGCCGGCCGTCGACGTCGGCGTCCCCAGCCGCCGCGCCCGGCCCGAAAGCGCAGTGGTCCATACGGCCGCCGGCCGCATTATTTTGGAACGTAGCGGCGGCAAGCAGGCGGCCGACGTGCGGGTTCGCGATACGGCCGTGCCGGGCTTGCGGCAGCGCGACCGCGCCACGCGGCGCGAGCTGGCCCGCCAGCGCGGCGGCAGCGAAAGTTCGGAACGGGCGGTCGAGATGGGGCTCGATTTCCTGGCTCGCCACCAGAACCCCGACGGAAGCTGGAGCCTGCACGATTTCAGCCAGGGCCAGCCCGGCTACGAAAACGCCGGCTTCGGCCGGATGCGGTCCGACACGGCCGCCACCGGGCTGTCGATGCTGGCCTTCCTCGGCGCCGGCTACACCCACACCGACGGCAAGTACCGGCTGGTCGTCGGCCGCGGCCTCGGCTACCTGGTCGGCAATCAGCGGGCCGACGGCGATCTGTTCCTGCCGCAAGACGCCCAGTCGAACCTGAACGTTTGGCTCTACAGCCACGGCATCGCCGCCATCGCCCTGGGCGAAGCTTACGGCATGACGCGCGACCCGGCCCTTCGCGGCCCGGCCCAGCGGGCCCTCGATTTCATCGTCGCCGCCCAAAGCCCGACCGAAGGCGGCTGGCGATACTCGCCGCGGCAAGGCAGCGACACGTCGGTCTCGGGCTGGCAGTTGATGGCGCTCAAAAGCGGCGAGCTGGCCGGGCTCGACGCGCCGGCCGAAACCTATCGCCGCGTCGAGGCCTGGCTCGACGGCGCCCAGGCCCGCGAGAACCCGGCCCTCTACGCCTATCGCCCCAAGGCCCGGCAAGACCATCAGCGTCTGCCCAGCCGCGTGATGACGGCCGAGGGCCTATTGATGCGGCAGTATCTCGGCTGGAAGCGCGACAATCCCTACATGCTCGCCGGCGCCGACTACCTGCTCGGCCAGTTGCCGCAATGGGAGGGCGCCCGGCAGCGCGACGCCTACTACTGGTACTACGCCACGCAGGTCATGTTCCAGATGGGCGGCGAACACTGGCAGGCCTGGAACGACAGCCTGCGCGAGATGCTCATCGAGCGTCAGACGCCCGCCGGCCCGCTGGCCGGCAGTTGGGATCCTCTCGGCCGCTGGCCCGACCGCTGGGGCCGCGAAGCCGGCCGCCTCTACACCACCGCCATGCACCTCTTGATGCTCGAGGTCTACTACCGGCATTTGCCGCTGTATCGGAATTTGGAAGGGGAGGGGGCTGCGGAGTAGGCGCCCACCGCGGATTTGGGCCGGCTCCTCTTATCGTGTAGACTAAATGAGCGCCGAATACCGAAGTATTGAATGATCCCTTGAATTGAGGCCGCGGGCAGGTAGGAGTCGATGCCGAGAATCTACCGCACGATGAAACGGGCCGACGATGGTCTTCCTGTTGTAGAAGCGACGGCACGCGGCTTGGGCGTTCGCGTGCCGCCCGACAAGCGGTCTGACATTGATATAGACGGCGCCGGCAACGTGATTTTGAATGGCCGCGGCATGTCGGTCGCCGAGCATTGGCGGCATATTTTTCCTGGAATGATTCCCGCGCGGCTCGACGATGGCCACAATGGCGCCCGTGGCAGCAACGAACTGCACTGCTGGCGGATGGGCGAAGGGCCGTTTGTCGTCGGCCCCTTGGCCGACAAGCTAGAATTGATAATGAAAGAGTACGCCAGAAAAAGCGGGCTCGTCGTTCCGAGCGGGCCGATGCCCGTGCAAGCTTTCCAGGACGCTCTGGCCGCGACTCGCGGGCAATGGATCGAAGACGAAAGTTGATCGATGAGCCACGACGCACCGGTGATCAACGAAGCCTATCGCATCTACGTCCGCATCTTGCGGCGGTTGCACCAGCTCGAAGTCGCCGGGCAGGCCCAATCGCCGGAAGCCGCCGAACTCGAAAGCCAGCTTGAAGACGCCTGGGAGCCGCTGACTTCCGATCAACGTGAAAGCGTCGCCGGGCTCGGCTCCGACCTGAACTGGATTCGCCGCGGGCTGCCGCCGCGCGGAACGCCGAAGGAAAAAGTTCAGTCAGAAGACTTAAAAGCCGTCCAGCGCGCCATTCAGGCCAACCGGCCGCGCGAAGTGCTTTGGCGCCTTCGGCACTGTGCCGCCGCCATGCCCCAAGCCGAGCTTGCACGCCTCCGAGGCGACGCCTGGGCCAAGCTCGGCGAACACGAGACGGCCCTGCTTTTTTTCGAGCACGCGACGCGTTTGGACCCAACGACAGGAAGTCTTGCCTCCATCGCGCTCGACGCGATTGGAAAAGCTGATCCACAAGCCAGGTAGGTGCTGCGATTGCCGCTAGGCGAATCGCCCGGCCCGCCGTCAGGCCGCCCGACCGATTTGTGATGCGCGACTCTCCGCCCATCTACCTGTTGCCGGGCATGACGGCCGACTATCCGATCTATCGTCGGCTGCTGCCGCTCGTACCTCGGAGGCGTCGCGTTTGGCGACGAGCACTGGCACGAGTGGAACGGCTATCTGCGTTCGCTCCTCATCGACCGCCAAACCTCCGACGGCGCGCTGGCCGGCAGTTGGGATCCTCTCGGCCGCTGGCCCGACCGCTGGGGCCGCGAAGCCGGCCGCCTCTACATCACCGCCAGGCGCCTCTTGATGCTCGAAGTCTATTACCGGCGCCTGCCGCCGTATCGGAATCTGGAAGGGGAGGGGAAGTAGGCCGAGTTGGAACAGTGCCCGTCGCCGCGTTGTTTAGACTTTAGAAATATGCACTAGCTCGAATTCCGTCTGGAAAATTGCATAATCGGCGAAGAATCGCTGCCGTTGCTCACTTTTTTCCTCATAGGATTGCCACTGTTCGTCCGTCGCATACCGATGCGGATAACCGAAAAATGCCGGCACACCAATACAGGGAACAACTGCCGCCGCCGGGTACGGCATCGTGCATAGGCGCCGGGTTTATCCGAACTGTGAAGTTGCCACCGCTGCACTATGGCCGCGGCTTTGAGCGACAATCGCAGCCACTGACCCACGAAATTAAAAATCCAGCGGTTCGTGCGCTGGATCCTTCACTACAATGCGCACCGACTTATCTGAATCGCCGCCGAGTGGATAGAGCGGCCCGATTCGCGTTGAAACGAACGACGGTGGGGACTTAATGAAGCTGAAATAGGTGTCAATCGCCGAGCTGTCGCCGGGCAAGTAAACAATTGCCATTTCGTCAGCCGCTCTGAATACCACGCCGATCGCAAATGCGCGGCCGATTGAGTCAATGCAGTGAATGAATTGCTTGTCCCGAAGCGTTTCGTTGAACGGCAAATCTCGCGCGGCTTCGACGGGGCAGACCATTGCGTTTATATCTTTGAAGAACTCATTCAGCGCCAAAGTGCGTTCCCGTTTTTGTAGCTGGCGAAATTTATGGAACATTTCGCTCAATATCGAGGCAACGTACTGGCCTCGCAATGAAAAGACGTATTCGTACCCAAACCAGGTAAAAACAAGTCAAATGCGCTCCTTTTATCGCTGCCGCCTTCGCAGCCGCACGGTAATCGCAGTCTATCACGATATGCGATTCTCCTCCTGTTCCGCCTGATTCAAGCAGCGCATCGGGAAGTGCCTTTACCGCAAAATGGCGCTCCTGCCCATCTTCAGCAACCGCAGTGACGCGCGTATGGCTCGAGGGAATCTTGGAATCCGCGTCAATAAGATAGTTGTCGAGCCGTTGTCCTCTGCACTCGAGGCCAATATGATGCTGACCTCGCGCATCTCGATTAAAAAACAAATCTAATGAATCGCGACTCAAATCGCGAACGGCTGCAATGAAATCGGATTCGATCTCGCCGAAGAAATTGTCCACGTCTTTTCGCTGAGGAACCCAGGCTGTGCCGCCAAGCGAACGCGGAACGATATGTCCTTCCGCTACCTCACAATCTTCATCCCTCATGAGGATAGGGCAAAAAAAATGCTCGAAGCGAGTGCCCTTTGCAGCCAAATAATCCTGACGGCATGCTTCGATGCGCTTGTCCAATTCCAATCTTCTCCGAGACATGGCGGGTGGTCATCCTTGAAAAAACAACACATGGGTCTCCGAAAATTCAAAATTCCCGAAATCGGAAAGCATTTCAAGGCTAGGGACGGTAACCCGTAGCGCGTTCTAAATAAGTCATAGCGGATGGCGGTCGGTCCTCGCAAGCCGGTCAATTTTGGCGAGCTGCAATCTGAACCCAGGCACCCTGCTTTTAGTCCACGACGCGAATCCGCTAAAACGGTTCGCCGCAAGCGGTGCTGCGGTTCGCCTCTGCAATTCCGCGGTAATCGAAAATACAAGCGCGCTCGTCGGACTCGGACAGCGAATGATGCGCCGTCTGGGCCGTATCGACCTTGAACCGCCGGTCAGTCGTTTGGCGCGTCGGAGCCGTAGTCGTCGGGCAGATGATGCTTCAGGTCCAGGCTGTCGTGGAGCGCGCGGCCGATCTCAACCTGGCCGTCGGGGCGGAGGCGGTAGAGCAGAAAGTGACGGGGCCGGGAGACTCGCCCCGAAGAGCCGGAGCGCGCGGTCGCGGCTGGGGCGAGAACGCGAGGAGAGCCAGCCGCCTGCGAAAATCGCGAGGTAGACGCGCCCTCACCCTAACCCTCTCCCAAAGGGAGAGGGGACGCGGCGGTCGGGTCGGCTAGAGGCGTCCGTTCATGGCGGGCAATACCCGTCCTACGGCGCTTTGTCGTCTCGCGGGAAACCCGCATCGTCGGTCGATTCTATGGCGAACCCGCGAGACTCGCGAAGCCAGAGAGTGCGGCCCTCGCGAATGAGCGCTCCAGAGCAACGCACGGTTTGACCCTTGTAATGCGCCGTGACGGCTCGGCGATAGTCGGGGTCGCTCAACTCGACGGTCACTTTCCGTAGTTGCCCCTCGACGGGGCAATGGATCGTGATGCTTCCCTTGGACGCTCTCTCGGCTTTTTCAAGCTTGATGACCGGCCCTCTCGCCTCGAAGTCTTCCACGGATGGGGATTCCTTGAGATGCAGGGCGGCTTCGTGGATTACGGGAAACGCATCGGCGGGCAGCAGAATCATGTTCGGAACGCTGGCAGGCGCCAGCAGAGGCCTGCTCCGCGACCAACTAAACGAAAACTGTAGGTTGCGACTGCCTGTCGGCGATTGTCCGAGCCCGGCGACCGCATCGCAAAGATTCGCGCTGACGCCTTCGCCCGCGGCTTCGACGAAGCTCTCGACTCGGCCGGTGGAAACCGCCTCTTCGGCGGCGGTGCGGACGGCTTCCAATGACTTTGAGAGAACTTGCGTTACGCGCCGTTCGAATGGTTCCCCATTCTCCAGCGGCTTGCCCCCGCCGACCGTGAGACTTGGCGGCACGCGGGAAAGAATCGTCAACACAAAGCTTCCGAATTCGGTCTGGCCAAGCCTGACGTTGCGAAGGTAGTCCATGGCTTCGGCCGACCTTCGACTTGGATAATAGGCGCGCGGCATAACGGCGGCGCAGGCTGCCGCAAGCATGAGTTCCTTGGCGCTTTGAAAATACTGCGAGCCGTCTTCCAGCGGCACGCTGCCGTCGGCAAGCTCGCCGTCGGTGAAGCGAATGCGAATCACATCGGCCGACGTCACCAGCAAATCGCGAAGGATTTCGAGCTGCGATCGTTCTTCAACCGTCTCTAGCACGCGGAGAGCGTCGCTCATTCGCGCGGCGAAATCGCGCAGGACAGGAGAGAGCGGAACCCCAAGTTCAAAGTCATTGCCATCCGCATCTTTCAGATACCAGAGCGACCATTTGCCATGACTCTCGGATTTCTTATTCCACCCAGTTGCCCGGAGATATGCCACAACCTCAAGCGGCCTCAGCGCCGAAAGCGTCGCGGCGTCGTAAATGGAAGCTTTCACGGAGCGCCTCCCGTCGCGATGCGATCGAGGATTCCGGCGAGTTCCTCCACGGTGAATTGCTGCCTTCTGGGGATGGGGATCGTCACGCTGGCGGTATTATCGCTCTCCGGCAGCCCGCGTAGCGACGCCCAATATCCGCAATGGTGAAGTGCAAGGCGTTCTTCCGAGTGCATCAACCAGTCTTCGACGTCTTCAGGCACAACGACCACCTTCAGGATCTTTGGAACCATGTGCGAGGGATCGCGGAGGTTTTCGTAGGTGTCGATGTCGACCGCGAAAGCGAGGTGGTCATCGCGAAGCACGTCGCGCGAAGTGCATTTTAGCTGGACTTCGACCTTCGGAGACCGCACCGTCCCCTTGGGCCCAGGCGCCGCGATCACCCAATCCGTTTTATCGACATCGGGAAGCGGCTTGTACGATTGAAAACCGGCCGCAGCGGCTACAGCGCAGAGGTACGCATTGCTGAACTGTTCTTTTTGCAGTCCAAGATCCATCGATTACCCCCCTTACCCCTCTGCGCGTAGGTCGAATCGCTCGATGTTGTGGCATTACAGCATAATTCGCGCATGGATGCCAGCCACGACCTGGCCCGCGAAGAGCGGCGGGCTTAACGTGCCGGGGGAACCGGGAAGAAAACGATGACGGCGGCGAAATCCGACTGGTCGTCTCGGCGTCGCTTGTTCGGCGAGCGGAGCGTGAGGTCGCAGCGGCGATTTGCAGTTCGCCTGATGCCCGCCTCGCAGCACCTGCCTGCTTCGCGCCTTCTTCACTTCGCGAGCGGCGGCACGCCCAGGCTCTTGCCGCCGTCGATGGCGATGCTCGTGCCGGTGACCATCGCGGCGAAATCGCTGACCAGGTACAGCACCGCCTGGGCGACTTCCGCGGGCGAAATCATCCGGCCGAAAGCCCGGGCCAGCGGGCTGGCGTCGATGAATTGTTGGGCCGTGGCCTGCGGGTCGGCGGCCTTGGCCAGGTCGGCGTTCATCATGCCCGTCTCGCCGACCGGCCCCGGGCAGACCGCGTTGACGCGAATTCGGTCGGCCGCGTGGCACAAGGCCAGGCTTTTGGTGAAGGCGATCAAGGCGCCTTTGCTCGTCGAATAAACCGGATCGTGGGCCCGCGGCAGCAAGCCCGCGTTGCTGGAGATATTCACGATCGAGCCGCCGCCGCGCCGTCGCATCGCAGGGATCACGCGCCGCGCGAACAGAAACGCCGCCTTGAGATTCGTGTCGAGGCAGGCGTCCCATTCGGACTCGGCCACGTCGGGAATCTGCTTGACCAGGCCGATGCCCGCGTTGTTCACCAGGATGTCGATGCCGCCGCTGGCCGCGGCGGCCGCTTCGACCAGGCGATCGACCTCGGCCGCCGCTCGCACGTCGCACGCGGTTTGCACGATGCCTAGTCGGGCGAACACCGCGGCGTTTTCTTCAAGCGGGCGATAGTCGCCCACGAACACCCGCGCGCCGTGCCCGGCCAGCAGCAAGGCCGTCGCCCGGCCGATGCCGTTGGCCCCGCCCGTGACGATCGCCGTGCGGCCGCCGAGATCGATCCCTTGTCCGGCTATTGAAATGGAATCAGCCTCGTTCATTCAAGCTTCTCCAAACGATCGTCGCTCGGCGGGCAGCAGCTCGCCCATTTGTCGTTTTTCGCTCTGCGAAAAAACATCTTTTCGCGGAGCGAAAAGCGACTTTAGGAATCTTCCCGGCGCCGCGGCATCCCGGCTACTTCCCCTTTTTCCCGCGGCCAGCCGCCGGCGGCTGGGGATCGGTGAACGGCGGACGCTCGAACGTCTGGCCATCGCCCGTGACGCGCGGGTCGCCGGCATCGGTCAGCGTCCCCAGCAACTGTGCGGCCAACTCCCGCTTCGTCTCGGCATAGGCCGGATCGCCGGCCACGTTGGCGATCTCGTCCGGATCTTGGCGCAAGTCGTACAGTTCTTCACCCGGCCGCTTGGCGAAAGCGTAGTCGTAAAGTCGTTTCCTTTGCGGATCGTGACGATGGGCCACCAGCCAGGCCTTGGTCGGGCTGGCGTCCATGTCGGGAAACGCGGCGAACGTGTTGTTCTCCAGCACGGACATCGAGGGCGCCGCCGAATCGGTCACCTCGTACGGGGCGCCGAGCGGCCAGCGGTCGGGCTTGAAGTTGCGGATGTAAAGAAAGTCTTTCGTGCGCAGCGCCCGCTGGGGATAGGGCAGGTTGTCTTCGCGGGCCGCCGCCACATGCCGCTCGCGCCCGGCGACGACCCAGGTGCGCTCGGGATCGACCTGGCCCGAACGGTCGGACTTCAAGACATCGAGCAGACTGCGGCCGGTCATAACGTCGGGCGGAGCGAGGCCGCCGGCCTCGACGAACGTCGGCGCCAGGTCCATCAAGTTCACGAAGTCGTCGACCACGCGCCCCGGCTTGCCGCCGGGCCACTTGGCCACGAGCGCCACGCCGACGCCGAAATCGTAAAGATTGCACTTGCCCCGCGGAAAGCCGGGCGCCCCGTGGTCGCCGCTGATCACGATCAGCGTGTTGTCGAGTTCGCCCGCCGCTTCAAGCTGCTCCAACAGCACGCCCACCGCGGCATCGAAAGCCTGCACCTCGCCCAGGTAGTCGGCGAAGTCCTGCCGCACCTCGGGCACGTCGGGCAGGAATTTGGGCAGCTTGCCGGCCAGCGAGTCGGGATCGATATCCCACAGCGCCTGGCCCGAGCCTTTGACCCACAGGCGATGCACGTTCGTCGGCCCGAACCAGTAGCAAAACGGCTCTTCCTTGGGTCGCGCCGCGAGGAAAGAGTCGAAGTTGCCGCGAACCTCGCCGTACAGCTTTTGCTTGGCCTCTTGCAACGGCGTCCCCTCGGCGACCAGGCGGGTGACGTTTTGAGAGAACGTGTTGAACGCCCGGCCCGCTTTTTCATAGCCGAACTTGCCGGCACCGTAGGGGGCGTCGTTGGGCGCGCCGGGGCTCCAGACTTTGTAGGTCTCGCCGATGTGATAGCCCGAGCGTTCGAGCAGCAGCGGAAAGCTTGGGATACTTGCATCCCACTGGGCGCCTTGCAAAATGGCGCCGCGACCGGTGCGGAAGAAATACTGCCCGGAGAGCAGCGAACTGCGGCACGGCGTACACGACGGCGCGGTGACGAAGGCGTTTTCGAACAGCACGCCGCTGCGGGCCACGCGGTCGATGTTCGGCGTCTTGACGACCTGGTTCGGCGAAGGCCGGCCGTCGACGTCGGCGTAGACGCTGGCATAGCGGCCCCAATCGTCGGCGAAGCAGAACAAGATGTTCGGCCTCGCCGGCGGCGCCGCGAACGCCTCGACCGCGGAAACGCCGGCCAGCAAGAAAGCGAACAGGATCGTGCGGTAGTTCATGAGGGCCGCCTTCGGTTGAAACGGGGATTCGGAAGGAATGGGAAGCGGACGAAACGCTGCGCTGACTTTTGGAACCGCAATTATAGTCTGCCGCCGCGGCGGAAGGCCGTTTCTACCAGGCGCCGGATGAACTCGTCGTAAGCGAGCCCGCTGACGCCGATCGCCCGAGCCAGACCGGCGCTGGGACTGATGTCGGGATTGGCGTTCACTTCGAGCACGAACGCCCGGCCGCGCTCGTCGACGCGAAAGTCGACGCGGGAGTAATCGCGGCAGCCAGTCAGGCGAAAAGCCGCCAGCGAAACGCACACCAGTTCCGCCGCCAGTTCGGGCGAAGCGTCGGCCGGGCACGTCACCGGCGTGCCGCCGTAATCCGCGCTGTCGGGCGTCCACTTGGCGTCGTAGGTCACCAGATTCCAGCCGCCGGCGCGATGACGGAAATCGATCTCGGCCAGCGGCAACGCCTGCGGCTCGGGCAAAGCGATCAGGCCGACGTTGAACTCCCGGCCCGCGATGAATTGCTCGACCAGCGCGTCGCCGTAGCGCCGCCCGACTTCTTCAACCTGCCGCTCAAGCGAGGCCAGGTCGCTGACCACGCTTGCCGGCCCGATGCCCAAGCTGGCGTCTTCGCAGGCCGGCTTGACGATCAGCGGGCCTTGGTCGAGCAAAGCCGACGCGCTCGCCGGCAACGCTTCGCCGGGAGAGAGCCGCAGGAAGGCTGCGGTCGGCAGCCCGGCGCCGAGCAACAGCCATTTGGTGCGGGCCTTGTCGCGGACCAGCGACAGGCATTCCGAGCCGGCGCCCGTATGTGCCGCGCCGCACAGTTCCAGCAAGCCCGCCACCTGCGATTCGCCGGCGCCGGTCCCTTGCAGCCCTTCGCAAAGATTGACGACCACGTCGGCCCGCTCGGCTTCGAAGGCCGCCGCCAGGCTGGCGGGCGAAGCGCCGACGGGCAATCGCCGCGAGCGATGGCCTGTTTTGGCCAGCGCCGCCTCCACCGCCTCCACCGCTTCCAGCACGCCCGCCTCCGACGCGTAGTCGGGATGGTCCGCCGGCAGCGTCGTTTCGTTATAGAGAATGGCGACGTCGAGCATGGCGGGGAAGAACTTGGAGTGCGCAAAGCGTTTTGCAGGAGCCATCATAGAATCCAATGGCGCAACGGGCTAGCGCCGTCATCGAGCTGGGGCAACACGGCCGAGGTTTCCGCGGCGCCATTGACTGAGACGCGGCAGAATGATATCTTTAACCGAAAATCGGTTGGCACGCACGGCCTGGAACGGATGCTCGCAGATGACCTTGAGTCTCTTTCCCGACGAACCGATCGACCTCGCAAGATCGTCGTCAACGGCGGAACGATGCGGAGCAATTATTACCGGCGATGCCCGGCTTGAACTCGCAAAATTGGAGGCGAGCAGTTTTCAATGCTGCATCACGAGCCCGCCCTACTGGGGGCTTCGAGATTACGGCATCAGCGGGCAGATCGGCGCCGAAATGAGCCTCGATGCCTATATCCGAGACTTGGTCGCAGTTTTCGCCGAGGTGCGCAGGGTGCTTGCCGATGACGGGACGCTCTGGCTCAACATTGGAGACAGTTACACGAGCGGAGGTCGCACGTGGCGAGACTCGGATAAGAAGAATCCCGCGCGGGGGATGGATTATCGCGCGCCAACTCCCGCCGGCCTGAAGCCCAAGGATCTGATCGGCGTGCCGTGGCGCCTTGCCTTTGCGCTTCAGGCCGATGGCTGGTATTTACGATCGGATATCGTCTGGAACAAGAGCAACGGCTTGCCGGAATCGGTCAAGGATCGTCCCTCTCGGATCCACGAATACGTGTTCCTGCTGACGAAATCCGAGCGGTATTTTTATGACCACGAGGCCATTCGCGAGCCAGCGGTAAATGGCAGCAAGCGGAATTGCCGCTCAGTGTGGACAATCAACACGGAACCGTTCAAGGAAGCTCACTTCGCAACGTTTCCCCGCGAACTCGTAACCCGATGCCTAACGGCAGGTTCGCAAAAAGGATCGCTTGTGCTCGACCCGTTTTTCGGCTCGGGGACGGTCGGGGAGGTTTGCCAGTTGTTCGAGCGGAGATTTGTCGGGATCGAACTAAACCCGGCTTACGTGGAAATCGCGAGACGCCGCTTGAAATGGGGGGATTAAAACTTCCACGTCGCGTGGACCGTGCACAAATCTTTTCGCAAATCCTTGATTTGCAACTTGCGTTCGGTTCCGCCATCGAAATAGAGCCGGAACTTCACCCGGCCTCGTCGATCCTTCACGGTGCAATAGCCGGGTTTCGGCGTCTGCTTGCTCTCGTGCATCATCTTGCAAATTCCCGACTTCGCCTCCTGCAATAAAGACTTTGGAATCTCGACAAGCTCATAGAAGTGTTCTGCGGAACCCGAATCAACCCCGCCTAACTTGAAGTACCGAAGCTGGAATATCCGCTCATAAGCATCCATGTGCTTGAGAAACCGATCGCGCAAGGCGGGCAAGTCGGTCTCTGCCGCCCACTTGCCCTTGCCCAATTCCATGAACTTCGAGATGTAAAGAACGTCGGATTTGATGCCGCGGTCGCCTTGCGTCTTGAGCGAACATGGTACGCCGTCCACGGTGATATCATGCCCCGGATAGTTGCGTGCAGGGCGACTTGCATCCTTGCCAAGCGCCTTCAAGACGCGCTCCATCGCTGCCTCGAAGCGATGCTTATCGAGATAGTCGTCCGACATCGTGTGATGAAGTTTGAGGACGTCGCCGAACGCTGCCAGAAACACCGCGCCGACAACATCCGATTCAGTCAATCGCTGAGCGACAATCGGCCGGTGGAAAGTATCGAGGATGGCGTTCAAAAGGGCGAGTTGCCCAGGCGAGAGCGCGGCAACACGTTCCGCGGTGGTCGCCGGATCAGCTTGCATCCGCGGCCTGCAACTGGCGTATGACCTTGTGGGGATCTATGCCCAGCGCCGCCGCCACGTCCAAGAACTCGATGACGTCGAGGCGCCGCTCGCCACGCTCGTATTTGCTGACCACGGTCTGCACGCATCCGAGCTTTTCGGCTAGTGCATCTTGAGAGAGGCCCTTCGCCTTGCGCGCATCGATAAGGAGTTCGCGGAACCGCTGATACTTCGCCGTGTGAACCGAATCGGTCATCCCATTAAGGCTAAACCGATTTTCGGTTTAGCCCAAATTCGGTTGAATGGCCGTTGACGACCGCAGCTATAAGTAGCTTTCGATAAACGCCCCCGAAATCGCGCGCTCCAGGAGAGACCGTATTTGTACACCCTTTACTTCGCCGCCGCCGCTGCAGCCGCCGGCTGCAAGCCGGGGGCGGCCTTGAACGTGGCGACCGCGGCGCCGTCGTCGAGGTTCCAGACGCGCACCTCGCCGTCGAAGCTGCCGGTCGCCAGACGCTTGGTCGCCTCGTTCACCGCCAGGCAATAGACCCAGTCGGTGTGGCCGGAGAAGGCGCGGACCTGGGCTCGGTCGGCCACTTTGTGCTGCCGGGCCGTCTTGTCGGCCGAGCAGCTATAGACCATGTCGCCGCGGACGAGCACCTTGAACACGTCGCCGCCGAAGCCGCCGATGTCGGCCGCCTTGGAGCCGTCGGCCGGCTTCCAGAGGTGGATCTGCCGGTTGGCGCCGGCGCTGTAGATCAGCGCGCCGTCGGCGCTGAACGAGACGCTATACACCGTGTCGCCGTGGCCGGGGAAGGTGGCCAGCGAATCGCCGCTGACGGCGTCGAAGACTTTCGAGGTCTTGTCGCGGCTGGCCGACGCGAGCCGCGTGCCGTCGTGGTTCCAGGCGATGCCCAGCACCCAGTCGGCGTGATCTTCGATCAGTTTGTCCTGCGCGCCGCTGGCCACGTCGTAGATGCGGATCGAACGATCGGCCGAGCAGGCGGCCAGCTTGTTGCCGGCCGGATTGAAGGCCACGTCGAACGCGACGTCCGACATCGTGCCCAGATCCTTGACCACGGCGCCCGTGTTCGGATCGAAGAGTTTCACTTCGCCCGAGACGCCGGGCGTGCCGCTGGCGGCGGCCAGCAGCGTGCCTTCCTTGTTGTAGGCCAAGCCGTAGGTCCGCTGGTCGACGTTGCCGATGCGGCGGACGAGGGCGCCGTTGGCCGGGTTCCAGATCGTGATTTCATAATAGCCGCCGACAGCCAGCTCTTGGCCATCGGGCCGGAAGGCCAAGGCGGTGAGTGGCGTCGACACGCGGTAAGCCTCGGGCGCCGCCGGATGGGGCGCCTTGGGCACGAGCGAGGCGAGCGCCGCGTTGGCGTCGGGGCCGTCGAACTTGGCGCCCTCTTCGATCCAGCGTTTGACCAGTGCGACCTGCTCGGCCGGCAGCGGGTCGGCGTCTTTCGGCATCCGCTCGTCTTTGTCTTGCGAGCCGATCAGCCGAAAGACTTCGCTGTCGTCGAGCTTCATCGGCGTCGCGGGCGCCGCGGCCGAATCGCCCGGCTTCATGAAAGCCGTGAAGTTGACGAGTTGATAGCCGCCCTTGGCGTCGGTTTGCCCGTGGCACGCCTGGCAGTTCTTGAGCAAGATCGGCGCGACTTCCTTGATGAAGCTCACTGGCGCCGGGGCCGCCGCAGCTTGCTCCTGCGCGGAGGCGGCCGACTGGCAAAGGCCCGTAGAGAGCAAACAGGCGAACATTACAACTCGATTCAACAGCGTGCGCATGACGTGGTTACCGTGGCAGGAGTTGGCGGGACTCGCTTTCGTTCGGCGAGCCGGAGGTTTTCAATTGGCGAGCCGGAGGCTTTCATTTGGCAAGCCGGAGGCGTCAGCCTCCGGGTCTTCGTGCGGCGCCGCAACGTCCGACCAGCCGGAGGCTGACGCCTCCGGCTCGCCGGGCCGCCGCGGATTAAAGCGAAAGTCCAAAGTTTAGTGTTGGAACAAAAACTCGTTGGCGTTCAGCAAGGCCCAGCAAACATCTTCCAGCCCTTTGACCTGATCGCCGCTGGCCGTGATGTGGTTCACGGCGGCGGTCATTTCGGGTTCGCTGGGCGCCCGGGCGAAGGCGGCCAGGTACAACTCGGTGATGATCTCCTGGTTGCTCTTGCCGGCCTTGAGCAGCACGCGCAGTCGATTGTTCTCGTCGCGCACCTTGCCGTGGACCAGCGGGCCGTTGATCATCTGCAAAGCTTGCGACAAGTTCGACTCGCTGGAGCGCTCGCACTGGCAAGCGGTTTCGCGGGCCGGCTGGCCGAAGACCTTGAGGAAGTAATTGTCGACGTCGGGGCTGGGCAACTGCGTGGCCCGCGTGCCGGCCGGCAAGCCGGCGTATTTCTCGGCCACGCTCGTGACCTGGCAGATCGCGTCGAGCAATTGCTCGGCCGAGAGCAGCCGCGTGCGCGAGTGCGAGAAATACTTCACGTCGCTCTTGTTGAACTCGTTCTTCCGCGAGCTGTGCTGATAAGTGCGGCTGTTGAGGATCGTCCTCAGAATGTGCTTGCGGTCGAAGCCGTGAGCCACGAAGTCCTGGGCCAGCGCGTCCAACAGCGCAGCGCTCGACGGCGGGTTCGAATCGCGGAAGTCGTCGACCGGTTCGACGATGCCGCGGCCCATCAGGTGGCCCCAGAGCCGGTTCACTTCGACCTTGGCGAAGAACGGATTGTCGGGCTTCACCAGCCAATCGGCGAACGCCTTGCGGCGGTCGTCCTCGCCCGGCAGCTCGGCGTCGCCCGTCAGCGGCAGCCAGGGCTTCATCTGCTTGCCGGTCCGCGGCTGGGTCACTTCGCCGGCCCGCGCCACCCAGACGACCAGTTCGTCCGGCTCGGCGCTGGGCTTGCGCTGCACGCGATTGAAGAAGGCGCCGATGCCGTAGTAGTTGTCTTGCGTCCAGCGCTCGAACGGATGGTTGTGGCACTTGGCGCACTGAATGCGAATGCCGAGGAACAACTGCGAGGTCGTTTCGGTGCAGTCGTTCGTGTCGGTCGCCGTGCGGAAGAAGTTGGCCGGCGGGTTCTTGAACGTGCTGCCGCCGGCGGTCAGCAGTTCGCGGGCGAACTGGTCGTAAGGCATGTTCGTGCGCAGGGCGTGTACGATCCAACGATAGAACTTGGGCACGCCCGAGGCCGTGACCTTGTTGTTGCGCAGCCGCAGCAGGTCGCTCCACTTGAGCGCCCAGAAATCGGCGTATTCGGGCCGTTCCAGCAGGGCGTCGATCAGCTTGGCCCGCTTCTGGGCGTCCTGATCGGCCAGGAACGCATGCACTTCGCTCACGGTCGGCAATTCGCCGATCACGTCGAGATGCACGCGGCGGATGAACTCCTCGTCGCTGCACGGATCGGAAGGCAAAAGCTGCAACTGCCGCAGTTTCTCGAACACGAACTTGTCGACGTAGTTCTGCTCGGGCGGATTGTTCCACTGGAAGCCGGGCACTTCCTTGAGGAACATCATGTAGGCCGTTTCGATCTTCTCCAGGTAGCGGACCAGAATGGCCGCCTCGCCGCGGTCCTGCCCGACGACCAGGCCGGTTCCGTCGACGGTCGCCACGGCTTCATCGGAGCTGGAGAACGAGGCCAGCGAAGTCACGTCGCGCACCGTGCCGTCGGAGAAATGCGCCAGCACCACCATCTGCTGCGTGTGGGCCGGACGGTGCAGAATGCGCTGCCGCGGATAGATCTCGACCTTGACGCACGTCGGCGCATCGGCCGGGTCGGTCTGGCAGCCTTGGGCGATCCAGTCGTGCAGGATCGCGTAGCTCGGGTCGCTCTTGCGAATCCGGCGGCCGCCGCCGTGGGCCACTTCCATCAGCGGCTTTTGCAACAGCAGGCTGGCGTCGGGCTGGTAGACGTTCGTGCGGCGGTTGTAGGCTTCGCGGACCAAGGTCAGCGTATCGACGGCCGGATCGTAGGCCCGCAGCGAAAGGCGGAAGCCGCCCTTGCCGCTGGGCGAGCCGTGGCAGGCGCCTTGATTGCAACCTTGCTTCGAAAGCGCCGCGAGCGTGCCGTAGTTGAAGCTCACGCGCTCGACGGTCTCCTGCCCTGCGACTTCAACCGGAACTTTGACTTCTTGACCTGCCACGCGGACCGCAATTTCGGCCTGGCCGTTGGCGGCCGGCTGGGCGAGACGGCCAGCAATCTTCACGACCTGTTCGTTCGTCGAGACGAATTCGGCGGCCCGGGTCAAATCCTGTACGCCGCCGCCGGCGTAGTAGCCGGTCACCGCAAGGTGCATCTCGGCGCGGCTCGAACCGAGCTTGAAATTGGGCGGAAAGACTTCGATCCGCTCGGGCGTTCCAACCACGATCGGTTCGAGCTTCTGCCCGTCGGCCGCGACGTCTTCGGCTCGCAGACGCGACCACGCGCCGCAGGCGACCATCGAGGCTAAACCGCAAACCGCGATGCGCTGCGCCAAACGATCCCGCCGTACACGTCGCCAGTCGTTGAACAGGTGCATTGCTCCTCCCTTAGTTTTTTGAGCTTGCTCGCGCGTCGTTAATGTAGCGGATCTAAAAATCAAAAACTTCTTTCAAGGACAACTTCAAGCCTGGAAGCATCTCGGGCAGCTCGACCGTTTCGTCTTGGCCGAAAAGCCGGGGTTTCGCATCGCGACGGTGCTCGGCCAGCGTTCGCGCGTCGGGATCGGCCACCCAAACCACTCGCACGCCTGCGCGCAAATAGTCGTCCACTTTCCGCCCGACATAAGGCCCCGTGTCGTTTTTGCTGACGACTTCAACAACCAGGTCGGGCATCGTTTCCAAATAGCCTTCTCGCGATTCTTGCGCGGGCAGCGAGGCCCGGCTGATGAAAACCACGTCGGCGCCGACCACGCGATCGGGGTTTCGCCAGAGTACGATGCCCGTTTCGCCCGTATAGTTCTCGCCCAACTTTCCTGCTTCGAGGGCATCCCCCAATGCTTTCGCAATTCTGTGTTCGACAAAGCCGTGCCTGCGTCCCGGCGCCGACATGGCGACGAGTCTCCCGTTATCGAGTTCGTAGTGTACCGGCCCGGAAGGCAGCTCTCGTGGCATTTCGGCCAAGTCGGCCGCCGTGAAAGGCCGCGGAACGGCATCGACCGGCGGACGCGAACTGACGATGGCCATGTTCTTATTTCCTGAGCAAGAAATCGCTTTGCAAATGCTTTTGCGTAGCCCAGGCATTTATGCCTGGGAATTCGTTCAAGGCACGTCCGTTTTTTCCCGATTGGCGCCGGGGGTAAACGGCTCGCGGATCCCAGGCATAAATGCCTGGGCTAAGTAAAAAACGCCGCATCCACGCCCTGTCGTTTTCGTAATGTTCGTACTGCTGTCACCCATCTTGTTGACATCTAACTTGTGAAGAATGACAACGGCTTGCCCCCGGGCGGCAGCGGAGCGGAACCGATTCGACGTAAATCTCAGCTCGTCTTCGTTTTGAAAATCGCTCATTTTGCGCAGTCCAGGCGAAGCCGCCAGGTTGCTGGGGCATCGCTTCGCTCTGCCGCCAGCCACCCCGCCGTGACGTAGTTCAGGCTGGAAAGCCTGACCTACTAGATCGTCAGGCTGGAAAGCCTGACCTACTACGGCGTGGCCACTTGCAGCGTCGCGGGGACGCTCTCGATGGTCACCGTCTTCTCTTTCACTTTGGCGGCCGCTACCGCCGTAATGGCGGCTTCGCCCAAGCGGGCGTCGACCGCGGCCGTCAGGTCGACCTGCACTTCGTTCTGTCCGTCGGGAATCGTGATCTCGGCCGGCGCCGTCACGCCCACCGGCAGGTTCTTCAGGCGAATCGTGACCGGCCCGCCGATGCCGGGCGCCCGCGCGACCGACAGCTTCAGCTTCGCCGCTGCGCCGCGATTGACCGGGCCGGCCGGCGCCGCGGTCACTTCCAGCGGCTTGACCACCCGTAGCACCGCATTGCCAAGCACGACCTGCTTAGGTTGGTTCTGAAACGTGGCCGAACCGACGATGCGGAACGTATAGTCCCCTTCGGCCAGCGAACCGGGGCCAGCCAGGGCGATGGCGACCTGGGCCTGCCCCTTGGGAATCGGAGCGACCGTGGCCGTCACACCGGCGGGCAGGCCATCGACGGCCAGCGTGATCTGATCGTCGAAGCCGTTCGACTTGGTCGTTTTGACGGTCACCGACGACGCGCCCGCTACCTGCGGATACAGCGCCGGCGCCGGCTCGACGGCCAACTGGAAGAAATCGGCGAACACCGGCCCCACGCCCAAGGCCAGCGAACCGTCGAGCGACTCGGGCGGGTAGGCCAACCCATTGAAAAGTTTTCGCAAGGCAACCTGCGTGCTGGCGGTCGAACGGAAATCGGTCTCGCCGATCTTCGCCTGCCCGACGATCGAAATCGTATAGGGCTTGCCGGGCTCCAGCGAGGAAGGCACGGTCACGCTCATCGTGGTTTCATTCTTGCCTTCGGGAATCACGTTGTTGGCCAGTGCGAAGCCATCTCCGGCGCCGGCGATCGACAAGGTAATCGGCCCGTTGTAATCGCGGCGGGCGCTGGTGACTTTCGCCACGAACACGCCGCCGCGCGGCGCGTCGAGCTTGTCGGCGTCGATGGCCAGCGAAAAGCCCGGCTGATACGCGGCGATTTCGACCCGATAGACGAATTCCGGACCGCCGCGGTGCAGCAAGTCCTCGACCATCAGCCGATAGACGCCGTCTTCGGGGAACGTGTAATTGATCGCGCCTTCTTCCGGACCGGCGTCGTCCGCTTCGGCCAGCACGCCGCCAGCGGCGTTATACAGCCGCATGAACAGATCGCTGGGCGAACCAACGCTCCGCGCGCGGCCGGAGAACACGAACCGTTGCCCTTTCTTGGCCTGAAATTCGTAGAAATCGCGGTCTTTGGCGAGGTCGAAGCGGCCGTTGACCGAGTAGGGCAGCGCGACCGCCGTGGCCGCCTCGGGGGCGTCGTTCGGCTCGATCTCGACTTGTTCCGCGGCCGCAGAGACCATCACCATCAGCGGCGCCGAACCTTGGCCGTTGGGGAACTTGGCAGAGACGCTGAAGCGGTCGCCCGGCGTCGCGGCCGGCGCCGCGACGCTGATCGCCGGAGCCCGCTGGGCGTCCGGACCCGCAACGACTAACTTCACCGTGGCGCCCTTGGGCGCCGCCAACGGAAACGCGGCGCTGACCAACGGAAAGTCGCCGATCCGCAGGCGATAGCGATGATTCGCCCCGCCCTGATAGCGGATATCGCGAATCTCCAAGAAGTAGTCGCCCGCCGCGGCAAACTGAAATGCAAAGCGGCTATCCGAGCCGATGCCCGGTTCGTCGTCGCTGTAGGCCAGCTCTCGTCCGCCGCCATCGAGCAGCCGAACCACCGAATCGAGCGCCGAGCCTAATCGCCGGGCCATCACTTCCACGCTGATCCGCTGGCCGGCGGCCACGGTCAGCTTGTAATAGTCGAAACTCTCCGGCTCGCAGGCCCCGTCGACCGCCACCGGAAGCACGAGCGCCTGGGCCGCGGGAACTTGCTTGTTGGCGCCGTTGTCGTTCACGCTCGGCAGGTCATCGACCATCAACAGCCGGGCGCTGGAAACGCCCTTCGAAGTCACGGCACGCAGACCGTAAACGCCGAGGGGCGTCTCGGCGGGCAACGTGAAGCGGAACGAAACGTTGTCGGCCTTCGTGCCGTTGCCCTCGATGCCTGGCGTGAGCACGGCCTGGGCGCCGGGGATATCGGTCCACACGGCCGAGGCTTCGGCCAAGTTGCCGCCAAACAAAGTGATGTCGGTCGCCTGGCCCGGCCCTACGGCAGCGGGAAGCGTGTAATTCAAGGCCGGGGGCTGGGCGAAAACTTCGGCGGTTGCTAGCAGAGCGGCAATCGCCCATGTGGCCGCGATGAATCGCTTCATGGCAGCTTGGTCCTCTTTTTGTCGGCGTGAAGGCGGGGGCCGGATTTTTTGGAAGGTTCTTGCGGAACGTCGTTTCGGCAGGCGGCGACGACGGTCCGGCAGGCGGATTGTCTTGACCTTAAACCGCCGAAGGAGTCGTTGTCAAATAAATTAAATCCCGTTTGACCGGCCCCCCCCGTTGCTGCGCTCAACGCGGCGCCGACCATTCATCGAACTTTCTTGATGGATTGCGATTATAAGGTCCGGCGCCAATCGTCCGCAATAGTTTTGCGGAACAAGTTTGATTGGAGCATCCGCAATCCCGACAAGCTCCGCCGCATTCCGCCGCTGGCGTGAACAAGACGGGTGGCTGGCGGCTGAGCCTTGGCGATGCCCCAGGATCGCTGGGGCATCGCTTCGCTCTGCCGCCAGCCACCCTAGCGTGATAGCAATTCGGTAGCCGAGAACCGCGTGGCTACGCCCGCTCGGCCGCCGCTGCGCCCGCTAGCGAGCGCAGCTCGCGCGGCAGGGGAAAATAGACTTCTTCCTCGCGAACCATGCGGGCTTCGACCGTGGCGCCGAACTGCTTGCGCAAGAATTCGAGGCAATCCTCGACCACCAACTCCGGGGCGCTGGCGCCGGCCGTGACCAGCACCGTTTCGTCGCCCTTGAACCAGTCGAGGTCGATATCGGCGGCGCCGTCGATCAGGTAGGCCGGCACGCCGTTCTCTTGCGAAAGCTCGGCCAGCCGCTGGCTGTTCGAGCTGTTCTGGCTGCCCAGCACCAACACCAGATCGGCCTCTTGCGACAGCACTTTGACCGCCTCCTGGCGGTTCTGGGTCGCATAACAAATGTCTTCTTTGGGCGGATTGACGATCTGCGGAAAACGTTCGCGCAGGCGAGTGATGATCCGATTGGCGTCGTCCACCGAAAGCGTCGTTTGCGTCAGATACGCCAGCTTTGTCGATGTCGGCAGCTCCAGGCGATCGACGTCCTCGGGGCTTTCCACCAGCACGATCGCCTGCGGCGCCTCGCCCATCGTGCCGATCACCTCGTCGTGCCCTTCGTGACCGATCAGCACGATCGTATAGCCTTCCTTCGCGTAGCGCACCGCCTCCAAGTGCACCTTCGTCACCAGCGGGCAGGTGGCGTCGATCGTGTGCAAGCGGCGCTCGCGCGCGATGCGACGCACTTCCGGCGAAACGCCGTGGGCCGAGTACAACAGGTGCGAGCCCTCGGGCGCCTCGTTCAGTTCGTCGATGAACACGACTCCCTTGGCGCGAAACGTGTCGACGACGTATTTATTGTGCACGATCTCGTGGTAGACGTAGATCGGCGTGCCGTACAGCCGGATGGACAACTCCAGGCTTTCGATCGCCATATTGACGCCCGCGCAGAAGCCTCGCGGGCTGGCCAGGATGATCTTCATGCGTGTTTCGCGTTTGTCAGGAGTCACGGCACCCATCATAATGCGTTTCGCGCAGTCCGGAAAGCCGCGTGAAGGCGGACGCGCGATGCGATCGGGGGTAGGGTGGGGCGCAGCCTGGACTGCGCAAAATCGTGGTTCTGTAAAGAGATCGTTTGTCCTGTTTTTGTTCGGCCACGACGGGGCAGCTTTCGTTCAATGACTCAACCCGGAAAACTTTTATCTAGCCCAGGCGTTTACGCCTGGGAATTCGCGGGGCACACACGACCCTCCCCACGATCGGCGTCTCGCGGGCCGCGTTGCGGCC
>DATKRK010000167.1:0-4153 GCA_035532215.1 Pirellulales bacterium | reverse complement strand
TTTGAGCCTCCACAGTTATTAGACCGACGAGTGGGCGACAATACGCGTCGGTATTATGTGGCGCAAGAAGGGCTCAAAATGCGGACGGAAGGCTGTGGAAGAGGTTAAGGCCACATAACGGACTGCGCCACAGAAGACCCGATGAGCGGCTCGGGCACCTGCCGCGACGTGTGCGAGGAACTCGGCATCTATTGCTGGTCGAGTGACATCCACGACGGCGCTGATGCCTGCGACCCGTCGCAGTTTCCCCGCGCCGCGTTTGATTTCTGCTGGCTGCATCCGCCCTACTGGCGCCAGAAAATTTACGCGGAGGATCCGCGCGACCTATCGCGATGCCCGACGCTGGCCGCCTTTCTTGACCGCTACAAGCTGCTCATCGCCAACTGTGCCGGCGCGCTGAACTCAGGCGGAAAGCTGGCCGTCCTCATGGGAGACTATTCCGACCGCCAGGCCGGGTTCGTCCCCCTCACCTACTACACCAAACACTTGGCGCTCGAGTGCAGCCTGAAGCAGCACGGCACCGACATCATCCGATTCAGCCACGGGGCGAGCAGCAGCACCAAGGTCTACCGGTCAGCCTTCATACCTGGCCTGCATGACGTGTGCATGGTTTTCGAGAAGACGGCGTAAGAGCGGTGGTCGAGCAACCACGGTTCTACGTCACGCGGTGCCGATACTCAACTGCCGGTCGTTGACGGCGGGCGATCGCTGGGGTAAAATCGGGTCTTGACTCAAGGTGTCTCGTGTGCTCGTCGCGCTGCGAGAAGAATAGGGAAAACGGTGCAAACCCGTTGCGGTCCCGCCGCTGTAACCGGGGACGAACGCTGCAAAAGGCCACTGTGATCGCCGCGGCGGAACGAATGTTCCGCCGCACGACACGGGAAGGCGCAGCCAGTAGACCGATCCGGAAGCCAGAAGACCTGCCTTGGAGTCGCACAAGGTTGACGGCTCTTTCTCGGAAAAGGCGCCCCCGTATGCTGCTATCTTGTCGCGGCCGAATCCGCCCTAACCGAACGCCTCCTCGTTACGTTGGCTTTTGAGAGGTCGGCCGACGCCAAACGTCTTTTCTCTGTCGCCAGGCGACAGCGAGGAAGTCGGGCCGCGCGCAGCAGCGATTGTCGCACTCATTCCGCAGGCAGGTCGTGAACCGACGCACCGCGAGACGGAAGGTGGGTGTCATGCGTCTGAATGGAAGGTTATCGCGGACGGGATTCACTTTGGTGGAACTGCTGGTGGTCATCGCGATCATGGGCATTTTGGTCGCCCTGTTGCTGCCGGCCGTACAAGCCGCGCGAGAGTCCGGCCGGCGTTTGCAATGCTCAAATAACATGAAACAGCTTATGCTGTCCGTTCACCATTTCACCGATCTGCACAATGGCCAACTGCCCCCCGCCAATTTCTACCAAGTCGTCAACCAGCAAACCGGCAATGCCGCCGAAGGCAGCGCCTTCTACGCCCTTTTGCCCCTCTACGAACGACCCGATGTCTTCACTGCGTTCACGCGGGATCGCCCCGACCCTGGCTATGTGGGAGCACAATACTTCTCGCTTCCCCCCATCCATGTCTGTCCCTCCGACCCGACTACGAGCGATGGAATTGCCGTTCTCGACGGAAAGACCGCCACCTCGAATTATGCACTGAACCTAGTGCTGTTCGGCGCCGGCGGCACATTCAACGTCAAGCGGCAGCCATCGCCCATCACGCTGGGAAAAATCCCGGACGGCGCCTCCACTACCGCCGGCTTAATGGAAACATCAGGTTGCTTTCCCAGCTATCCAGCGATCAATCCCCAGTCGGGAACGCCGGAGAATTACATGTCGTGGCCCTACCCGGCCTACTTGAACACGCTGGGGCCCTACTGGCCTAATCCCGATGAATTGCCGGGCCAGCCGAATTTCAACGGGCTGTTTCCATTGCCGCAGTTTGGCGTCACGGCCGCGCAGGCGGACCCAAACCTTTGCCAGAGCTATCATCCCACCGCCATGAATGTCGCAATGGCCGACGGGAGTGTCCGCATGATTTCGTCCGGCCTTAGCCAGATAACCTGGAGTGCTGCACTGAACCCTTCCGATGGCCAGGTTCTCGGGCCGGATTGGTAAGTGATGCCGACGCCGCGATCGAATGCGCGCACTGTGCAATGGCGAGGCGGCGCCGTCCCGAATTGGCACATTCTTGAGCGTTGACAAGCAATTAGAACCGCGCTACCGATTGCCTCCCGCGGCGGCATGACGCTCACCGCAGCAACCGCAACAAGAGAGGCAGCAATGGCAAAAAAACGTACAGAGGCCCAGGAACAGGAACTCGCATCGCAGGAGCCGGCCGCAGCGCGCGAGCCGGGCGAAGACCCGAGCGAGCACGTTTCCGAGCCGAACCCGCGAAGTTGGGCCGGCAACAACGCCGCCGGCGTCGAGTTTCTCACTCGCAAGGAACCCTACGAGGCGCTGATCCGCTTCAAGGAGAAGCCGTCGCAAGAGGTCATCGACACCATGAAAGACGCCGGCTTCCGCTGGAACCGCGACGAGCAGGCGTGGGCGCGGCCGATCGGTTACAACACTCAGGCCCAGGACCGCGAACTCGGCCGCCGCACCTATGGCAAGGTCGTCGCCATGCTGCTTGATCAGAAGGGCATCGACGCCGGGCAGATGCAGGACGAAGGCATCCACTTCTAGAGGCGGTATGGCGACGCTCCACGACCTCCTGAGAGACGGCCGGAAGCACGCTGTAGGTGAGGAAGACTACGACTACTTCCTCGACGTGCTGCCGCCGGCCACCGGCCCAATGACCTATCTCGGCGAGCGCTGGGATTTCGGGTTCGCCGAAGGCGCCGACCGCTTGCGGCTCTTCAAGCGCCAGGGCGATGGCTACTTCGCCATCGAAACGCCGTACCTGAACCCACGCGAAGCCGGCCCCATCGGCACGCAGAAGCGCCGCTGGGTGATGCGCTGGCTGCAACTGGGCAAGGCGTACCCGCAGATCCGGCAGGCCGCCGACCCGCCGTTCGACACGCAATCCTTCCACGAGTGCCGCACCCACGGCGAACTCATTGGCAAGCTCAAGCAGGGCGGCTGGCCGGTCGCCCAGGCGTTTTACGTCGGCGACCTGTGCTTCATCCAGCAGGACCTTCTCGGCCGCTGGCTTGCCATCAAAGGCGAGACCGTCCTCGGCACCCTCCCGCTTGTCGACATCATTAAACGCGAAGGCGCGACGGCAGCCGAGCAACTGCTCGTCGACCTGAATGCCGAAGCAGTCGCGCCGACGTCCGAACAGCGGGTACGCGGATGAGCTGGGCCACCCGCACTTCGCCCATCCGCGTCGGCGACCGGATCGCCTACGCGAAGCGCTTCCTGCAAAGCATCGGTTGCCATATCGGCGGCATGGCCTCGGCCCGCGGCCACGTCATCGCCATCGAAGCTCTGGACGAGGCCATCCTCGCGCGGATCGACTGGGATACGCCCGGCTTCCCCGACCGCGTCAACGTGAAGAACCTGAGCCTGGTTAAGAACGGTATGGTGATGGAGCACGACTGAGCGTAGCGCTCGAATTATCATGTTGAAAATGCCGACCGCCTCTGGCACGTGCTGGTACATGAAACAGCGTAAGGAACCCTCGCGCGCCCGCCGCTCCCGCATTGCCAACTGGCTGGACGCTCTCACCGAACGTTTCCGGCGCCATCATAAGATGGCCGCCGGCTATCGCGCCCTTGCGGTCGACGAGCCCCGCGAGGCCGACGCCAATGCGTGGAGTGAAGCCTTGCTCCCGCTCTTTGACAGCGAGCGCTGGTAACGCCTCCCTGCCCTCCGCCAGCGACATTAGATCGGCTCGCCCCCCATACCGAAGACGGTCGGCATCCTGCCGGCCAGTCAGTCGCCCAACTGTGGCGACGCGGCAGGATGCCGCGGCGCCGGGAGGCAGCTCCGGGCACGCCGCGGGCATAAGTGAGTGAGCCAACCAAGGCAGCTCCGAGGCGGTCGCCAGGCAGCGCAAAAAAATGCAGACATCTTCCCTTAGCGGAGCTAAGAGGCCGTAACAAAACGCATATTCGTTACAGTGTGGCACGATATTTGCGCCGGGATTCTCTTGGTTGGACAATGGAAACCAAGAACGAAAGGAGTCTGCCATGGCGAGGATCATGCTACCTGCGGGGCTTTGGGAA
>DATKRK010000166.1:0-8254 GCA_035532215.1 Pirellulales bacterium | reverse complement strand
TTTGAGCCTCCACAGTTATTAGACCGACGAGTGGGCGACAATACGCGTCGGTATTATGTGGCGCAAGAAGGGCTCAAAATGCGGACGGAAGGCTGTGGAAGAGGTTAAGGCCACATAACGGACTGCGCCACAGAAGACCCGTTATGTGGTGAACAACATAACGGATCGAGCACGCGCTTCGGTTTGAAGTAGAGCAGCAGGTCCTTGATGAGCTCGCCGGAGCAGTTGCCCGGATATTTGCGGCTGCCGTAGGGACCGGCCCACGGCTTGTGGTACAGGCTCGTGAGCCACGGCACCGGACTGCCGTTGATTGGTGCTTTCGGGAGCACCGCGATTCTGGAAAGGGATGAGGAAACCATAAAACTGTGAGAATGAAATAAAGTTGCCTTTGCAGGCGAAGCAGCACGGCACGGCCCCGGCAGGGCAAGGAGGAGCCCGTAGGGATCTCCTTGGGGATCGTGGGGCCGTGCAAACTGCGAGAGCCTGCACGAGAGGGCAGGAGCATCCGAGAGTTGGATGCCCTGCCGTTGAGAAAGAGAGGTCTTTCATGGAAACCGAGCCGACCGTTGGCCGATCGACTGCGGCACGCATGAAAGCGGGGGCTGTCAGGGCAGCCCTCGTAATTCCTATTGCGGAAGCGCCCGGATGTACTCGTCCGATTGCTGGGCAACCGTCACGACTTTTCCGAGATCCTCCAATCCGAACGAATTCACATACCGGTTCTGACCGTTGTTGTCGCGGTACCAGCGGGTGAACGTCACGCTGTAGAACGTTCGCTCGTTGTACTCGTGGCAGAAAATCGCCGCCGACACGTCGTCGGCCGTGAAGGTCTTCATCGGTCCCTTTTTCGCTTCTTGCGAAGCGGCCTTGGGCGAGGCATTCTTCTTTTTGGCTTCCATGCTGAAAAGAGGGAGAAAATAAAGAGTGCTCAGAGGACTTAGGCCATCCCGAGCACGACAAACAGCCCGATGACGGTGATGTCGAACAGCGGTCCCGGGAGGGACGCTGGTCGGCTCCGCCACGTTCTCGGCTCTGGCTGCATATATGCCAGACGGAGCGGGCTTCGAGAACCCGATGCTGCTTTTGTCGTTTCCATACAAAAAAGCGGTAAAGGGTAAAAACCCATCCATGCAAAGATCCTCGCCACCCTGACGACGAAGACCATTTGCACGGGATGGATGCTTGAAAACAAATCGAGCGAACGAGGAGAGACGTGCCTGTTCGCGAGAAAAAATATCGTCCGGGCCGCGGCAGGGGCAGCGGCCCGTCGCATCACTCTTCAACGAGGAATTCCTCGTCGTGCCACGAATATCCGCGAACATTTTCGCGGAACCGCTGGACGATGAATTCGGCTTCCGCGCGCGGCACACAGCCGGCGAGGAAGAGGACTTTCCATTGATCCGCCCAGCCGTTGTACTCGCTGATTTCCAGCAGGCAACGCCGATTGCCGGCGACCGTGACGTACTCATGCAAGCGGCGCCTCGCGTTGCCGTTGACGGCTTCGGCGAGACAAGCGTCGTTTTCCATACGCGTCGGGGGAACGGAAATAAAGGCGACTCGAAGAGTCGCACCAAAACGCCGCAAATGATCATCCCCTGATGATCGAGGGCGGCGATGAGGCCAAGCGAAAGCGATTGCGGGGGATAGGGGACCGAATCGCAAGAATAAATGAATGGCCGGGCCGTCTTCAGGGAAACGGCCCGTCGCATTACAGATCCTTCAAGTAAGCGTGCGCTTCCTGGAGCAGCGTGATCATGCGCCCCAGGTCTGATTGGTGCAGAATTCCGATGTCGAGCCACTCGCGCTTTTCCGAGGAATACCAGTACAGCGACAGCCAGTAACCCAAGTGGCCGCACGGCAACAGTCGTTCCTTGAGATCGACGCGCAGTTCGAGATCGGAAAACATGGAGACGACGGACAGGTCGTCCAGCGGGCGGTTGTGCTTGCGGCCGAGCAGGCCGCTCATCCATGAGGTCATAGAAACGGGGGAACCGAATAAAAGTGCCTCGTGCGAGACACGCCTTCTCATCGTCGTTGGCACGTCCCTGAACGGCCGGCGGCAATGGCAAAGGTTTCGTGAAGGGCCAGCTTTCCGCGCCAGCGGAGCGAGCGCTAGCTCGCCGGGGCGCCGGGGCGGAGCCCCTGGCCCTTTGGGCGGAAACGAGCCGGATCGACCCGGATGGCAGGTCGCGAGCGGTAGCGAGCGGGTGAACCAAGGCACCCAAAGGGCCAGGGGCCGAGGAGAGGAGCGACGAGTGCCCCTGGCAGCCCGAAGCTGGCCCCATCAAGGGACTTGTGTGGAGCAGTCTTTCCGGACGAAGGCGTCCTAGGGCGGACGAGCGCTGGAACATGGTCGTCATCCCTCCACCTTCCGGATGATGGGGTGGGCCTCGTCGTCGCCACAGACGGACCAGACAGGCGCCGTGAGGAACGTCTCCGGCGAGAGATCATCGGTCGACGCGAACCACCAGAGATTCGCTCCCGGTTTCGTCTTGATCGCAGCACGAATGTTATCGCGGCGTTTCTTGCTGGTCGTGATGAGCAGCACACGGAATGCCGGCAGCGTGGCATCACTGAAGTGCCGCTTATGCAGCCCGTTCTCGAACATTGCGGCATAGCCCTTCGTCTTGCCGCTGGCGAGTTGCTGCACGCCCGAGGTCGCCCGGTCCTGTTCGACGTAATACACGCGGCTGTGCTCGCCGGCCGACAGCAGGAAGCCGGCGTCGGGAGCGCAGACCAGGCGGGGATTCTCGCGGATCAGTGTATAGAGGCAATAGCGTTTTTCGGGAGATTGTTCGGATTTATTCACAATGTCATATTCATTCACCCAACCGTTGAGCGTCACGGCGCTCTGCAACGAGATTGCCTTGTCGAGCATGATGTGCGTTTCGCTCAGGGCCAGCCAGTGTTGCAATAAGTGCGGCAGCACGCTCTCGGTGGGAACGACGCGCAGCCGTTCATCGTCGTGATGATCGGCCAGATACTGATAGCCCTTCCGGGAGAGCTGAAAGACCGCTGCGGGAGAACCCGCGATCGGATGGGCATAGAGCAAGCTCAGCCGATCGACATACCCGGCCGCGACGAGTTCATGCATGCGTCGGCGGCAGGCTCGGCCGGTCGCATCTTCCGGGAAATGCAGCCGCTGGACCTGCTTGCGGTCGAGGAAGCGATACCGCACCAGATCGTCGAAAATCGCGATGTCGCGGATTTGCAGATTGAGCATCGCCACACCTTTGTTCAGGAAAAAACGATGCCGAGGCACCCTGATAGTCCAGGGGTCTCGGCATAGAAAAATCCCGTGTGGGATGGCTCTACAACCAGGCAGGCGAACTTCAAGGCCCGAAGGCGATGTCAGTCTCGTCCGTCACCGGAGGCGCAACCTTTTGGGAAGCGATACGCGGATTAGAACCACTGGAGATCGGCTTGTCAACAAATTTCTAGATGATGGGCTCCTGAGCCGGATCCGCAGGATGGTCGATAATGTTGCCTGTCGAAACCCGCGAGTGCAGCACGTTTTGAAGGCGCAGCTTGGTTTCTCGATCGATCTCCGCAGCCGGCACGAAATAGTCGGATTTGAAATTTTCCTCGATCAGCCGGTCCATGACTTCCAGCGCCGCGGGGAATTTCCGGGCGATCATGTGCATGTCGTACTGCAGGAAGCCGGGGACGGATCGCTTCACATCCACCAGATGCAGTTTTGGATCGTTCACGAGGCGCAAAAGAGCGCGTCCGGTGTTGAGATTTCGAATATCGCGAGCCCATTCGCTCTTCTGTTCCTCGAAGCCCTGATAGGTACGGCTGGCGAGTTCCAGGAAATTCTCATGCTCAGGCACAAGTTGCTGATGCCGCGTGTGGCTCGATCCGTAGGACTCGCTGCCCCCCTTGGCCTTCGACTCGCTCTTGCTCTCCCCGCTAGACTCCGACCTGTTGCGCGACGCGTGCAACGAGAAGGGATCGCCGAACATCGTCTCACCTCGGGACTTGCCTTTCGATTGGGAGTCAGACCATTGATCCGCCCTCTGCTGCGAATCGCCCCACGACTCAAGTTCCTCGATCCGGTGGCCGGCGTTGAGCTGCCGGCGGGAGTAGATTTCGTCCTTGATCTTCCGCGCGTCGAAGGTGATGGAGGCCACCTCATGGGCCAAGATTTCAGCGTCTTCGCCCTGGACGCCGAAAATCATCCGCGACTGCGCCTGGAAGATGATGCTGCGCAGATCGTGGTCGCCGCGTTCGAGTTGCGAGAAGCTCTGATGCGAGAGAATCAGCCGCAAGCCGAGGTTGCGCAGTTCCGGGAGCGCGGACTCGATATCCCTGCCGACGAAGTTCTGAAATTCGTCGAGGAACATGTAGGTCGGGTACCGGACGTCGCGCGGCAGGCTGCGCACTTGAGCGATGACTTCGTTGATGAGCAGCGCCCCGATCGTGTTGGCCAGTTGTTCCCCCAGGCGGTTTCGCGGGGAAAGATCGACAATCACGATCCGGCCTTCGCGCATCATCCGCAGCACGTCGAGCCGGCTCTGGGTGGAGCCGAACATGCGACGGAGGATGTCGCTGTCGAAGTAGGGCCGCAGCCGGTTCCGTGAGGAATCGAGGATCCGCATCGCCTCCTGGCCTCTGGTGGACATGATCTCCTGCCACTCCGACATCAGCCGGGGATCGACCGTGCCGAGCAGCTCCAGAAGCGGGCGGTGGTAGGGGCTGCCCGGATGCAGGAAATGGCAGCAGTCGCTGATCGTGAGCTGGAGCTGGGCCGCCGCCGCGAAGGCGTTGTAGGTCCACCGCGCAAGCCGCGGCATCTGCGTCACCTCCTGGCTTTCCCAAGCCCGGAGCATGATCTCGGTGGAGCGTTCGATGCGGTAATAGGCGTGCGCCGACGATTCATAGAGCAAGGGATTGAACGTCGCCACAACGTCCTCGCGCGACGGCTGGATGAACACCAGCCGGTTTCGGACGCTTGGCGTGCAGAACCGCGACGCCATCCACAGCAGCAGTTCCTGTGAAAAATTCCCGAGCCGGTCGATAATGAAGAAACACGACTTTTCGAGCGGATTGGCCAGCAGGCCGCGCAGCATCGTGTGGATCGCGGTCGTTTTTCCCTTGCCCGTGCCGCCGATCAGGTGCCAGTGCGTCTTGAAGGAATCGATCGGGATGCGCACGTCGGCGCCGGCGGCATGTTCCTTGCCGATGACGAAGGATCTCATGGTTTGATCTTTTCCAGAATTCCCTGCGACAGTTCGGAATAGCGGATGTTGAGATGGGCCAGGTGCTCCTCCTCGAACTCCTCGTCAAGCGGCAAGCCCTCGATACGCGTTTTCTCCTCTAGAAACCACGCCGCCAGTTCGGTCAGCGAAGTCGGCACCTCGCCGGTCGCCTGTTGGCGGTGCCGCTGGATGAGGTCGCTCAATTCCCGCCCGCGCCGCTCCACCGTGTCGGCGTCCTCGGCGTCGCTCATGTACTTGGCCATGTAATCGTCGAACATCTTGCGGGTGAACCGGTTGGCGATGTCCGCGCTGTGGAGATTGAAGAGCAGCTCGCACTGCGAGCGGGTTTCGCTGCGGCGGCGTTGATCGGCGTCGCGCCGTCGTTGCTGCTCGGCGATCCGTTCCTGCTCGGCGTCATGCAATTGCTCCTGATGGATTTCCTGTCGCCGCTGACGAGAGCGATTAAACCACGCAAAGCCCCAGAACGGCGTCTGCACGCCGATGACGGCAAGCAGCGTCAGCACGAACGTCGCGGGGATTTTCGCGTACCACGTCTCAAGGGAATCGGGCGGGGAGCCGCTGCTAGGCGCCTCGGGCAGCGGCGCGATCCAGGCGAGGGGCAGCGTGAGTATGACCGCCGCGCAGGAGCGGATGAGGATCCAGCGGGCGAGTGTTTTGAGGCTCGGATGACGGTCGAAGAGCGCCTTGCTGCCGTAGTAGCAGGCGAGAGCGAAGAGGTAGAGCGCGGGAAAGGCTGGAAAAACGGCCAGGCTCAAGACGACCAAGATGAAAGCGTGCGCCCAGAAGTGATGAAGACGGTCGTCGCGGCTCATGAGCAGTCTGTCTGTTTCTCGGCGGGCGATCCTGCCGTTCGGCGACGCGTCTTAGGGTCTGATCTTTTCCAGGATCTGCTGGGAAAGTTCAGAGTAACGGATGTTGAGATGCGCGAGGTGCTCCTCCTTCAACTCCTCGTCCAAGGGGAGCGTCTCGATGCGCTTCTTTTCGTCGAGGAACCACGTCGCCAGTTGGTCGATGGTTCCGGGCTTGGCGCAGCCGGTCGTCTGCTCGCTGCATTGTTCGATGATGTCCCGCAACTGGACGCCGCGCCGCTCCACCGTGTCGGCGTCCTCGGCGTCGCTCATGTACTTGGCCATGTAATCGTCGAACATCTTGCGGGTGAACCGGTTGGCGATGTCCGCGCTGTGGAGATTGAAGAGCAGCTCGCACTGCGAGCGGGCTTCCTGGCGGCGCTGGGCCGCCTGCCGCACGAGCCGTTCGCGCCGCGCGTCTTCTTCCTGCCGCCGCTGTTCCGCTTCGCGCCGCAGCCTCTCCCGTTCGGTGAGTTCCTCGGCGGTCGGCCCGGCCGGGGGCGAATGCCTCGGGCCGAAGAGGCGATAGACGAGGTTGGCGAAGACGATGACGAAGGAGGCCATCGCAAATATGCAGCCTCCGTACGCGACGCCGTAGGCGGCCAGCCAGAACATCTGCTCGCCTTCCTGTTCATCCGCCGGCAGTCGCGAGAAGCGGACGGCCGCCACGAGCAACCAGAGCAGAAACGCGATCACGCTGCAAAACAGCGCAAAGCCGAGCGCCCCTTCGCGCAATTCGAGCGAGGACTCCGAGCGATCCTTCGTCGCGTGCAGCAGGAAGGGAATCGAGAGTCCGCCCAGGACGGCGGAACAGACGAGGAACACGGGGACGGGGACCGGAATGAGATATCGTGCGACGTTGTCGGCAAGCTGTTCCATCACGGTGGGGAGACGTCGAAGCGTCGGTCTAGGTCATCGAAAGGAAACAGGAAAGAATCGAGAGCGGTCGGCGCTGACGCACGGGCTACCGCCAGAATCGCCAGATGTAATCCTTGCTGGTGATGTTGAAGTACTTGTCCAAAAATCGGCACATGGGAACTGCGACCTTCAGGAAGCAACCGTAGACGAAGACGCCCGCATGCCACACCGAGCGGAAGAACGCTACGATTGCCTTGCGCCGGGAAGTCATGGAAGCTCCGTTCGTCGTTCGCAGCGGCCTGCGCGACGGGCGCAGCGTGCATTGCCATTCCGCGCTCTCGTCCGGACCGATTGTAATCGGCGAACGGGGCCAAAACAATTTTTCCCAGCGCGATCGCGGACCGCGAGAAACCTTCCCCGACGCGGCGAAGAATCGCGTGGCCGAATAACCGGCATGACTGACGGGACTGCGACGACAGGCGAGGTTCTCCGCCCAAAGAAGCCGGAGATTTTCCGCGAAAAAACGCTGCTCGCCGCGGCAGCGCGGCGTTGAGGCCGAGATCGGGAAGGGGAGCCGTATTACTTCGTCGACGGCGAACTCAAGCAACGCTGAGGCTCTGCCGCCGAGCTTGCAGCAAGCGTAAAGGCGCACGCGTCTGGTCGACGGCCGTTCCTGCGGCACGCGTTCGTTCGGGCTTTGGCGATCGCTTCCTCCAGCATCCGGGCGAGGCCCCTTTCCCACCGGTCGCGATCGTTGATGCTCTCGTCGGTCTCGGTGAGCGACGTGCCTACTTTCTTTGCGACGATGGCGCTTTCGCGCGACGGCCGCGTTCGCCCAAGAACGATGCCCAGCTGGTCCGCTTCTTAAAGAAGGGCGGGCAGCGGCCCTGCCGCCCTGATCCGCTCCGTTGCGACGCCTAGCGGCCCGGAAGATTTCTTGGAGAGTGAACCGATCTCGACCGTCTTGTACGCGGCAGATGCCCGAAAATGACCTACTCCCCGCACTCACGTGCGGGGTTTCTTTGGATTTCATGAGAATTCAAAGCTGATCTGTTGAGGGTTGTCCTGCTTGCCTTGATGTTCAATGTGCTTTTTGATCATCTCCTCGTTGAGCCCGAGCGTGGAGGAGAAATATCCGACGCTCCAAATATTGCCGTCGATGTGCTGTGATTGAGGCTTTGAATTCTCCTGACTCTATCGGATTGCGGGTGTGACTTGAAAAAGCCGGGTTTTCAGTGAACGCCTGATTCGTCATCCTTCTGCTGACCAAAGTAGGAGGATGCGAGAATGGACGCTCGCCCGAAGACCCGGCGTCTGAATCGTGAG
>DATKRK010000165.1:0-10064 GCA_035532215.1 Pirellulales bacterium | reverse complement strand
GAACACAACCCTGCGACCGAACCCTCGCCGTTTTCGCTGCACGTTTTTTTCAACATCGAAAAAAACGCCCGATCGTGGTACGGAGATCGAGGCCCGCAATCCGCTTTCCAAACGCCTCTTGACAAGCCTAGAAAAGGCATGGCCGGGCAAATAAATGCGGTGCAGCCTGTCTTCGCCAGCACCGATCGACGAGGATTCTATCACGAATTATCTCATCCGTGGTAGACGCGGCATCCTGCCGCGTGTGAAGGCGTAGACGCGGCATCCTGCCGCGTGTGAAGGCGGCAAGGATGCCGCTTCTACGTATTGCGACTCCATTTATTTGCCCGGATATACCTGAAAAAACGCACGCCTCCATCCTGGCAGAGGCGAGAACCGCGACGGGTTTCGCAGAGGAGCCGCTTACGAGCGCTTCAGCGTGACCAAATAAAACCCGGAGTCGGGCTGCGTCTTGAACTCCGCCGGGCGTTCTTTGACGGCCGTGCGGATCGAAACGCAGATCTTCAATTCGTCGCCGGCGAGTTTGTAGATGCCCCACATGCTCTCGCCGTTGAAGGCGCCCAGCGTATCTTCTTTGGGCTTGAAATCGGCGGCTTTCGGATCGGCCTCGGCGTTGAGCATCATTTCGGCGGCGAGGATTTCCGTGGCGCCGCCTTGCACCAGGCTGATCTTTTCCTTTTCGATCCGCACCGTCACGTCGCGCAGCACTTCGTTGACGAGTTCCGACGTCACGTTCTGGCCGTCGGCTTCGATGGTTTCGATTTTCCAATCGCCCTGCATGCCCTTCAGATCGGCCTGGGTTTTCTCCGCCTGCGGCGCGTCCGCCGCCAGAAACAAGCCGACGCAAATCGCGAGCAAGTATTGCCGTTTCATCGAACGTCCTCCGAGCCTGGAAAATCCGCGGAAAAAAGACCGACTGAGCCGCGCCAGCCTAGCAGTTCCCGGCTGGAGACTCAAGCGAGGCTGGCGACCGGTAGCGTCTTGGCGTATGCCTTAAAAAAACTCGAACGCTGGAGATATCAGGCGCCTACAACTCCCAGCCCTTGCGATACGCCTTCTGCACGAACTTGTCGGCCTCGGGGCAATTCTCGGCCTTTAGCGCCGCGGCGTCCCACTCGATCCGCTGGCCGGCGCGGTAGGCGACGTCGCCCAACAGCACGGCCTCGGTCAAGGCGCCGGAGTAGTCGAAGTTGCAGGTCGTCGGGCTGCCGGTCTTGCAGGCTTGAATCCATTCGGCGTGATGCCCGATCGAATCGGGAATCGACTTTTCGGGCGGTTCGAAGCCGGCGAAGTCGCCTTCGGGATACAGTTTGTAGCTGCCGTAGTCGGCGCGCAGCATGCCGCGCTCGCCGACGAATAAGTTGCCGCCGCCCCCGGTTTCGATGCCGTGAACCTTGGGCGGAATCTTGTCGCCGTCGTACCACGTGAGCTTGACCGGCGGCGCCTCGCCGCGGCTGGGGAATTCGTAGCGCACGATCAACCCCAAGGGGCAAGTCTCGGGATTCAAAGGCGGGCCTTCGGCCTCGATCGTCAGCGGCGCCCGCAGTTCGAGCGCCCAGAAGGGCAAGTCCATGTGATGGCAGGCCATGTCGGCCAGGTTGCCGCCGCCGAAATCCCACCACTTGCGCCAATTGGCCGGCAGGTAAGTCGGATGATAGGGCCGCTCGGGCGCCGGGCCGAGCCATAAATCCCAGTGCAAGTTTGGCGGAATCGGCGGCATCTCCTTGGGCCGGTCGCCGCCGCCCCACGAACGGCCCGCCCAGGTATGCACTTCGCGGACTTTGCCGATGGCGCCGGAACGAAGCGCCTCGACCACGCGGCGATAGTTGCCGCCAGCGTGGATTTGCGTCCCCATCTGCGTGGCGGTCTTGGACTTGGCTGCGGTCTCGGCCACCAGCCGGGCTTCCTGCACGGTATGCGTCAACGGCTTTTCGCAGTAGACGTGCTTGCCCAGCCGCAAGGCCATCAGCGTGGCCGGGGCGTGAATATGGTCGGGCGTGCAGACGCCCACGGCGTCGAGGTCGGGCCGTTCGAGCAGCTTGCGAAAGTCGTTGAACTTTGCGGCGCCCGGAAACTCCTCGCCCGCACGGCCCAGATAGTTGTCGTCGATGTCGCATAGCGCGACGACGTTCTCGCGGCGAACGTTATCGATCGTGAAGCGGGCCTGGTTGGCCGTGCCGATCATGCCGATATTCAGCTTCTCGTTCGGCGATTTGCTCTCGCCTCGAGCCGTGCTGGTGAAATAGCCGCCGGCGACCAGCGCCGAACCGGCCAGAGCGGTTTGCTTGAGGAACTCGCGGCGAGCGAACGAGCGAGGCATGAAGGAAACTCCTGCGAGAGGCGGGGCGGGCAATTTTAGGTAGCGCCCATTCTCTCCTGCCCGGGGCGCCGTCGCAAGCAAATCGCTCGGCGTCACTGCGCCATCGCAAGAAGGCTCACGCGGAGACGCGGAGGCGCAGAGAGGGAATCAGGAGCATTTGGCAGTCGGCCGACAGAACCTTTTTCTCACTCACGACTCCCTGCCCCCCACTTGCTCCTCACTCTTTACGCCTCACTTACTCAGTTTCTTCGCCTTTTTCGCCAGCCCAATGAACTCCGCCCGATAGCCGTTGAGATCGCTATCGAGCCCTTCGCCGGCCAGTTCCAGCACGGCGTCGAAGTTGGCGTCGCCAGCGTGCGACGAATGCCGCAACAGCATGCCGAAGGCGGCGACGGAGGCGGCGAACTTGAAGTCGCGGCTGGCCTGGCCGTAGCGTTTGCCTTCATCCGCGACGACGTGTTCCAACAGCCGGCTCTTGTCGCCATCGGGCTGTTTGTAGCGCAGCTTGAGCGTCAGCAGTTCGCCGCTTTCCGCCGCGGGCTTGAACGCCGGCTCGGCGCGCTGATACTTCAACACGTCGACCGCCGCGGCGGCGGCTGCTCGGGCCGGCACGAGTTCGTAAAGCGCCGTCACCGTATGCCCGGCGCCGATTTCGCCCGCGTCCTTGCGGTCGTCGTTGAAGTCGGCGGCGGCCAGCATGCGGTTTTCGTAGCCGATCAGGCGGAAAGAGCTGACCTGCGCCGGGTTGAACTCGATTTGCACCTTCACGTCCTTGGCGATCGTCACCAGCGTGCCGCTGAGCTGGTCGACCAGCGCCTTGCGGGCTTCGCCCAGCGTGTCGATGTAGGCGTAGTTGCCGTTGCCCTTGTCGGCCAACTTTTCCAGCGTGCCGTCCTTCAGATTGCCGTCGCCGAAGCCGAGCGCGCTAAAGAACACGCCGCCGCGGGCCTGCTCTTCGATCAAACGCACGAGTTCGTCCTGGTCGGTGACGCCGACGTTGAAATCGCCGTCGGTGGCCAGGATCACGCGGTTCACGCCGTCCTTGATGAAATGCGTGCGGGCCGTTTCGTAGGCCGTTTGGATGCCTTGCCCGCCGTTGGTCGAACCGCCGGCCGATAGCGCGCTGACGGCCGTCTCGATCGTCCGCTTGTCGGCGCCGCTGGTCGACGGCAGCGCCAACTCCGACTGGTCGGCGTAGACGACGATCGCCACCCGGTCGCGCTCGTCGAGCTGTTCGGTCAACAGCAACATCGCTTCCTTGACCAGCGGCAGCTTGTTCGGCTGGTTCATCGAACCGGAGACATCGAGCAGAAACACCAGGTTGCTGGCCGGGCGGCGCTCGGCCGCGATCTCGCGCCCTTTCAAGCCGACCTTGAGCAGGCGATGCTCGGCATTCCACGGGCAGCCGGCCACTTCCGTATGCACCGAGAACGGCGCTCCGGCTTCGGGCTGCGGATAGTCATAGCTGAAATAGTTGACCAGCTCTTCGATCCGCACCGCATCGGCCGGCGGCAGCGTGTTGGAATTCAAAAACCGCCGCACGTTGGCGTAAGAGGCGGTATCGACGTCGATGGAGAACGTTGACAGCGGCGAATCGACGATTTTGAGGAAGGGGTTTTCGACGATGGGTGCGTAGGATTCGCCAGAAGCATCGGAGAACCAACTGGATGCCCGAGGGCGGCGGCCCGATTCCCGCTCAGACGACTTCCTATCCTGAAGCGCGCCCGAGAGTCCCATAAAGCCCTCCGGCGCCTGCTGTCCTCCGCCCATCCCACCCGACATTCCGCCGGCTTGGACCTCTGGCGGCAGCCCGCGGCCGCCAACCAGCGTGCCGCCGCTCAGCTTTCCGCGATCGCCTTTCCTTTTCAACGCATCGAAGCCGGCTACCCCCGGGCCGCTGGGAGATCGAGCGGCCGCCGGCTTCGATGTGCTGGGGCTGAAGCTTCCGCTATTCTGCGGGACGTATTGAACTTGAGGTTGCCCAGAAGACGGGAGAAGCATTCCGCCCGAGCCTCGCATCATCGCGCTTCTGGGCGACGTCGCCGCGTCGCCGCCGCCGAAGGCCGGCTTGATCGACGCGCCGCCAAAGCCCGCCGTCGCCCTTGGATCCTGGATCGGCACGAACGCCGAATTGCCACTGCCCGCCCCTTGCCCAGAGCCCGGCGATGCCCCCAAGGGAAGCGAATCGGTCGCAGAGGCATCCTCCAAGTCCATACCGACGCTCATTTCTGCTAACGACTTGCTGGCTGCCACATCCTGCGGGCTGTCCCACGACTCGGTCGTTATTTGCTTCTGTGAATTCTGCCCTTGACCCGACTCTCCATCGCCAGCCTCCGCGGCGTCCGATGTGGCCAATTCGACCGCATCCTCCAGCGACTGCGCCGTCAAATCGACCCCGACATCTTGCCGGATGCCATGCAGCCGCGCATTGGCGACCTGCTGCGGGTCGTTGTGTCGCAGTTTCATCAACCCCATCACCGCCCCAGCGATAACCAACACCGAAGCGGCCAAACTCAAGGGCAGCCAATAGCGGCGCGAGGGCCAATTGCGTCCGGCTGGGGCAACCTTTGGCGGAGCCGCTTCCGCCAGCCGTTTTTCAAGCGCCTGCCGCAGGTCGCTCGAACGTTCCGGGCAGGGCTCTTCGCGGCGCACGCGGCGGACCAATTCGCCCAGACGGGCGATCTCGGCCACGCTGCGCAGGTCGGCCGCCGCATCGAGCGATTGGGCCAGAAACTCGGACCGCTCCGCCTCGCTCAATTCGCCGAGCGCAAAGGCGGTCAGCTTGATCTCGCTCGCCTCGTCGTTTGGAACTTGGGATTCTTGGTCCATGGCTCGATACTTCTGTGAAAATAAACTGTGATTTGGGTAAGGGGCGTCTTGCCGGGCGAGGGCGCCCGGCCCTCCAAGCTTGCCGGGCGAGGGCGCCCGCCCCTCCATTTTTTACGGGCGAGGGCGCCCGGGGCTCCATCGGTTTATTGCCAGCTCCGCTCGGCTTCGTCCGGCGCCATCCGCGATACGAGCGGATGCCGCCGCAGGGCGTGAAAGGCCCGGTGGGCGATCACGCGGACGTAGCTCTCGGTGTGTTCGGTAATCTCGCTGATCTCGCGGTAGGTAAGGCCGTCGGCCCACAGGTTGACCACGTCGCGTTGCTTCTCGGGCAGCGCGGCGATGGCCCGGCGAACTTGCTCGCCGGCGTCGCGCGTCTCGGCCAACTCGGCCGGGTCTCGTTCGCGGCCGTGCGCCTCGGCCC
Source organism: Pirellulales bacterium (assembly GCA_035532215.1). Classification (GTDB taxonomy): domain Bacteria; phylum Planctomycetota; class Planctomycetia; order Pirellulales; family JAICIG01; genus JAICIG01. The sequence goes on along the minus strand of DATKRK010000165.1, from coordinate 4,494 downwards.
CGTTCGCGGCAACGAGCGGCTCCAGGCGGCTGTTCTTACGCTGCATGTCGATCGCCCGATTGCGGCAAACGGCGAACAGCCACGCCGCCAGGCGCCCGTCGAGTTCCTCGCGCCGCTGGTCGCAAAGCCGGAGGAACGCGTGCTGCACCACGTCGCGAGCCAAGTCCAAATCGCCGCAGGTCAACCGCTGACTATAGCGCAGCAACCGCCCCTCGAACTCGTCGAGAGCCGTCAGCACCCAAGCCCGCTGGGCGACCCGCTCGTCTTCGGACATGCACCGCTTCCTCGAGCCCCCCTCTGCCGTACGTCCGCAATTATGACGCTCGAAGGGCGGCGGCTGTTACAAAAAACTAGCAGCGGCGCCCTGCCGCTCTCCCAAGCGATCCGTTTTTCCTTCAATGCCGAGGTACGCCGCCGCGACGGGCTGGCTGCCAGCTCCAAGTTGATCTTGGAAAACGACTTTATTGAAGGGGGATAGGGGGATGAGAAGGAGATCAGGGAGATAGTCGTAGGTTATGCTTCAGCATATCTTTTCGCGCTTCGGCGATTCAGCGCGCAGGCAACGCTTTTCGCCGTGGCCGCGAGCGGCGCAGTGAAAGCGCGCGGGAACGGATTTCGGATATGCTGAAGCATAACCTACGCGGCTTTTGATCTCCTGATCTCCATCATCTCCTCCTCATCCCCCCATCCCCTTTCGAAGAACCGTCCCATCCCAAACCGGCCCCGATTCTCATTCAAGCTTTCCCTTCTCCGGGCGAATGCCTTACGATAACGGCTTCCGCGACCGGGCGCCTGGGCGATGAATCTTGATGCAAACCGCTGAACCGGCCATCGACGTGCAAGCGATCCGCAAAACGTATCGCGACGGCCTGTTCGGCCGGCGGCGGATCGAAGCGCTGCGGGGCGTTTCGTTTCAGGTCGCTCGCGGCGAAATTTTCGGGCTGCTCGGTCCCAATGGCGCCGGCAAGACGACGCTGATCAAGGTCTTGCTGGGCATCGTTCGCAAGAGCGGCGGAGCGGCGAGCCTGCTCGGCCGCCCGCCGGGCGATCGCCGCGGCCGCAGCGGCGTGGGCTATCTGCCCGAGGGTCACCGCATCCCGCAGCACCACACCGGCAATACGGCCCTCGAATACTACGGCAGCCTGAGCGGCCTTTCGCAGCACGAAATCCGCCGCCGCCGGGGCGAGTTGCTCGAAACCGTGGGCCTGGCCGAGTGGGGCGGGACTTCGGTGAAAAAATACTCCAAGGGCATGCTCCAGCGGCTCGGCCTGGCGCAGGCCATGCTTCACGACCCCGAGCTGTTGATTCTCGACGAGCCGACCGACGGCGTCGATCCGGTGGGCCGCAAAGAAATGCGCAGCCTGCTGCAGCAGTTGAAAGCCCAGGGCAAGACGGTGTTCATCAACAGCCACCTGCTGCAAGAGATCGAGTTAGTCTGCGACCGAGTGGCGATTCTGGTACGCGGCGAGGTGCAGAAAGTCGGCGGCGTCGAGGAGCTCACGCTCCGGCCCCAGACCGAAGTCACTTTCACGCTGCTCGGCGCCGAAGCGCCGATTCGCTCGGCGCTTGCCGGCGACCAGATCGACAGCCTGAAGGCCAACGGCCCCGGCCAATTCCAGCTAACGGCCCGGCTGGCCGACCAGGCCGCGGTCGATCGCGTGGTCGACTCCTTGCGGCGCCACGGCGTCAGCGTCGCTTCGATGACGCGGAACCGCCAAACGCTGGAAGATGCGTTCTTGGGCATCGTGCAGGCGCAGGAAACCGCGGCGACCCCGGAAATCGTCGAAGCGCGGGAGGTCGCGAGATGAGGCCCTACCTGGCGATCGTCAAAGACTCGTTTCGCGAGGCGCTGGCTTCGCGCGTGCTGTGGATTCTGTTGCTGCTGACCACGCTGCTGTTGGCGGCGCTGGCGCCGATCGGGATCGACGAGCGAATCGGCGTCCGCTTTTCTCCGGCCGACATCATCGACAGCCAGACGTTTCTCGAAAAAGTCCGCCGCCAGCAGTCGCTCCCGCAGCCGTCGCCCGGCAAGCAGGTCTGGAACAACTTCGACGCGGCCTTCGAAGCGCGGGCGTCGGACCCCGACGACGAAGAGCCGCGCCGGCCCCGGCGAGATTCGCTCGACGTGCGCTTGTCGAACGAGTTGAATCGCTTGCTGGAAAATCGCGAGTTGTACGATCCGGCGGCCTGGAAGAACGTGCGCTTGGATTCGGAAGCCGATGCGCTCGTGAAACGCGGCGTCAAACAGCTTTCCGACGACGAACTGCTGCGGCTCAACCGGCTGCTGCTGGAAGCCGCGTTTCCCGAATCGATCGTTCGCGGGCGGGAACCGGCGGTGTACTTCAGCTATTTCGGCAAGCGGTTCTTCGACGAGCCGTTGCCCGTAAAGAGAAAACTGCTGATCGACCGCGCGCTGTCGGGTTTCATAAACCTATTCGTGGGCGTGATCGGCGTGTTTGCGGCGATTCTGGTGACCGCGTCGATCATGCCGCAAACGTTCGCGCCCGGCGCCATCGACCTGCTGTTGAGCAAGCCGATTTCGCGATCGCTGCTGTACCTGACGAAATTTCTCGGCGGCTGTATGTTCACGCTGATCAACGGCTCGTACCTGATCGGCGGCTTGTGGCTGATCGTCGGGCTGCGATTCGGGCTGTGGAACGACAAGCTGCTGCTGTGCATTCCCGTGTTCATGTTTCTGTTTGCGATCTATTACGCGGTCTCGGCGTTGGCCGGCGCCGTTTGGAAGAACGCGATCGTTTCGGTCGTGATCACGATCTTATTCTGGGGCGCCTGTTTTACGGTCGGGGCGGTCAAGGGCGTTGTCGAGTTGGCGCTGCTCGGCCCGCAACGTTTCGTCAGGCTCGTGCCGGCCGGCGACGAGCTGCTCGCCGCCAACGAACGAGGCGAGGCGTTTCGCTGGAGCGATTCCGATCGCCAGTGGCGGCCGATTCTTCAATTCGCCGGTGATGGCGAACCGGCGGCGCCGTTTGGTTGGGCCCTGCCGCTCGTCGGTCCGGTTTACGATCGACCGCGCGAACGCATTTTCGCGCTGCCTAACCCCTCGTCGCCGTTTCGCCCGGCTCGCGGCAACTTGCTGCGCATCGGCGAGCGGGCCGACGATTGGCAGCGCATCGACGGCGTGGCGCCGCCGGCGGGAACGGCCGCATTCTTCGTCGATCCTCGCGGCCGGTTGCTGGCCGTCGCTGCCGGCGGCATTTATCGTCTGGAGGGCGAGCCGACCGAAAAGCAGCGGCGCGTGAAAGTCTTCGGCGTCGAGGTCCCAGTCGGCGCCTCGGGAAGTCGCTTTGTATCGGTCAGCCCATCGTTGCGGCTTCACACGCCGCTGGCCGCGGCGATGAATCCCGCGAGCGGCGAGTTAGCGCTGTTCGACGGCCAAACGCTCGTGACGTTGGCTCTCGACCGGCGCGATCGCTACCGCACGCGGACGCAGGACAAGCTGGAAAAAGATGAAGCGGGCGTCGTCGCCTTGGCGGGCAAGACGTTGCTGTTGGCGCTGGCCGACGGCTGGACGCTGGCGCTCGATCCGGCTGGGCTCAAGCGGTTGAGCGAGAGCCGGCCCGAAGGCCGCGAGGCCCCGCGCTTCGCGGAAGCGTCGCCCGACGGCCGTTATTTCGCGGTCCTGTTCCACAACCGCAAGCTCTACCTGTACGACGCCCAGCGGCGGGAAATGTCGGCCGCCGAAGTCGCCGGCCAAGGCGATATTTCGGCCGTCGCCTTTGCGGGAGGCGATCGTTTGCTGCTCGCCGACAAGTTCACGCGCGTCAGCGAGTATCGGTTGCCCGAGATGACGCTCGAGCGACGATTTGCGCCCACGCGCAGCACGTTGGAGCAGGCTTACTTTTACTTCATCAAGCCGGTCTACACGGTCTTTCCCAAGCCCGGCGAACTAGACAACCTGGTCAATTACTTGCTGACCGAGGATACGAGCGTGGCGACGCAAGGCCGTCCGGCCGATTTGCAATCGGGCCGCATTGCGCTCGATGTCTGGGGGCCCGTCTGGAGCAGCCTGGCGTTCGTGGCCGTCGCCGTCGCGCTGGGCTGCTGGTACACGGCCCGCAAGGACTTCTAGTAGGGCGGACATTCCTGTCTGCCGCCATTGCAATTCGGACGGGTGGCTGGGTCTGAGCCTGGGCTGCGCAAAATGCGCGATTTTCAGGAGCGAATCGGGCTGAGACTCACGTCGAATTTGTTCCGCTCCGCCACCGCCGGAGGCAAGCCCTCGTTGTTCTACACATCCACGACTTGCGCAGTCGGGCTGTCGAAGCCGTGGCTTTGATTCCCTTGTATCGCCCCTAACGGGGCTAAGAAATTGGATACTGGCATCATTCCAGGGGCTCGCGCCCCTGGCTACACTCTGCCGTCCCTACGGGACTAGCGCGAATCGGCGCGCCGGGACTTAAAGCAAAAACGTCAGCCGCGTAGCGGCGAAAGAATGTAGCCAGGGGCGCGAGCCCCTGGACACAATCCGGCGCG
>DATKRK010000164.1:0-16150 GCA_035532215.1 Pirellulales bacterium | reverse complement strand
CCCCTTAGCAGGGTTGGGGTTGCGTTTTCCAAGGCATTGCCGGGGAAATAAACGTGGCGTTGGTCAGTGAGACGCCGGTGAGGAGCCGAATTGGAAAACACCATGTCCGATCCGTGTTCGATCCGTGTTTCATCCGTGGCTTGCCCCCCGCCAACTCGCCCCATAAATCTTCGCGAGACGCGGAGAAATAGAACGTCTGTAGTATGGAGGGCCGGGCGCCCTCGCCCGGCAAACGGCCCCGGCGCGATCAATCGCGCCCGCCCGCGCTTACTTGCCCTCCGGCGCCGGCAACGCCAGCACCCAGCGCTGAAACACGGCGTCGAGTTCGGCCCACGATTGCTTCGGAAACGTCTTTCGCACCGCCGCGGCGCCATGCGGATCGTCGCGCTGGCCGGCGCGCAAGCGGGCATAGAACTCGGCCAGCACGTCGGCCCCGCGCGGATTCTCGCCGCGCTGCATGAACAGGCAGAAGTAGCGGGCCTGGGCGTAGTTCAAGCCGACTTCGGCCCCGCGAAACTCCGGGTCGTGGATCAGCGCTTCGAGCGAGCGCAGCTTTCCGCGGCGGATCGTCTCTTGCAGCCCGTGCAAGCGCCAATTCTCCAAACCGTCGATCGAGCTTTCATCCCGGCGGATGCGGCATTGCTCGTGCAGCGAAGCCAAACCCTCGTTGAACCAATCGGGCGCGTCGGGAAAGTCGAAGTCGACGAGCGCGTGCGTCAACTCGTGAACCAGCGTGCCGCCGCCCGTGCCGATGTTCATCACCAGCGTGCGCAGGTTCGGCTTGTAATAGCCGTAGACGGAAATCTGCGCGTCGCCGAAGAGTTGATCGGCGTAATGGTTGTAGCTCTGCTCGTCGCGGAACAAGAGTACGGTGATCGGCTGACTCGGCGCGACGGCGAAGTAACGACGGGCCATGGCTCGGGCGGCCGGCTCGATCGTTTGACGCGCCCAGCGCTCGAGTTCGGCCTTCGCCAGGTCGCCGGCCACGACGAACGGCGCCCGCGCGATCACCTGACAAGCGGGCCCTAACTTCCGTGCGAGTCGCTCGGCCGTTTCTTGGCAGGCGGTCGCCAGCCGGCGATCGACCTCGGCGTTTCTCGCGTGGCGATCGTCGGACGGCGGTTTTCCGGCGGGAGTTTCGGCCTCGGCGACGGCCTGCTCGGCGGCCGCCGAGCGGTCGGCGAACATCACGACGTGCGCATGGTTCTGATTTGGATCGGCCGGGGGGCTAGGCTTCGCCCAACGCGAAAGCGCAATCGCCCCGGTGACGATCGGGACTGGGCCGAGCAGTAAAATCAGCAGCCTCTTTCGATCCAAGAGCCCGATCCCCCGATTGATGCATTCTGTTTGTGCGCTTCGCGCCGTCTGCAACGGCATAAACCGGGATTGATTCTAATATCGCAATCTTGCCAGGGCGATGGGGCGGCGCTACGCTTCAAGAACAAAATCTGCGGCAGAGGCGCGTCGCACGTTAAACTATAGGCATTCGCGCGGTTGTAACGGTTTGCTGCGACGCCAGTCCGACTGCGCGTCTCGCTATTCTCGCAAACCCGCGGGCGCGCTCGTCCGGCGCCGTAGCATTCAATAGATGGCCCCGCTCCAATCTTCCGAAAGGCTTGCCGCGGCTGTCGTCGGCCGTTGGCAGCGCGCGGACAGGTCGCTAAGATAGCCGTTTCCGATTGTCCCGACGCTTGCTGGGCGCTCGGGGCACATGGGACGAGACGATGGCCGCATCCCGTAGACGCGGCATCCTGCCGCGCGGTCGAGAGCGGCAAGATGCCGCTTCTACGTTTTTAAGCGGCAAGATGCCTTTTAAGCGGCAGGGTGCCGCTTCTACGTGAGCGTCGAGACGCCGCTTCTACTTTTTGAACTGAACTCGCATATGCATACACATTTGGTCGTGCTCGGCGGCGGACCCGGCGGATATGCCGCGGCGTTTTTGGCGGCCGATTTGGGGATGGAAGTCGCGATCGTCGAAACCGACCCTCGGCTCGGCGGCACGTGTTTGCTGCGAGGTTGCATTCCTTCCAAGGCCCTGCTGCACGTGGCCAAAGTCATCAGCGAAGCCCGCGAAATGACCGAGTGGGGCGTCGACTACCAGCCGCCCGGCGTGCGGATCGACGTCTTGCGGGCCCGCAAGGAAAAGGTGATTTCCACGTTGACTGGCGGGCTGAAGCAACTCGCCAAGCAGCGCAAAGTGCGCGTGATCCAGGCCAAGGGAGTGTTCGAGAACTCCACGACCCTGCGGCTCGAAGGCGGCGATCCAGCGACGCGTGACGGGGATCAGCTCACGTTCGACTATTGCATTCTGGCCACTGGCAGCGTGCCGGCCAAGATTCCGGCCTTCGATCTGCCGACCGATCGCGTGATGGACTCGACCGGCGCCTTGGAACTGCCCGACGTGCCGGAAAGCATGCTGGTCGTCGGCGGCGGCTACATTGGCCTGGAAATGGGCACGGTTTACGCCGAACTGGGCTCGAAAGTCAGCGTCGTCGAACTGACCGCCGGCTTGCTGCCCGGCGCCGATCGCGATCTGGTCAAACCGCTGCACGCCCGGCTGGAAAAGCTGTATGCGGGCATTTATCTGAACACCAAAGTCAAATCTCTGGCAGATCGGGGCGAGGCGGTGGAAGTGACCTTCGAAGACGCCGACGGCAAGACGCGCAGCGAGCGTTACAGCCGCGTGCTGGTCTCGGTCGGGCGGAAGCCGTCAAGCGGCGGCTTCGGCCTGGAAAACACGCAGGTCAAAATCAACCAGCGCGGCTTCGTCGAGATCGATCGCCAGCAGCGCACGGCCGATCCGCATATTCTGGCGATCGGCGACGTGGCGGGCGAGCCGATGCTGGCCCACAAAGCTTCGCACGAGGGCAAGGTCGCCGTCGAAGTCCTGCACGGCGGCACGGCCGAGTTCAATCCGTTGGCCATTCCGGCCGTCGTGTTCACCGATCCTGAAATCGCCTGGGCTGGGTTGACCGAAGAGCAGGCCAAGAAAGAAGGCCGCACGGTCGAGGTCTCGCGTTATCCCTGGGCGGCCAGCGGCCGGGCGCAATCGCTCGGCCGCACCGAAGGCCTGACGAAGCTCATCGTCGATCCAGAAGCCGACCGCGTGCTCGGCGTGGGCATTGTCGGCCCGGACGCCGGCGATCTGATTTCCGAAGGTGTCCTGGCGATCGAGATGGGCTGCACGCCGCGCGATCTGGCCGATACGATTCACCCGCATCCGACCTTGAGCGAGACGCTGGCCTTCGCGGGCGAGGCGTATTTGGGGCTGGCGACCGAAATCTACCGCCCCAAACGGAGGGAGTAGCGGCGACCAGGAGGCGGCGGGCCGCAGGCGGCGAGCCGGAGGCATCAGCCTCCGGGTTAAAGCGGCAACTCGTTTTCGGTGCGAAGCGGTAGGCTACGTTACCTGGGGGCTGGCGCCCGCCGCTCGCCAGAGACAGGCGCCGTTGGACTTTACGGACCTTGAGGATTGCGGAATAATGACCAGGGGCATCAAACGCAAAGCGCCTAGCCGCTTTAGGTTGGGGCGATTCTAGTCGTGGCGGCTTTGCTGCTTTTACGATTGATTTTGTCAATGAGGGAGCTTGTCCTATGGCACAGGCCGAAATTGTTCCGGCAGGCGCCGACTTCGACCCCGCCGAAACCGCCGAATGGCTGGAATCGTTGCAATACGTCCTGGAAGCCAAGGGCCCGGAACGGGTCAAGTTCCTGCTCTCGGTTCTCGACGAAGCCGCCAGCCGCCAAGGCATCGAACTGCCGTTCGCCATCAATACGCCGTATATCAACACCATCCCCGTCGACCGTCAGCCTCTTTATCCGGGCAACCGCGAGATCGAGCGGCGGATCAAGAGCATCATCCGCTGGAACGCGATGGCGATGGTCTCGCGGGCGAATCATCAGCACCACGGCCTCGGCGGCCACATTTCGACCTACGCCTCGGCCGCCACGCTGTACGAAGTGGCCTTCAACCACTTCTTCAAGGGTAAAGCAGATGATTACTCGGGCGACATCATCTACTTCCAGGGCCACGCCTCGCCGGGCATTTACGCCCGCGCGTTTCTCGAAGGCCGCTTGAGCGAGCAGCAACTTATCAATTTCCGCCAGGAACTGGCCGAAGGAGGCGGGCTATCCAGCTATCCGCATCCCTGGCTGATGCCCGGCTTTTGGGAGTTCCCGACCGTCTCGATGGGGCTCGGGCCGATCATGGCCATCTACCAGGCCCGCTTCAACAAGTACCTGGGCGATCGCGGCATCCTCGATACGAACGGCCGCAAGGTCTGGGCTTTCCTGGGCGACGGCGAGTGCGACGAGCCCGAGACGTTGGGCGCCATCACGCTGGCCTCGCGCGAAAAGCTCGACAATCTGATCTTCGTCATCAACTGCAACTTGCAGCGGCTCGACGGCCCGGTGCGCGGCAACGGCAAGGTCATTCAGGAACTGGAAGGCGCCTTCCGCGGCGCCGGCTGGAACGTGATCAAAGTCATCTGGGGCGACGATTGGGATCCGCTCTTGGCTCAAGACAAGAGCGGCCTGCTCGTGCAGCGGATGAACGAGGTCGTCGACGGCCAGTATCAGAAATACACCGTCATGCCGGGCAGCTACATCCGCGAGCACTTCTTCGGCAAGTATCCCGAGTTGGAAGAACTGGTCAGCCACCTGACCGACGACAAGCTGCGTTCGCTGCGCCGCGGCGGCCACGACCCGGCGAAGGTCTACGCCGCCTACAAGGCCGCGGTCGAAACCGTCGGCAAGCCGACCGTGATCCTGGCCAAGACGATCAAGGGCTACGGTCTGGCCGAAGCGGGCGAAGGTCGCAACGTCACGCACAACCAGAAGCAGCTCAACGAGCAGGAATATCGCGATTTCCGCAGCCGCTTCGGCATTCCGATTTCCGACGAGGAGGTGGCGAAGGCGCCCTTCTATCGGCCGCCGGACGACAGCCCCGAGATGCAATACCTGCGCGAGCGGCGCCAAGCGCTCGGCGGCTACGTGCCGACGCGCGTGACGACGCCGCTGACGATGAAAGTGCCGCGCGTCGAGGAGTTTCCCGAATCGCTGACCAGCAGCGGAAATCGCGAAGTTTCGACGACGATGGCCTTCGGGCGGCATTTCGGCCGGCTGCTGAAGCACTCGGATATCGGCCGCTACATCGTGCCGATCATTCCCGACGAGACGCGCACCTTCGGCATGGAGGGGCTGTTCAGCCAGTGCGGCATCTACGCGCATACCGGCCAGTTGTACGAACCGGTCGACAGCGAACAGTTGATGTATTACCGCGAGGCTAAGGACGGGCAGATTCTGGAAGAAGGCATCACCGAAGCCGGCTCGATGGCTTCGTTCATCGCCGCTGGCACGTCTTATACGACGCACGGAATCAATATGATTCCGTTCTTCATCTACTATTCGATGTTCGGCTTTCAGCGCATCGGCGATCTGGTGTGGGCCGCGGCCGACGCCCGGGCAAAGGGCTTCATGCTCGGCGGCACTGCCGGCCGCACCACGCTGAACGGCGAAGGCTTGCAGCACGAAGACGGGCACAGTCACCTGTTCTCGATGGCTTACCCGACCGTCCGCTCGTACGATCCGTGCTACGCCTACGAGACCGCCGTGATCGTCATGGAAGGCATGCGGCGGATGTACGAAGAGGGCGACAACGTCATCTATTACATGACGTTGTATAACGAGAACTACACGATGCCCGGCATGCCCGCGGGCGCCGAGGAAGGCATCGTCCGCGGCATGTACAAGCTGGGTAAAGTCGAGGCCGGGGCGAAATCTCCGCAAGTTCAACTGTTCGGCAGCGGCACGATCTTGCGCGAGGCGCTGCGGGCCCAGCAGATTCTGGCTGAGCGCTACAAGGTTTCAAGCCAGGCCTGGAGCGTAACCAGCTACACCGAGCTGCGCCGCGACGCGCAGGCCTGCGATCGCTGGAACATGCTGCACCCGGCGGAAAAACCGCGGCAGTCGTACTTGGAGCAAATTCTGGCGGGCGAGCAAAGCCCGTGCATCGCCGCCTCGGATTACATCCGGGCGATTTCCGAGCAGATTTCGCCTTGGGTTCCCGGCGGCCTGACGGCCCTGGGCACCGACGGCCTGGGACGCAGCGAAACTCGCGAACACTTGCGGCGGCACTTCGAGGTCGACGCCGAGTGCATCACGCTGGCCGCCTTGCAACAACTGGCCAAGCGCGGCCAGTTCGACAAGAGCCAACTGCCGCAGGCCATCAAGGATTTGGGAATTCATCCTGACAAAATTGACCCGATGATTGCCTAGTAGGTCAGGCTTTCCAGCCTGACGCCGTCAGGCTGAAAGCCTGACCTACGGTTGCGTCAGGCTGAAAGCCCGACCTACGGTTGATCGCTGAATACCGAACACCGAAAGCCGCTATGCCAATCGACTTCAAACTTCCCTCGCTGGGCGAAAACATCGACGCGGGCGACATCGTCAGCGTCTTGGTCCACGAAGGGGACGAGATCAAAGCCAATCAGAACGTGTTCGAGGTCGAGACCGGCAAAGCCACGGTGGAGCTCCCCTGTCCGCACGCGGGCAAGATCACGAAAATCCACGTTCGGCAGGGCCAGAACGTGCCCGTGGGCGACGTGCTGCTGTCGATCGAAGCTGCGGCCGGCGCCTCTGCGTCGGCGAAACCGGCCGCGGCGCCGCCTGCCGCCAAACCCGCCCCGGCGCCCGAGCCCAAGGCGGCGGCGGCCGCTCCGGCGCCGCAAACGCCGGCAGCCCAACAACCGGCTACGGCCCCGGCGGCGCCGGTGACTGCTCCGGCGCCCGTTTCGCCGAACGGCGGCGCGGCGGCCGCCACGGCCGTGATGGCGCCCGCCGGTCCGGCCACGCGGCGGCTGGCGCGCGAGCTGGGCGTCGATCTATCGCGCGTCTCCGGCACAGGCCCCAGCGGAAGGATCACGGAAGAGGACGTAAAAAAGGCCGTTCGCGAATCGACGGCCTTCGCCCCCGCACAGGCGAAGAAGACGGTGACCGTGCCCAACGCCGCGCCCGGGCAAGACCAATGGGGCACGCTGCAGATTCAGCCCTTGTCGCGGATCCGCAAGACGATCGCCGTCAACATGGCCCGCTCGGCCTCGACGATTCCGCACGTCACCAACTTCGACGACGCCGACATCACGGAGCTCGATCGCATTCGCAAAGGCGGCATGGCCAGCACGGTCAGTCCCGACGTCAAGCTGACAATGCTGCCGTTCGTGATGAAGGCCGTGGCCCACGCGTTGCAATTGCACCCGGTGATCAATGCCTCGCTTGACATGGAGCGCGACCAGGTCGTCTACAAGGACTACGTCAATATCGGCGTGGCGGTCGATACCGACCGCGGGTTGGTCGTGCCGGTGGTCCGCGACGTCGATCGCCTGACCATCCCGCAACTGGCCCAGGCGCTGGCCGAGATTTCGACCAAGGCTCGCAACAACCAGTTCGGCCTGGAAGACATGCGCGGCGGCACGTTCACGATCAGCAACCTGGGCGCGATCGGCGGCGCCTACTCGACGCCGATCATCAACCATCCGGAGGTAGCCATTCTGCTCGTTGGTCGCTCGCGGCAGCAGCCGGTGATCGTTGATGACGAGATTAAAGTGCGGCTGATGATGCCCTTGAGCATTTCCTACGACCATCGCCTGATCGACGGCGCCGCCGCGGCTCGGTTCTTGAACGAAGTCAAGAACTTCCTGCAAGTCCCCGGCCGGCTGCTGTTGGCGAATTAGCCGACCGCCTTGGAGGCCCGGGCGCCCTCGCCCGATGGAGTTCCGGGCGCCTTGGAGGCCCGGGCGCCCTCGCCCGATGGGAGCCGAGTAGGGTGGGGCGATAGCCCCACGCGCTTGGCGCTCGACGCCCGCAGCGACGCAGCAAAATGCGAGGCGCGTGCGGCTGCGCCGCACCCTACGGCTCCGAGCGCGCTGTCCGCATTCGAAAATAGCTTGCCAGTAGTCCGTAGGTTATGCTTCAGCATAACCATCGTCACGAGGAGAGTTATGCTAAAGCATAACCTACTCGCTCTCTTCCAGCAGCTTCGCCAATTGGCGCTGGCGCTCGGCCAGTTCGGTTTGCCGCTGCCGCGTGTAAAGCCGGGCAAGCTGCTCGTGAACGTCGCGTTGATAGGGATTGATCTCCGCGGCGCGCTCGAGCGACTTGATGGCGCCCGGTTCGTCGCCTTGCGCCGCTTGGCAAAGCCCGAGCAGCAGCCAGTCGACCGGATGCCGGCGCAAGCGAACCAATTGCGCGAGCGCCGACTGGGCGGCCGCCCATTGCTGCGAACGGAAGCCGACGTCGGCCAGCACGAACAGCGAGTTGGCGCGCTCGCTGGGCGGCAGCGGATCGTCTTCGAGCGCGGCCAGGGCCAGTTGGGCGGCGCGCGGCGGCGACGACGACCAATACATGCGGGCCAGGCCGGCCTCGACGTACGCATCGCGCAGCCCTCGGTCGCGCACGCTCTCCAGCAGTTCGACGGCGCGGCGGCGATAGTGCTCGCTGGCCGGCGCATCCTGCTTCTGGGCGAATTCCAAGTAGGCCAGGCCCAGGCATCGATCGCGCTCGATCTCCGGCAGGTGCGACAGGTCCGAAAGCGGCGTCAAATCGCCGAAACCCGGCTCGTCGGCGTTTTTCTGGTCGGCGACAGGCGTTTCCTCCGCCGGGCGATGAATGCCGATCCGGTGGTGGGTGAAGGCGATGTGCGGAATGTCCGTCGGCGACTGCGGCATGTGGCAAGCGGCGCAGTTATCGCCCGGCTCGGTCTTCGTGCGTTCGGCGACTTTTAATCCGCACGCCGCCGGCGCATGGCACTCGAGACACTTGCTGCGATACGCGGTCGCCGCCCGCTCGGGCGCCGCAATTTCGGGAGACGCCGGGGCGTGCGGGTTGTGGCAAGTCGTGCAAGTCAACGCGTCGGACTGTTGATAGCAGCGGCTCAACCGCATTTGCTCGACGTGCCCCACGACTTTCATTCGCGAGCTGGGCCGATCGAGCCGGTAGTCGATGCGGTAATCGCTCAAGGGCTGACCCGGACGAAAATCGGCGACGCTGCGCCCGCGCACGAAAACCGTGGCATCGCTGCGCAGATGGCACTGGGCGCAGATCGCTTCGCTCAATTCGCGCGCCAGCTTGCCGGGATGAACGATCTTTTCGGACGCGGCGGCGCGATCGTTTGCGGCGGCGGTTTTTGCCGCCCGCCGCGCTGCGGCGTGCTGCGACCCCGGCCCATGACAAGCTTCGCAGCCGATTGCTTGTTCGTGAATAGCGATGCGGTTCAAGGCGCCGTCGACGTTTTCGGCCCGGCCGACGTGACAGGCGAGGCAGCCCATGTCGGTCGCCCGCTCGAAGCCCCAATGACTCCGGCGGTCGTAACCGGGCGACATGCCCCACGCCTTGCGCGAGACGTACCAGGTGATCGGCGATTCGATCAAGAAGCCGTCGTCTTCGATCAAATAGCTGCGCGTATGCCGTCCAGAGCCGATCAGATACTTGACCGCGTAGTCCTGCGTCAGCCCGTCGTCGTCAATCGACGCGAGCCGCTCGCGATGACGAAAGGCGCCGTCTGCACGGTAGACGCGATAGGAACGACCGGAAAGCCTATGCTCGAATTGGCCGTCGGGCGGCTCGGCCTGCAGATCGAGTTCGGCGAGCGCCTGACTGTGGGCCGTTTTTTGATAAGAGCGGAACTCGTCGGCGTGGCACTCGGCGCATGTGGCCACCCCGACATAGGACGATTCAACTTCGTGCGTTTCAGCCGCATCGTGCGCCGCTGGCGAGTCCGCCGGGGCCGAAGGGAGCGGCCGCGAGGGAATCAGTCGCAACACGACCCATCCGCACAACGCTAAAGAGCCCGCCACAAGCGCCAAGCTTACGCGGCCTTGCATCGAGCGACCCTCGCCTTGATTTGAGATTCGTCCCGCACGCCTCTAGCATCCTAGCAGCATCATGAGGCGGGAGAAAGCAAAGCGGCGGCCGATCGGGGTTTCTCGCTTTGTCGAGGAAATTCGTCTTGACGAGCCCGTGCGGCAAATCCGTCTTGATGCCGTTCGGCGATCGGCGTAAAAGTCGAATGGGCCGGGCGCCGGCGGATTCCGGCGCCGGGGCGAAAGCGTCAGGAGGTGGTTTGTCATGCAATCGGCGATGCCGCAAACTTATCGTGGGCGAATTGACTGTGGAACGCTTCGCTTATTGGCGGGCGGACGCCTGGCGGCCGCAATCTTCTCGGCGTTCGTCAGCTTGGCTCTCGACGCGCGCGCGCAGTCGCCGTCCGATGCATCCGGCCCCGGGAAGCCTCCCGCCGCGAACGTCGTCCAAACGCTCAATATCGAAACCACCCCCGCCGCCATCCAACAGCGACTGGAGCAAATCAAGTCCGCCAATGAGCTGAGCGAAGAAGTCAAGCAGAAGATCGTCGACGCGTACCAAAGCGCGCTATTGAAACTAGAGGAGATCGACAAGCTGGCGGCTCAAACCGCCGAATTCGACAAACAGGCAAAACAGGCCCCCGCGGCGCTGCAAGACGCGCGGCGGCAGCTTGAGAATCCGCCCGAGGAACCGGGCGTTGCCATCCCGAGCGGGACGACCTTGGCGCAGATCGAGAGCACGTTGTCGCAGCTCCAAACCGAACTGGCCGACGCCCAGGACGCGCTGACGCAAATCGACGCCGAGCCGCAGCGCCGGGCCGAACGCCGGCAGAACATTCCCAAGGAACTGGAAAAAGCCGGCATTGCGCTGGCTGAATCGCAGAAATCGCTCGAGATCGTTCCGCCCGCCGACGAGCCCGAGGCCTTGACCCGGGCCCGGCTGACCAAGCTGAGCGCCGAAAAGCTGGCCGCTGAGAAACTGCTCGCCATGCTGAAGAGCGAGCGCG
Organism: Pirellulales bacterium; assembly: GCA_035532215.1. Taxonomy (GTDB): domain Bacteria; phylum Planctomycetota; class Planctomycetia; order Pirellulales; family JAICIG01; genus JAICIG01. Next base: position 5,286 of record DATKRK010000164.1, on the reverse strand, counting down.
AGAGTTACAACGCCGAAGACGAACTGCTGCCGAAGCAGCGCGACCTGGCGGAACGCATGGTGAACCAAAAGAAAATGCTGGTCGAAAAGTGGCAGGAGATTCTCCACGATCTGCGCGAGGACGCCGCCGCGGAAAAGCTCAAGCAGGCGGTGCGCGAGAAGAAAGACACCTGTCCCGAGTTGCGAGGCGTCGCCGCCGAAAACGAAGACCTGGCCAAACGGGTCAAGGCGGTGAGCGACGATATCGCCGCGGCCGATCGCCAAATCAACGAGCTCACGAGCAGCCAGAACGACCTGAAGCGCGAGTTCCCCCGCTTGCAAGCCAAGTATGACAGCCTCGGCCAAACTCCGGAAATCGGCCCCTTGCTGTTGCAGTACCGCTCGGAGCTGCGCCGTCAGAGTCAACGGCTGGAGCAATTGCGCCTGCCGGCGTCGGCGACGACGAAGGTCCGGCTTGAACTGGCGACGCTGCCCGATCAGCGCAAAAAGCTCAACGATCTTCCGGCGGCGACGGCGGAAATCATCCACACGCTCGATCTTTCGGGGCCGCACCCGCCCTCGCGCGAGGAGCTCGACTACGACCTGCGCGAGCTGCTGCGCAATCGCTGCGATCTGCTCGATTCGCTGACCAGCGCCTACACGCGGTATTCGGCGGAGCTGACGGACCTGGTGATCGTCGAGAAGCAGTTGAGCATGGAGCTCGAGCAGGAGGCGAATTACATCGACGAGCGGATTCTCTGGGTCCGCAGTACGTCGACCTTGGCCTGGCACGACGTGGCGGCGGCGGCCGAGAGCTTGCGGTGGTATGCGCGGCCCTTGGAATGGACGCAAGTCGTCCGCCTGCTGGCCGACGAGTTTCGCTCGCATCCCGTTTCGGCCTTCGCCGGCGGCGCCTCGATTTTGTTGCTGTTCGTCGGGCAGCGCCCGATGCGGCGGCGAGTTCGCGAACTGGGCGAACAGGCGGCCCGCGGCAGCACCGACAACATGACGCCGACGTTCCGCGTGCTGGCGTTGACGATCTTGATGTCGCTGCCCTGGTCGGCGCTGCTGATCTATCTGGGCTGGCGCCTGAGCGAGACGCCGCGAGCGACGGAATTGGCGCTGGCGCTGGCCAGCGGCCTGAAGGTGACGGGCATCGTGCTGCTGCCAATGGAACTGATCCGGCACGTGTGCCGCGGCCGGGGCCTGGGACACGCTCATTTCGGCTGGTCGGAGTCGAGCTTGAAGACCTTGCGCCGGCATCTGCGGTGGTTTATGTTGCTCGGCTTGCCGCTGACCTTCGCCGCCGCCGCCACGCACGCCTTGGAAAGCGACCGCTGGCGAGATTCGCTCGGCCGGATGCTGTTCATCGCCGCGATGCTCCTGCTGGCGGCGTTCATCTTCCGCGTCTTCCGGCCGCTGGTCGGCATCTTGGCGGCGGTCGTCGCCGGCCGGGGGCCCTGGCCCGACCGGCTGAATGATCTGCTGCTGCCGTTGTCGATCGGCGGCCCGGCGGCCCTAGCCGTGCTGGCGGCGTGGGGTTATTTCTACACCGCCCAACAATTGGCCGCTCGTCTGCTAGGCACGGCCTGGCTGTTGGTCGGGTTGTCGATTGCGGGGGCCCTGGCCTTGCGCTGGGTGCTGGTCTCGCGACGCCGGCTGGCGATGCAGCAGGCACGGCAGCGCCGCGCGGCGGCCTTGGCGGCGGCCCAGGCCTCGGAATCGAGCGACGCCCCGACGCACTCGGCGGCGCAAGACGACGCGCTCGACTTGACGGCGATCAACGCTCAAACGCGCCGCTTCGTCCAGACGGCGGTCGTCGCCGCACTCGTCGTCGGACTCTGGGGCATTTGGGCTGACGTGCTGCCGGCGCTGTCGATCCTCGACATCCAGCTCTGGCCCACGAGAGACGCCAACGGCGATCTCGTCTCGATCAACGTTTCCCACCTGTTGCTGGCGATCGTGCTGTTCATGACGATGTTGATCGCCGGCCGGAATTTTCCCGGCCTGCTGGAAATCGCCATCTTGCAGCGGTTGCCGCTCGAACCCGCCACGAGATACGCCATCACGACCCTTTCGCGCTACGCCATCACCGTGCTGGGCGTGGTGGCCGTCTGCGGCACGCTGGGCATCACTTGGGACAAGGTCCACTGGCTCATCGCGGCGGTCAGCGTCGGGCTCGGCTTCGGCTTGCAGGAGATCTTCGCCAATTTCGTCTCCGGCTTGATTATTCTCTTCGAGCGTCCGGTGCGAGTGGGCGACATCGTCACGGTGGGCGACGTCACCGGGGTCGTCTCGCGGATTCGCATTCGCGCCACCCTGATCGTCGATTGGGACCGCAAGGAATTGATCGTCCCGAACAAGGAATTCATCACCGGCCACGTGCTCAATTGGACCCTTTCCGACCAGATGAATCGCGTGGTGGTCAACGTGGGCGTGGCTTACGGCTCGGACGCGGCGCGGGTTCGCCAACTGCTGTTGAAGATCGCCGCGGAAAACGAGTTCGTGCTGAATGACCCGCCGCCGATGGCCACCTTCGAAGGATTCGGCGACAGCTCGCTTGATTTCGTGCTGCGTTGTTATCTGCCCAACTTGGAGAATCGCCTGGCGGTGACGCACGATCTGCACGCCAACATCCACGACGCCTTCCAGGCCGAGGGCATCGAAATTCCCTTCCCGCAGCGCGATCTCAACGTTCGCCACGTCGACGCCGCTCACGCCGGCACGGTCCCCTTGAGCGGCAAGGCGCCGGCCGGCGCCGCGCGGCAGCAGAAGCAGGCCTAGCGCTCTGTCAGCCATGTTTTGACGAGTGCTATCACCCAGGGTGGCTGGCGGCAGAGCCTAGGCGATGCCCCAGCGAACTGGGCCTTCGCCCAGGCTCAGACCCAGCTACCCATCACTTGGACATGCATCAACTCTCGGCCGGCAGGGCGCCAGCGCTCGCCAAGATTCCGCCCCGGCGGGCGAAATCCTTGGTGGCGTAGCGCCGCAGTGATACGATGCGCTGCGACAACGCCGGCATTTTGCGCGGAGCGAACGATGATTCGTCTGACAGGCGTCACCCAGCACTATGGCGTGCGGCCGGTGCTGGAAGACGTCAGCCTTCAGGTCGAAACGGGCGAACGCGTGGTGGTGCTCGGCTCCAACGGCATGGGCAAAACGACGCTCTTGGGCGTGATGGCCGGCGTGCTGTCGCCGCAACGCGGCGAAGTTGAAATCGACGGCCTCGTCCGCCGCAGTTCGGCCGAGGCCGAATTGGCCATCCGCCGCCGCGTGGTCTATCTGCCCGATCACCCCTGGCTGCCCAAGAACCGCACCGGACGGCAGTTCGTACTGGCGGTCGGGCGGCTTTACGGTCTCGACGAAATGCGGTTGCTCGACCACGCCGAGCGGCTGCTCGACTTGTTCGAACTTTCGCGCGAGGGCGATTGGCCGATCAGCAGTTATTCCAACGGCCAGAAGAAAAAAATCGCGATTTGTGCGGCGCTCATCTCCGAGGTCCCGATCTTCCTGCTCGACGAGCCGTTTTCGGGCGGGCTCGATCCGGCGGGAATTCTGGCCTTGAAACGCGTGTTGCAACGCCTGCCCGACGAGCGCGAGGCGACGATCGTGATGACCATGCCGGTGCCCGAACTGGTCGAGGAACTGGCCGACCGCATCGCAATTATCCGCCGCGGCCGACTCCTGGCCTTCGATACGCCCGAGGGCCTGCGGCGGCAGACGCAATGCTCCGGCCCGTTGGCCGAAGTGCTCGAACGCATGATCCATCCCGAGACGCTCAAGAGCATCGCGCGCTACTTCGAAAAGACGCCCTGAATGTTGCGGAAGACATACAACTGGCTGCTGTTGGTGCTGCCGTCCGGTTGGGTTGTGGGCTTTGCGTTCGGCGTCTGGCTGTTCATGGAGGGAGTGGTTGCCGTTTACGACTGGCAGTTTGGCATTCCCGGCGTTCGAGAACATTTCTTGAAAGTCAGAGACGGCTTCGTCATCGGCGCCTGTGCGGCGTTCGGCGTCTTTCGCGTCGCCGGGTTGCACCCTTTGTTTGACGAGACGTATCGCAGTTGGCTGTCGCTCACGCCTTGGCGGCGCGGGCTGCCGCTGCCGGTCGGTCCGGTTCACCTGGCGCCTCAAGACGGCGTCATCCTGGCGGCGATGCTGCTCGCCTTGCACGACGCCCAGTTGCCGCGTCTCGCCTTGCCGGCCGCGTTTCTTTTCGCTTATCTCGGTCTGCTGCTGCGGTCGTTCGCCTCGCTCGGATTTCGGCGGGCCTCTTATGCGATTGCCTTCGCTCTGGGGCTGGTCGTCTGGCTACGCCTGTTGTCGCCGCAAGGCTTCGGTCTCTTGACGTTGCTGGCCGTCGCTTCGCAATTCGTCTTATCGCGCAGCTTGGACGAGTTCCCCTGGCAGGGCAAGCAATCGTTGAACGCAACGACGGATCCGCAGCAACCAACTCAGCTTCAAGCCGATTCCGTCGGTTGGCCGTTCAGCCAGATGCAGCCAAAAGAGCCCGAGGCGCGCATCGATTATCGAGACGGGATTCTGTGCAGCCTGCTGGTCGGTTGGTGGACGTTCTCGCTGTGCTCCCTGGTCTCCGACGTCGAAGCGCAACAGTTCCTCAGGCGCGCGATCCAATACTTTTTGCCACTGCTGATCGTCGTGGTGCGGCTGTTCATCTATCTGCCCGGCTACTGCTCGCCGATCAACTTGCTGGGCCGGCTGCTCACGCTGCGCTGGACCATTCCGGGCTACGACCAGGTGTTTGCGGCGCCGCTGTGCATCGTGTCGATCGTGAGCTTTGCGCCGGCGGCGATCGGCGAACTCTCGGCCTGGCTCGGCGTTGCCTTGCCGACGGCGCACATCGTGCTGTCGCTGTCGCTGCTGTCGGCGTTGAACCTGGGGCCGACATTGAGGGACTGGCGGCTCGCGAGCCGCTGCCGGATCGTGCCGGGGGTGCTCAACCCGAAGGAATTCGTCGAGCTTTAGCGGCGCCGCCGCCGATCGAAAAACGAGTCGCCGCGTCGAAGGCCGCCCGGGCTGCGCGAAGGCGCCAAACGTGGACTAAACTTTCTGTAGAAGCGGCATCCCTGCCGCTTAGGGAAGGCCTGAGCGGCGGTAATTGCGAGGGGGGAAGCTCATGAAACGGTTTGCACTGATTCTGACGGTCGTCGCGGCTTGGTCGGCGTTGAGCGGCTCGGCGATGGCCCAGTTTCCCGGCGGCGGCTACTGGGGCGCCTACCATGCGAACAACTCGAACTATCACAAGCGAGCGTCTTACGGCGAGCTGCGCGGCCGTTTGGAGCCGGACGTC
>DATKRK010000163.1:0-71724 GCA_035532215.1 Pirellulales bacterium | reverse complement strand
CGCGCCGGATTGTGTCCAGGGGCTCGCGCCCCTGGCTACATTCTTTCGCCGCTACGCGGCTGACGTTTTTGCTTTAAGTCCCGGCGCGCCGATTCGCGCTAGTCCCGTAGGGACGGCAGAGTGTAGCCAGGGGCGCGAGCCGCGTGGAATTGCGTCGGAATTTCATTTCCTAGCCCCGCTAGGGGCGACACAAGGGAACCACTGCCAAGGCTTCGAAATCCCGACCGCGCACGTCGGAGATGTGTAGAACAGCGAGGGCGAAGCCCTGGGCTGATGAATCACGCCACGAGCGTGGCTAAGCGAGCAGCCGTGCGGACCTCTCCCGCCCTGAGTAGCGAACGAGCGATCGATCGCCAATGCGCACGACGATTCGCTCAATATTCGCAGACGGATTTGCGATTGTTGCCGCCGCGGCGCTTCTGGCGGGCGGCGCCCACCTTACGGTTCTCAGCGACGCTGCGAGCGCCGGCGGCGGCTGTCGAGCAGGTCAAGCACGATGCAAGCCGTGAGAAAATCGAGGGGCGCCGAGCCGAGGGAAACGAACTTCGCCAACTCGACCCGACAACGCCAGCGCGAGCAAACCGATCGCGATCATCAGCCCCTTCAGGCTGAACTGGTGACGATAGCTCATCAGGCGATTGTGGTTTTTGCGCCGTCTTGGTCCCAGGCTTCATCGCCCTGGCGCCGCCCGCCACGGCCGGCGAATGGACGATCCGGCGCCGCTTTCCTAGATGATTCTCCTGCGATGGCGCAATATTGGCGACTGTTCTCGGCGATCATCGCCCGCCCAGCGTCGATTCAGCTTCGTAGGGTGGGCGCCGCCCACCACGATCAGCGAGTGGTTGCTCGCAATGCTCCTTCGACGTGCGAACAATTTATGCTAAAATCCGCTCAAAGCCGCGCGGAGCGAGGAGGTGAATTCTAGATCTATCGCCAACGCGAGCGGCACGGAAAACCCTTGACGGATCAGCCATGCATCGTGGATTTCAGCTTTCGTTACTTGAGACTGGGCAAGGGAAAGGCCATCTCTTTGGAAAAGGTGTTCTGAACAAGCATTTAGAGCAGCACAGAACAACCCCGATACCAAATGAACTCGAAATTGCAGCAACGTTACGCGAGTGGCTTGCGTCGCTTGACGCGACTACGGCGACAGAGAGCAGCCTTGAGTCCAAATTCATAAGCCGTGTGATGTGCTACGCTCTCGGCTATGAAGCATATCCTGCGCCGGCCGACAAAATCGCGACGCTCTATCCCAAACCGTCGTCTAGAATAACTGGCATCAAGAGACAACCTGACGCCGTGCTCGGCGAATTCCAGGAATCGGAAGCCAAGTTCATCGCGAGTCTGGAACTGAAATCGCCGGGCACGGACTTGGACTTACCCCAAGCTTCTTACAACTATGAAACACCGGTCGAGCAGAGCTTCTACTACGGGAAAAATATCCTAGGAATGCGTTGGGTGCTCGTCTCCGATATGGAGCGACTTCGACTCTATTCAGTCGAATCAGAAGACGAATACGAGGAAGTGCTTTTCGCCGACTGCATAGATGACCACGGCGATTCAACAGCAGAACTTAGGCGACTTATATTCTTATTTCATTACGACCATCTGATCCGAGACGGCTCTGACTCACAGGTATCACTTCTATATGGAAAATCAGCCGATCGCCAGATTGAGATTAGGGATAGCTTCTACGAGATTTATTATCAGATTCGCTCCGACCTTTTCGAAGCGATAAAGGCCGCTGCTAAGTCGCTCACCCCAGCGCCAGATCGTCAGGAATTGCTCGAAGCCACTCAGCGCTTACTAGATAGGCAACTGTTTATCTATTATTGCGAAGATCATCCTCAACAGCTTATTAAAAAGGGAATGGTTGAAGATGTCATTAGCAAGGCTAGCGGCCTACCTGGGCCGATGAGCGGGCGCATCTACGAATATATAAAACTGTTATTTCGCGAAATCGACGTAGGTAGTCCTGCGTCTAGTGGCGTTAAAGTCGCGGCATATAATGGCGAACTTTTTAAGCGGCATCGAGTCATTGACTACATCGATCTTCCCGATTCGCTCAATAATCGATTTTACAGCGCCGCCGAACAGGGCGGCGATCGTGTCGTAAAGGGTGTCTGGGGCCTGCATCGTTACGACTTCTGGTCTGAATTAAACGAATACTTGCTCGGCCACATTTTTGAAGAATCGCTCTCTGACTTGCGGGATCTCGGGACAACCGCTCAATCAGCGCTCGCTGAGAAGCTGCGAGAGCGCAAAAGCGGCGGGATTTTTTTCACAAGCAGCATTTTAGCGGATTTTCTTTGCTCACACGCCATTCGAGTAACGCTCGATGAAATGGCTCCGCTGAGAGGCGACGCCGACGACGGCCTCGAAGCCGCTCTTCAAAAGCGCGTGAGCATGTTGACAAACCTTCGCGCCGTGGATTTCGCCTGCGGTTCAGGAGCATTTCTTGCGTCGCTTTATCGCGAGATGCTTCAGGAGTTCTACCGTGTTCACTCCTCGATTGCGTCTTTGAAAGCACGCAATGCGCCGCATGAAGTAGACTTGTTGAGTTCAGCAAACATTGTTGAGGAGGCAAGAACTATTCCACGATGCCTCTTCGGTGTCGACCGACTTCCGCAGGCAGCGGAAATCGCGAAACTTGCGATATGGTTGCGCTCGGCTCGAAAAGACGAGAAGGTGTTAGATCTCAGTAGAAACATAGTCTCCGCTGATAGTCTTGCGCTGCCCGACCTTTTCGACCGCCTCGGTGCCGCGTCAGGAACGTTCGATTTGGTCGTAGGCAACCCACCTTGGGGAGGTGATATCGACCCGGACGTTTATAACAACGCGTTGAAGTATTTCGAAATTGACGAGAATGACTCGGAGTGGGATTCATGGGAATTATTCGTCATGTTAGGACTTCGGGCACTTAGAGAAGGTGGCAGACTGGCGCTTGTTTTGCCGGATAGCTTCCTGTATCCGCAAAAGGCGCGTATCCGGAAGTTTATTTGCCAGCACGCTACGATCGAGAAAGTGCATAATCTGGGGCCCGATTGGTTCGGTCCGAACGTGAGGATGGGGACCGTGGTGATCCAAGTGAAACGCGGCCCGGTAAATGCTGCACAGCGTATCCGTTGCATGGTCCTTGCGGGTGATCTGCGTACACGCGCGATTCGTGGGCAGCTACCGCTCACGCAGATCGAATCTCAAAGAAGCCGCTTTATCCCGTGTCAGCGCGTACTTGATAGCGAAACTGCCGAATTAGAAGTGTTTCGAAGTGAAGACGACGATCGCATCATTCAGCAGATGATGAGCAGGAGTATAGCGCTGCAGGATATGTGCGAAAGAGCAAGAGGCGAGGAAATCAATAAGGCCGGGCTGGTATGGGTATGTCCAAGCTGTCTCTGCCCAACAACGCCTGGCGAGAAAAAGAAAGGAGGCGGCTACAAGGACAAACCGTGCGAGAAATGTGGTCATATTTTAACGATATCCAGTGTTCGTGTCGAGGAGTTAGTTTCTGTGGCCGCACTAACGGATGAAATAGTATCCTTCATCGATGGCGACGATATAAACCGTCGTTACGTTCAGGTGACTCCAGGTAAACGAATGAGGCTTGGATTATCGGGATGGGCATACAAGGATTCGGCTCTATATCGAAGTCCGAAGGTTTTGGTGCGGCAGGCTGGCGTAGGCATTTGCGCTACGCTGGATGAGACGAATTCGCGATGCCCGCAATCCGTTTACATTTACAGACTGCGAGATGACTTCGTAAAGAAAGGCTATGCGCACGAGTACCTTTTGGCTGCTATCCTTTCTCGCACAATGGCCTATCTTGTGTTCAAACGCTTCTCGGAGGTTGATCCTGCAAAAGCGCATGCGAAGGTTACGCACGAGCGATTGGCAAGTTTGCCGATTCCTGCTGTCGACTTTCAGCGCGCTTCGGAGAGACGAGCGCATGACATTATAGTTGCAAATGTTCGAAGTCTGCTGACCGGGGAGGCGAAGCTCGGCGGTGAGGAAGACCGAGAGATCGAGTACCGCCTGCGCCGGCTATGGGGACTCTCAGCGTCAGACGGCGCCTACGTTAATGGGGAATTCTTCGATTTACCCGATGGGCAAGCGATCCGCGATCTCTTCCCCGATGGGCGTCCAAAGCCAGTTAGACGCGAGATGCACCCAGAGACGTAGGCAATGGCAGCCCTCACCGACGAGAGGTAGGCATCAAACGTCGGCATCGTCTTCAAAAAACCCCGCCGGGCCTTGCGGCCCGACGGGGTGTTGGGGGAAGAAATGCACCGGGCAATTGCGGCCCAGGGGCATTGGATCGTTTTTTAGATGCAGGGGCTAGGCTGCCTCGCGCCTCTCGGCAGAGAAGCCTCCGCACAGAAGCCCTCACCCCAACCCCTCTCCCAAAGGGAGAGGGACTTACGCCGGAAGCCCTCACCCCAAGGGCTCTCCTAAGGGGCGAGGGGCTTTGGCGGCCCGAAGGCCGCACACGATTCGGCAGACAGGAATGTCTGCCCCACTCGGCAAACGCTCCGCCCGGTTTGGCAGACAGGAATGTCCGCCCTACTGAATTGGCAGACAGGAATGTCTAGTACATGTCGTGGTCGCCGCCGTGGCCGGCTTTCTTGCCTTCTTTGGGCTTCTCGGCGATTAAGGCGTCGCTGGTCAACAGCAGAATCGCCACGCTCGAAGCGTTTTGGAGCGCCGTGCGCGTGACCTTGGTGGGGTCGATGATCCCGGCCTTGACCATGTCCTCGAAGACGTCGGTGGCGGCGTTGTAGCCGAAGTTGGCTTTGCCTTCGAGCACCTTCTCGCAGATGATCCCGCCGTCCTGGCCGGCGTTGGCGGCGATCATCGTCAGCGGGGCCTTGCAGGCGCGGCGGACGATGTTGTAGCCGACTTCCTGGTCGTGCGAGAGACCCTCGGGCTTGCAGGCCGACGAGCTGCGGAGCAAGGCCACGCCGCCGCCGGGCAGAATGCCTTCTTCGACCGCCGCACGCGTGGCGTGCAGGGCGTCTTCGACGCGGGCCTTCTTCTCCTTCATCTCGCTCTCGGTCGCGGCGCCGACGTTGACCTTGGCCACGCCGCCGGAGAGCTTGGCCAGCCGCTCGCTGAGCTTCTCCTTGTCGTAGTCGCTGGTCGAATTGTCGATCTCGCGGCGAATCTGGTCGATGCGGGCCTTGATCTCGGCGCTCTTGCCGGCGCCTTCGATGATCGTCGTGTTGTCCTTGTCGACGACCACCTTCTTGGCCCGGCCCAGATCGGCGATGCCCAGGTTTTCGAGCTTGATGCCCAGGCTTTCGAAAATGGCCTGGCCGCCGGAGAGGATGGCCAGGTCTTCGAGCATGGCCTTGCGGCGGTCGCCGTAGCCCGGCGCCTTGACCGCACAGCACTTGAACGTGCCGCGGAGCTTGTTGATGACCAAGGTGGCCAGAGCTTCGCCTTCGACGTCCTCGGAGACGATCAGCAGCGGGCGGCTGGCGTTGACGACGGCCTCCAGCACGGGCACGATTTCCTTGACGTTGGAGACTTTCTTCTCCATCACCAGGATGTACGGATCGTCGAGCACGCACTCCATCTTTTGCGGATCGGTGACGAAGTAGGGCGAGAGGTAGCCGCGGTCGAACTGCATGCCTTCGACCCACTCGACCTCGGTCTTCAGGCTCTTGCCTTCGTCGACGGTGATCACGCCGTCCTTGCCGACCTTTTCCATGGCCTCGGCCAACAGGTTGCCGATTTCCTGGTCGTTGTTGCTGGCCACGGCGCCGACCTGGGCCATCTCGTTCTTGCTCTTGATCGAGATCGACATCTTCTTGAGCTTGTCGGTGATGTCCTCGACCGCCTTCTCGATGCCCTGCTTCAATTGCAGCGGATTGACGCCGGCCACGACCGCCTTCAGGCCTTCGTTGAAGATGGCCTCGGCCATGACGGTGGCGGTGGTAGTGCCGTCGCCGGCGACGTCGCTGGTCTTCGAGGCGACCTCGCGGACCATGCGGGCGCCCATGTTTTCATAGACGTCTTCCAGGTCGATTTCCTTGGCGACGGTGACGCCGTCCTTGGTGACGGTCGGCGAGCCGAAGCTCTTCTGCAAAATCACGTTGCGGCCCTTGGGGCCGAGCGTGACCTTGACCGCCCGGGCCAGCTTGGAAACGCCGCGGCGAATCGCCTCGCGGGCTTCCTGTTCGAATGCAATCGTCTTAGCCATGAGTGAGTGTTCTCCTCAACGTGGGTTGGTGTTTTGGGGTGGTGGTTTGGAAGTCTCGCCCTGTAGGGAACGCCCTCTGCGGCGTTCCGGGCGTCAAGCTTGGTTCTGCGAAACGCCACGGAGGGCTGCGAAACGCCACGGAGGGCGTTCCCTACAGAACTCACGGAACGGTACGGAGAGGTCTCCGACAGAGAATGCACTCCCAAGAGTTGGACCTTACTCGATGACGGCCAGAATGTCGTCTTCGCGCATCAACAGCAATTCGCGATCGCTGACCTTGAACTGCTCGCCGGCGTACGAGGTGAACAGCACTCGGTCGCCGACCTTGACCTGCAGCGGCTTTCGCGTGCCGTCGTCGCAGAGCTTGCCGTCGCCGACGCTGATGACCGTGCCGCGGGCGGGCTTATCCTTGGCCGAATCGGGCAGCACGATGCCGCCGGCCGTGGTCGATTCCGATTCCTCGCGCTCGACCACCACGCGGTCGCCCAAGGGCTGCAGCTTGATGTTTTCCTTGCCGGCTTTCTTCTTTTCTTTGGTCGCGACTGCCATTGCTTGCTTGCCTCCGCAAATCTCACGAAAAATAACGGGTGGGTTTGATTCGGTCTTCGCGCCCGCACGCCAGAGCGGCGGGCGCCGCCTGCCATTTATGCGCATCCAGAGCGCTGGCAAGGGCCGGTTAAGCAAGTCTCGGGCCAAAAGCGAGTTGCGTCGTAAGCAGTGTTTTTTCAATTGTTTGCTAAGAATCGGCGACGGGCTGGAGCAAGTCGAGAAGGACCAAATCGGCAGTTTGGCCAGGCAGTGGGATCGGCAGGCTGCCGTTTTGGCAGTGAAGGCGAGCGGGGGGCATCAGCCCCCCGGTGACGTTGAACTGCGAGCTGGCTGTGACTGTGGAGCACGGTTTGCCGCTATGACACGGAGGCTGACGCCTCCGGCTCGCCGGTGATCTCTACGATTTCGCTAGCGACGCCGTCAGCTTTGCGTGCCGAGCAGCCAGGCCAGAATGCCCTTCAGCTCGCCGCCGGCGAAGAACCCGGACCCGGCGGTTTCATCTGCAAGAACAAATGCGGATGCGGACGCGAGTGGGCCGCGTCGAACAATCGCCGCAGAATTTGGCGGCCGGCGGCGCGCGGCCGGGCGCGAAGCGCGGGAGCTTTCATGGAACACATCCTTTCAACTCGGGAACGCAAGCTTTCGCGCCGGTCGACGGTCGTCTCGATGAGACGCCCGACGTCGCGCGACTGCGCGAATCAGTTCCAACAGGCGCCGGCGGGCAGGGGCCTGCCGCGAGGCGTCGCGATCAGGATGGCGCGACGGCCTCGCGGCAGGGGAAGGAATCCATCGATCATCTCGCCCCGCGCTGGAGCGAACGCTACGGACCGTACACAACCGGAGCGGGCAAAGCGCCCTCGGTGATCGTCGCCGCGGGGGCGCCCATGCACGGATCGACGCACGGCTCCGTCGCCGCCGGATACGTGTTGCAAGCGCTGCCGCGGTTGAACAGACGTCCGCCGCAACCGACCGCGCCAACCGTAAGAATCGCCGCGGCCGTCAAAATCATTAGCCTTTTCATGGCTCACCTCTCGACATGCGAATTGCTCGACACATTGTGGCGAAACTGCGGGTCAAGCAACTCTACAACACAACCCAGGATGTGCAAACGCAACGCTCGGTTTTTTTTCGTCATCTTACGTGGCTTTTTTTCTCCGCAGCGCAGAACAGAGGTTACATTTGAGAAACGAATGCGCCCGCTCATGGAGGCTGGAACGCCGCCGCGCCGATCATGCACCGCTCGCGTCTTGGATTGACGAATATCGGAGTCTACGGCCGCTTCGCACTCGCCTGGGCGTGGCTGGCCGCCGGGTCGCTCTGCGCCGCCGAGAGTCTGCCGCGCGGCGGCGGGCCCAGCGCGGCCGATGCGGCGTTGTTTCCGCCGCCCCCCTTGCCCCTCGTGCGAGACGATCGTCTGGGGGAACTAAACGACCGAAACTCGGCTCCTAAGCCGGCCGCCGAGAGCGCTGCCGCCACCCCGGCCGACGAACATCAATTCTGGCTCGTCAACACGCGACGACTTTCCAGCGTTCCGCGCGACGGCCAAGATGCGCCCGAAGTGCGGCGTTATCAATCGGGCGCGGGATGGAGCGATTCGTCGCTCGACGAGTTGCTCGCCGCCGAAGCGCCGCAAGCCGCCACCTGCGTGCTGGTCCACGGCAACCATACCGATCGTCAATTGGCGGTGAGCAAAGGGTTCGAGGTCTACCGCACGCTCGTGCGCGGCGCCACGAACGGACAACCCGTACGCTTGATCGTCTGGTCTTGGCCCAGCGATCAGATTCCCGGCTCGTATCGGGCCGACGCTCGCGCCAAAGCCCGGCGAACGAACGTCGAAGCGTACTACCTCGCCGCGTTTCTCGATCGCTTGCGCGGTCGGTACCCGGTGAGCCTGGTGGGCTACAGCTTCGGCGCCCGCGTGATCACCGGTTCTTTGCACCTGCTCGGCGGAGGCGCCCTGGCGAGCCGAAAGCTGGAACCACGCGACTCGTCGTCGCGGCCTCCCTTTCACGCCGTGCTGTTGGCGGCGGCGGTCGACCACGATTGGCTGCTCGAAGGGCGGCCGCACGGCCGCGCCCTGTCGGCCGTCGAACGGTTGGTCGTGCTCGTCAATCCGCAGGATCGCGTGCTCCGCTGGTACCGATTTCTGGCGCCTGGAGAGGGGAGCGAGGCCCTGGGCTCAAGAGGGCTTCCGGTCTCGGCCCGTACGAACGTCGATCGCAAGAAGCTCGTGCAAATCAACGTGTCGTCGGCGGTCGGCAACCGGCACGGCTGGACGAAATACATCGGCTCGACCGAGATCGTCAAGCGGTTGCAACAAGAGACGCTGGTCGAAACCTCGCGTCGCAGGCGCGATCGCACGCCAGCAAGCAGCGGGACCGAGGTCCAAGCAGGCGGAGGGTGAGAGGGCGTCGGCAGATGCGGCGACCGATCAGCCGTCGGCGCAAGCGGGCCACTCGGCCCGCAGCCGCTGTTCGTCCTTCCGACTTCAACCTTCCGAAGAGGCCGGTGGGAGTCGAACCCACTTAAACCGGGTTGCAGCCGGTTGCCGGGCCGTCTGGCTCCAGCCTCGTAGCATCGCGGTCGCGTCCTTGCACGCCGGATGCAAGACTAACATCGGATGCGCGTGCTAGCGGGCTTAAATCGACGCGAGCGGTTTTTTCGGGCGCCGGACGGACCACGCCTGGAGGCTGAAAACTGCGAGCTTGCCGCGCCCCGCGGCCTCGAATTCGGCGGTTACGCCGTCGATTGGCAAGCTTGGCTGAGCTTCACGGGCGGAGTACAATAGGCCGATACCAAAACTTGGCTCGCGCTTTCGGGGGCGAACAGGGTTCGACCGGACAGTCTGAAGCGCAAGTGGCGTGCCGTGGTTGGTCAGTTGGCCACGTAAAAAGCTGACCAAATATCTTCAATTGCCGAAGATACCTACGCTTTGGCTGCCTAACTAAAGGCAACCCCGGCTGCGGACCTTAGTCGGAGAGGTCCAAAAGTCGGCCACTAAATCCGAATCGTCCCGGGTCAACGTTGGGAACGCCCGGGACTAAAAAACGTGCCCGGCTAGCCTTCCAGAGACCCCGTCGGTTGGGGCTCGGCGGGCGAAGAGCGGAAATCATCCGACTACGCACGTAGAAGCGGGCGTGGAAATGTTTCGGGACGCGGGTTCGATTCCCGCCGCCTCCACTCATGGCCGGGTGAGTCACCCGGCGACAGCGAAAGACGAATAGCGTCATAACCCTTGCTTTCGCAAGGGTTTTCGCTTTTATGGGCTTCGCAATCCGCAACCGCCGCCGAGTCATCCGGCGGCACCGATTGCTCCTCAGAGCCGTCGTTTCCGCTGCCAATCCGCTGTGCCAGCCGAGTAGCTGGATCGACCTTGCCCGACGTCAGGCTAGCACGCCGGTCAATCATGGCAGTGGTGGGCGCTCACGCTGAGGCGGCGCCGGTTGTCGTGTCTTTATCCGCCGTGAAGTTTTCGTTTCCGCGCGGCGCTCAATGCGGCTTTGTGCCGTGCGGCGCGCGGAAAAAGAAACTGGTTTTCTTCATGGACGTTCTGGTGCAGGTTCATTTCCAATTCCCAAAGACCGTCGAGCAGCGACTGAAAGGTCTGGCAGACTTCGGGAGGAGCGGTAAACCCGTGCGTCAGCTCGCGAATGCGCAACAATTGCTCGTCGACGGCATCGTGATCTCGTTCCAACGAGTTGAGGAGTCCGGCGATGTCAGGCGGTTCGGCCGGGGGGCGCAATTCCACGAGTCGTCGAATGGCCGGGAATAATTCTCGCTGCTCTCGCTCAAGGTGCGATTCGAGGGCCGCTCGGAACCGCCGGAAGGCCTCGTCGAGCTCCGCCGTCTCGGGATGGCTTGCCGAGTATGCGGCCGCAACCTTGGAAGAAAGTGCAGCCAGCCGCGGCAGTTCGCGCAAATAGAATGCGTGATGGATTTCTTCCAGGTGCCGGCACAACTCGCCTAAAGGGGCAGTGGCCCAATCGGCCCCCAGCTCGCAGTGCGAGGGGCGGGTCGTCCGGTTGAGTTCTGCGATCAGAATTCGCGGGTCCACGCGTTGTTCACGGCACACTTCGTCCAGCGGCTTGTCGGAATCCCGGCAAAGATCGAGGCGATGTTCGGTGAACACGTGCGAGAGGCCTGGCCGAAATGCGAGCCACTCGTGCAACGTGCTGTGGATATCAGGAGTCGGCATCTCACGCACCTCAGTTACCTGCCAGCGAGTTCGACGCGCGGCTAAGTGCAAGTGCAATCGGTCCACGCAGGAGGATCGCTCGCCGGAAACGACTCCTCCGATGCTTCATCGACGATCGATTCAAGCGTCGAATAGTTCTGGCGAGAGCGCGGCTCTCCCCGCCCAGGAGGAGACGCGGCTTGCGGAAGAAACGATGAATACTCTTCCGACTAAGGAACAGCAAACTTGCAAATCGTGTGCCTCGCTTTGGCCGCCCCATCTCCCTGGCGTGCCATTGATTGTCCGTCCGAAGAAGAGCGGTGGCAAGCGTCGCGCGCACGGGCTAGGGCGTTCACATTTGCTGCGCCGCATGTTGTGCCGAGACGCACGCACCGAGCGGATGTTGGCGCACTAATTCGGTTTCGACGTCCCGAGCGACCGCAGCGACGGCAAAGCTGGACCGGCACGGGGCTGGCAGGGATTTGAGAGCGCCGATGGCTGTGCAATTCTCGGCATCGGCATCGTTCTTGCGGCGGGAAGTGAATTGCAACAAGCTCTCTTCGAAAGGCATGGAATTGGCTCTCAAGCAATGGAAAGGTTTCGCGATGCCTGGGAAAACAGTCTTATTCGCGTCCGACGACTCGCCAGTCCCTTGTGAAAGGAGTTGACCATCATGGCCATCCATCACGCCGTCCCCGCGGAAGTCATCGACATTCGACCGCTCGGAGCGAAGTTAAGAGATTCGATAACCGCCGTCTTGGTGAAAACCGACGCGCTGGAAGTGATCCGCATCGTCATTCCGGCCGGCAAGCAATTGCCGCCGCACCGAGTGGAGGGAGAAATCACCGTGCAATGTCTGGAAGGCCGCATCGCTTTCGATGCCGATGGCGCCGAGCACGAACTGGCTCAAGGGGAGATGTTGTATTTGGCCGGCGGCGCAACGCATGCGCTGCGCGGCATCGAGGATGCTTCCGTTTTGGTCACGATCTTGCTGGGGTGAGAGCATGTTTCAACTCAAACGCGCTTACGAACCCGCTTCGTCAGCCGATGGTTGTCGCGTGTTGGTCGAACGGCTCTGGCCGCGCGGCGTGAGCAAAGCCCGGGCGGCGATCGACGTCTGGCTCAAAGACGTGGCGCCCAGCAGCGAGCTGCGAAAATGGTACGGCCACGATCCGGCTCGCTGGGACGAGTTCCGCCGGCGCTACTGGGCAGAGTTGCGATCGAATCGCCAAGCAGTGGACGATTTGCGCGCCAAGGAGCGAAAAGGAAACGTCACGCTCGTCTACGCGGCCCGCGACCAGGAACACAGCGGAGCGCTCGCGCTTGTGGAATTTCTCAAACAAGGCAAGCCTCAACCTCGCGTCGCCGCACATCGCGAGGCTCAAGGAAGGCGCTGACGTCGAAATCATGGACTCGTACCGGTTTTGGCTCGCGGCAGTCCCGCCGTTCCGTCTCGATTTAACAGTCTGGGCGCTGCGCCGACGGCCGGAAAACGCCATCGACCGCTGGGACGGCGAGACGTATCGTCGCGTGTTGCCGCTCGCCGGCGGCGCCGTGGAATTGGCAACTCGACAAACAGGACCTGCAGAGCGGGCCCGAATCGAAGTCCGCGTTCACGGTCCCGGCGCCTGCGCCTCGACGAAATCGGCCGTGACCGCCACTCTGGAACGATTGCTGGGGCTGCGAATCAATCTCGCCAACTTTTACCGGTTCGCAAGTTCCCAGCGGCGACTCGACCAATTGGCGGCCAAATTTCGCGGCATGAAGCCGCCACGGTTTCCTACCGTCTTCGAAACGCTCGTCAACGCGATCGCGTGCCAGCAAGTAACGCTCAGTTTAGGCATTCAACTTCTCAACAAGCTCGCCGCTCGCTACGCACTCTCGCTCGACGACGGCTCATCGATTGCATTCCCTTGTCCTGCGGATTTAGCGGATCGGCGGCTCGAGGACTTTCGGCGGCTCGGATTCAGTCGGCAGAAAGGCCGGGCCATGATCGAACTGGCGCGATCGATCGCCTCAGGGCAAGCCGACTTGGAAGCTTTGGCCGGCGAGGACGACGAAGCAGCGGTCGCGCAACTTCAAACGCATCGCGGCATTGGCCGCTGGAGCGCGGAATATGCGCTCTTGCGCGGGCTGGGGCGAACGCACGTTTTTCCAGGCGATGACGTCGGCGCTCGCAACCGGTTGCAGCACCTGTTGAAACTGCCGCAAAAACTCGATGATGCAGCCGTGGCGCGGCGATTGCGCCGCTGGCGCCCTTACGCCGGGCTTGTGTACTTCCACATGCTGCTCGACGGGCTGGCCGACGCGGGCCGCCTGGAAGAATTGGCGGGCGCCGCCAGGTAAAAACCGCAAATCGCGATAGAAAGGTTCACGAATCATGGCCGACCTCCAACAAGCGACGACCGTTTTGGATAGCGGCGAACTAGATCCCGTGGAAACGGCCGAATGGCTGGCATCCTTGCGATACGTACTCGACGCCGAGGGGTCGCAACGCGCCCGCGCGCTCGTTTCCAGACTTAACGAGGTTCTGGCGAAAGAGGGATTGGCGACGCACTCGCCGCTCAACACTCCCTACGTCAACACGATTCCTACCGAAAGGCAGCCGCCCTATCCGGGCGATCGAGGAATCGAGCAGCGAATTGAAAGCTTGATCCGTTGGAACGCGATGGCCATGGTCTCGCGGGCCAACCACGAGCATCATGGAATCGGCGGGCACATCTCCACCTATGCTTCGACCGCAACGTTGTTCGAAGTTGGGTTGAACCACTTCTTCCGGGGCAAAGGCGACGGTTCTTCGGGCGATCTCATTTATTTCCAAGGCCACGCCTCGCCCGGCCTCTACGCCCGAGCGTTTCTTGAAGGACGGCTCACGGAACGGCAACTCGTCAATTTTCGCCAGGAACTCACGCCTGGCGGCGGGTTGTCGAGCTATCCCCATCCCTGGCTGATGCCCGACTTTTGGGAGTTCTCAACCGTTTCGATGGGCTTGGGCCCGATCATGGCTATCTACCAGGCCCGCTTCAACCGCTACCTGGCCGACCGCGGCCTGCTCGACACGAGCCGCCAGAGAGTTTGGGCCTTCGTGGGCGACGGCGAATGCGACGAGCCGGAAACGCTCGGCGAAATCACGTTGGCGGCTCGCGAGCAACTCGACAACCTGATCTTCGTCGTGAACTGCAACTTGCAGCGGCTTGACGGGCCGGTGCGCGGCAACGGAAAGATCATTCAAGAGCTGGAGGGCGTCTTTCGCGGGGCGGGCTGGAACGTGATCAAAGTCATTTGGGGCGGCGATTGGGACGCGTTGCTGGCCCGCGACGAATCGGGCTTGCTCGTCCAGCGGATGGGCGAAGTCGTCGACGGCGAATTTCAGAAGTACAGCGTCTCGCCGGGCGCCTACATGCGCGAGCATTTCTTCGGTCGCTATCCAGAAATGCTCGAGCTGGTCGCTCATCTTTCCGACGACGAGCTTCACGGCCTGCTCCGCGGCGGACACGACCCGGCGAAAGTCTACGCCGCGTACAAAGCAGCCGTCGAGACGGTCGGTCAACCGACCGTGATTCTGGCCCACACGATCAAGGGCTATGGCTTGGGCGAAGCGGGAGAAGGCCGCAACGTCACCCACCAGCAGAAAGAACTCAACGAGCAGGAGTATCGCGAATTCCGCAGTCGATTCGGCATTCCCATTCCGGACGAAGCCATCTCGAAGGCGCCTTTTTATCGGCCGGCGGATGACAGTCCCGAGATTCAATACCTGCACAAACGGCGGCAGGAGTTGGGCGGATATCTTCCGGCGCGGAACGCTCAGCCCCTGTCAACCAAAACGCCGCGCATCGAAGAATTCCCCGACTCGATCGCCGGCAGCGACGACCGCGAGGTCTCGACGACGATGGCCTTCACCCGGCATTTCGGGCGCCTGTTGAAGCACAAGGAGATCGGCCGCTATATCGTGCCCATCATCCCCGACGAATCCCGCACCTTCGGCATGGACGGTCTCTTCCGGCAGTTCGGCATCTATTCGCACGTCGGGCAGTTGTACGAGCCGGCCGATTCCGAGCAGTTCATGTATTACCGCGAGGCGACCGACGGGCAGATCCTCGAGGAGGGGCTCACCGAGGCGGGCGCCATGTCCAGTTTCATCGCCGCGGGCACGGCGTACAGCACGCACGGCCTGAATATGATTCCCTTTTTCATCTTCTATTCGATGTTCGGCTTTCAGCGCGTGGGCGATTTGATCTGGGCGGCCGCCGACATGCGGGCCAAGGGCTTTCTCATCGGCGCCACCGCCGGGCGAACGACGCTGATCGGCGAAGGCCTGCAGCACGAAGACGGGCATAGCCATCTGCTGGCGATGGCCTATCCGACCATCCGTTCCTACGATCCCGCGTATGCCTACGAGACGTCCGTGATCGTCATGGACGGCGTGCGGCGGATGTTCGAGGAGAACGAAAGCGCGCTTTATTACATCACGCTGCACAACGAAAATTACAAGATGCCGGCCATGCCAGAAGGCGTGCAGGAGGGCATCGTCCGCGGCATTTATCCGTTGGCTGCGGTCGATGCCGGAAGCGATCGTCCGCGGGTGCAGTTGTTCGGCTCGGGAGCGATCCTTCGCGAGGTGCTGCGCGGGCAACAGCTTTTGGCCGAGCGCTACCAAGTGTCAAGCCAGGCTTGGAGCCTGACGAGCTACACGCAACTTAGGCGCGACGCGCAAGCGGCGGCGCACTGGAATCTGTTCCATCCCGACGAGCCGCGCCGCACTTGCCACCTCGAGCAAGTCTTGGCCGGACAACAGGGGCCGTTCATCGCCGCCACCGATTTCGTTCGCGCCGTGGCGGAGCAGATTTCTCCCTGGCTTCCGGGCGGACTATTTGCCTTGGGAACCGACGGGCTGGGACGCAGCGACACCCGCGAGCGGCTGCGCCGGCATTTCGAAGTGGATGCCGAGTGCATCGCGCTCGCCGCCTTGACACAGCTCGCCGAACGCGGGCAGTTCGACAAACGCCGGCTGTCGAAAGCTATCAAGGAACTGGAAATCGACCCGGACAAGCTCGATCCACTGCTGGCCTGATAGAGCAGCGCCTCTCCCAGAGCGAAGCTTGACCTGCGGAGACGATCAAGCTTCCGTCGCCTGGCCGGAGCTTCAGATATTGGCTGATTCGCCGAAATACTCATGGTCTTCTTTGTAGCCGCCCTCGCCTTGATAGACCGATTCGAGGCTCTCGACGAACTCGATCGACTCGATCCATTTCACCATTTTGAATCCGAGTTGGTTTTCCACTCGCAGCCGCAACGGGGCGCCGTGTGCTTCGCTCAGCGGGGCGCCATTCATGTCAAACGCCAGCAGCGTTTGTGAGTGGGCAAGGTTCTCGATCGAATGGCTGTCGTAGAACTGGCCGCCTTCGGGACCTTCTCCGAAGGAATAGAAGAACGCGGCTGTCGCGTTGGCCTGCGGCCGCACCAGCCCAAGGATTCGCGACATCGGCACGCCGCCCCACTCGGCGATGCCCGACCAGCCTTGGATGCAATGGTGCAACGTGATCTGAGTGGTCGTGCCCATCGCGCGCAGCTCGTCGAGCGAGAGTTCGACCGGGTTTTCCACTAGGCCGCCGATCTTCAGGCGATAGTCTTCGAAGCCGTCGGCCGCCAGCGCCTTGTAATGATCGGAAGTCGGCAGTCTGCCGTTGGCCCACAAGAAGGGCGAAATGTCTTCTCGGCGGAATTGCGCCCGCGGCTGAGCCCGGTTGAGGAAATACCAGCTTAAAGGCGTGATGATCGCCTTGGCCAAGTGCTGGATGGTGCGCGGGCGGCGCCACGCCGCCCAGTTGGCCAAGGCATTGACCGCCACCACCGCCGCAAGTCCCGCCAGCCCGAGATAAAGGCCCATCGGCCTGGCGTCGTCCGCTCCCAGCACGATATGGTTCATGTTTCTGGCAAGCCCGGTGAGCGCCACCATGGCGATGTGCGCCAGGATGAACGCCAGAAATGCGCACATGATCAAGAAGTGCAGCGAACGTCCCACCTGCCGGTTGCCGGGCAGCTTGGGATACCAACTGAACCTGGAGGTGAAGGCAGGCGACATCGATGGTCCGGTTAGCATCGACAAGGGCGCCAGCACAAAGATGGCGGCGAAATACGACAACTGTTGCAAGGCGTTGTAGCGGTAAAACCCGTCAGGCTCAGGCGGCAAGTGAAACGTTGCATAGTGAACGAAGACCGCCCAGGCGTCGGGTACGATCTGCCATGATTGGGGCACAAGCCGTTTCCAATGGCTCGTGGAGAACAACAGGATCACGAAGAGGGCGCCATTGACGACCCACGCGAGTGCGCTGAGAAAATGCCAATGCCGCGCCATGCCGACGCTAACGCGGTAGCCTGGCAAGCCGATCCAGGGTGAAAGATGTCGGGCGTCGTCATTGGCCGTCCAGAGGCGGTCGCGAGGCAGTTCCGCCACCGGCGTCAGCCGGAGCCACTCGCTGCCGGGCGTACAGTGAACGTTCCAGTACAGCCGCGGATGGCTCATCAAAATCTGCAGGCCGCTGCGGATGATCAAGACCATGAACAAAAAGTTCAGGTAATGACACCAGCGCACCCAGCCGGGAAACCCGTGCGGCGCCGCTCCGGTGGCTCGCGGAACCGCCAGTTCGGCGATTTCGGGCAGGCCGAACGCCAGCCACTGCACGTAGGCGGCCGCAAAGGGAAGGGCAAGCAGCACGAACATCGCCCAAAACGTCGTGCGCCGCACGGCAAATGAAGGGCCAAGCCGAAAAAAGACTGACTGCGTTCCAAGAGCGACATTCGTCAAGGCTGTCTCCTTTCCGTTTGTCCTGCTGAAGGGGCCAGCGACATCGCAGCGACTGCCACATTTTAAACGTCGTGCTAAAATGAGCAACGCTCGTACCACAGATCGCTCCCCCCAGAGGACGAAACGTGCATTATCTTTATGGCTCGAAGCGTGATGTGCCGCGAAAGCTCGTGGCGACGTTCGACGGCGAACAACAATTGCTGGCCTACGTGCGCTGGGCGACGTTGTCGCAGCAAAACGACGTCTACAAGTTTGAGCAAGGAAGCTCTCTGGCAGGCTATCAAGGCTGGAGCCACTCGGCGGCGCCGCTCACCGACGACGATCCTGAGGCGGTCGAGCACAATCCTTCGCCCAGTATGCTGTAAATGATTCCTCACGAGATCTCTTGAAGCTTCCGCCGATTCCTGGCGAAGGGCTTGCTCGTCGGTTAGATTGGGACTCTCCCGAGGGGCCAATGACCACGAGGAGATGGATGGAGTGATGACCCTACGGACCGAAGATCCGTTGCTCCATAGCGCGCGACGTGAAGCGCTGGTCGTGCTTGGCGTTTGGTTGGCGGCTTGCGTCTACACGATTGGATATTGCTACGCTTTCGGCTATGGGCGAGATCCCGAAACGCTGAGTTTCGTGCTCGGCTTCCCTGATTGGGTGTTTTGGGGCATCGTGACGCCCTGGTCCCTTTCCACGGCGGTTTCGATCTGGTTCGCCATGATGTTCATGAGCGACGAAGACCTCGGAGCGGAACCGGAAGAGGACGAAGCCGGCAACATCATCGAGACGGAGGCCGCCCATGGATGAAACGACCGCCAATTCCGCGGGCCTGGGCACGTTCGTCGCGTTGCTCATATTCATCGCGGCTTCGGTCTGGCTGGGCACGCTGGCCCAGCGCGTGGTCGAGAAGGGCTCAT
This sequence comes from Pirellulales bacterium, assembly GCA_035532215.1. GTDB lineage: Bacteria > Planctomycetota > Planctomycetia > Pirellulales > JAICIG01 > JAICIG01. Next base: position 53,086 of record DATKRK010000163.1, on the reverse strand, counting down.
TCCTCAAAGGCTATTTTCTCGGCAACCGCGGGCTGGGCGCCTGGGCGCTGGCCCTGACCGCCACCGTGCAAAGCGGCGGCACGTTCATGGGCTTTCCGTCGATGGTCTACAGCTCGGGCTGGATCGTGGCGCTGTGGATCGCCTCGTACATGGTCGTGCCGATCACGGGCTTCGGGGTGCTGGGCAAACGCATCTCGCAGCTCTCGCGCCGCACCGGCGCCATCACCGTGCCCGACCTGGTGCGAGAGCGATTCGGCAGCCCGGCCGCCGGGCTGATGGCGTCGCTTCTGATTCTGCTGTTCATGTCGTTCATGATGGTGGCCCAATTCAAGGCCGGGGCGCTGGTAATGAAGATTTCCTGGCCCGGCTCGGGCGCTTTGGCGCTCGCAGAAGACGGCGACGGGCTCGACAAGTATTACTATCTGGGCCTCGGCATCTTTTCGCTGACGGTCGTTGGCTACACGCTGATCGGCGGCTTCTTGGCTGCGGTGTGGACCGATCTGTTCCAGAGCGTGATGATGTTCATCGGCGTGATGATCCTGCTGCCGCTGACGGTGATCGCCGCCGGCGGATTGCCGGCCGCCAGCCAGCGATTGGCGCGCGAAGTGGCGGTCAGGCCGCTGAGCGCCGAATTGCGAGAGGAAAACAAAGCTCATGTCGAGGCCGTTGAACAGCCGCTTCACCACCTGGACGCCGCACTGCGCCGCTACGCCGACGAGCACGACGGGCGGCTGCCTCAATCGCTGGCTGATCGGTCGCGTGACGACGGGCGAGTCGAAGCCGTCAGCCTGCGGCTGGGCGAGCCGCAATTCCTGGCCGAGGCGCCGCACGCCGAGGCGATGCCCGACGCCGAGACGCTGCGCTATTTCGGCGCCGATTCAACGATCGACGGACTGACCTCCCAGCAGCGCACGCTGGTCGCCTTGACCGAAAAAGACTCGCGCGGCTGGCAAAGCGCCTTGTACTCCAACGGCAAGATCGTCACCGGAAAAATGAGCCGGCCCGGCGCGCTGGCGACCGGTCCCGGCCCGTTCGAGTTTCTGCCGCTGGGCATCGCCGTGTCGTTCTTCTTTCAGTGGGTCTTCGCCGGGTTGAGTTCGCCGGCCGGGCTGGTGCGGATCATGGCCAGCAAAAGCACGCCCACCATCCGCCGTTCGATCGTGCTGTTGGCGGTTTACAACATGTGCATCTATCTGCCGCTGATCGTGATCTGCATCTGCGGCCGCACGTTGATCCCCGACTTGCAAGAGCAGCAATCCGACGAGATCATTCCGCGGCTGGCCTTGCTCAGCACCAGCCCGTTGCCGGGCGGCTCGCTGATCGCCGGCTTGATCCTGGCGGCGCCGTTCGGCGCGGTGATGGCCACGGTCAGCACGTATCTGGTGGTCATCGCCTCGGGCCTGGTGCGCGACGTTTATCTGCGGTTCATCAACCCGCATGCGGGCGAAGCGAAGATCCGTTGGCTTTCGCACCTGATGATGGTCATCGTGGGCGCGGCGGCCCTCGGCGCCAACCTCAATCCGCCGCGATACTTGCAAACGATGGTGATCTTGAGCGGCACCTGCGCCGCAACGTCGTTTTTCGCCCCCGCGATGATGATCGCCTACTGGCGGCGGGCCACGGCGCCCGGCGCGATGGCGGCCATGATCGGCGGCGTGTTCTCCTCGCTCTCGCTCTACGCGGCGGGTTGGGTCAAGTATCACGAGATCAAAGCCTTTTCGCCGCTGGGGCTCGATCCGATCATCTGGGGACTGGCGATTTCGTCGCTGCTGGGGGTCGTCACCAGCCTCTGCACCGAGCCGCCGGATGAAGCTCGGCTCTCGCGGTTGTTCGACGCCCCAGCGCCGCAAGCGGCGGCGGCAGAAGTCTGAGCTACGGTTCGGGGAATTCTGAGCGGAAGGCGGGGACTAATTGTGTTTTGCAAGGCACGAGTTCAAGCGGCGCTGCTGGATGGCTTCGGTCGCGTCGCCACGAAGACGCTGTATGCGTTTCACGGGTGCCGACGCATAAACCATTTTGGCTGGAAGCTTGTTTTTGCCGAAAAAGCGACCGGGATCGCGAACGTCGCCCCCGCGCGGAGTCCTTCACTGGTTTGGATGGCATTCACGGGAGATTCAATGGACCAAAATGGCTCTCTCATTCAAAACCGGCCGGGAACGTGATATCGCGGAAATCGTTCGTGCGAAGCGAGCGCTCGTCGTCGGTCGCTTGCTCCTTGGCGATCTCGATGGGCTTGAACGCGTATTTCCCGACGACTTCAGCACGTGGACGCGCCAACGACTTAAGCAGCTTCAGAAGCAGATTCGCTTGCAACTCAAGGGCAAGATTGCTGGTTTCTGTCAGGAGAACTTCGCGGGGGCGACGGAGAGCAAGCTCGCGGAGCTGTATGAACCGTTGTGGGAGCACGGCGGGACTTGGCGGCTTCCGTTGGCCGAATTCCAAAAACGTCTCGGTGTGCCAAAGCCTGGCGTTTTGCGAGGCGCCCCGCTGCATGCAACGGTTTGCATTTCGCCGTGGGGTTTGCAGACAGAGTTTCCGGAAATGCACCTTTGCAAAGATCTCGCAGAGGCGGTCGATGGCCTGATCGGCGCCCAGGCGGACTTCGACAGGATTCAATCGGAGCGCCTATCGTGGAATGATGCAAAGCGAGGGCGGGGTAAGATTGCTCCTGTTCAACGCCGGATCTTATTCAACAGCCGAATGGCGCTGATTGCCGCGTTCAATCTCGTCGAGGCGTTCGTCAATGGCCTTGCGTGGGAATGCCTGCAGTCGTCGCGAGGCGCCAAATTATCTGACAAGGAACGAGCGTTTCTGGCGGAGGATCCTCGCCCCGTGAACCTTGTCGAAAAGCTCAAAAAAGTTCCGCGAATTGTCACTCGTGCGACGGAGGGCCCTCTCCACGACTCGCGAGATCCGCTGAAGGAGTTTCTCGAAACTGTGAAGCCCTTCCGCGATGCAATCGTGCATGCATCGCCGTTCAGCGCGCCCGAAAAGTTTGGCGGGTACGACAAACTTGAAAAGATCTACTTGCTTGACTCACGTACAGCCCTCCGAGGCGTCGACGTCGTGCTGGAAATCATCGGGCAAATCCATCGATTTGTGGGCGGCAAAGGCCAGATGCCACAATGGCTACCGCCCCGCGACGATCACAAGCGATTCATCGTCGAGATTTGAAGCGAGCGGCGCGGGCGAAAGCATTCGCGGTCGCCCTTGGGCGCCTCTTGACAAGCCTAGAAAAGGGATCGCTCCATTGTTCTGCGTCCCGAACCACAATACCGATACTGGCGAGGAATCATTAGTCGAGCAATAAGCCCTGCTCAAGCGAGAGTCCGCCAGCACCTGATAGCTTGGCGGCCTATAATAACACCGATGTCCGCCAAGCGCACCAGCAACCGCCGCCAATTCCTGAAAGGGCAGACGGCCCTCGACGCCCTGGCCGACGCGGCGGAACGCATCGATCCGGAATCAAGCTCCAGTTCCACCGTTTCGCCGTGGCCAGGGCCGCCGCCGGCCGAGGCTTATTTGCTGCAGTTCGGCCGCCAGGCGATGGCGTGCCAGTTCGAAGTCTTCCTGAATGCCGGGCAGTATCGCGAGGCGAACGAGGCCGTCGTCGAGGCGCTTGACCTGGTCGATCGTTTGGAAGCACAGCTCACCGTCTATCGCGACACGAGCGAGATCATGGCGATCAATCGCCAGGCCGCCGAAGGCCCGGTGACGGTCGAACCGCGGTTGTTCCGGCTGCTCGAACTGGCCGTGGAACTGCACCGCCAGACGCAGGGCGCGTTCGATATCACGTCCGGGCCGCTCACCAAAGTCTGGGGGTTCTTTCGCCGCCAAGGCGCCTTGCCCGAGGAAGCCGATCTGGCGGCCGCGCTGGCTCGCGTCGGCAGCCAGTTCCTTGAACTGGACGCGACGGCTAGCAGCGTGCGATTCTTGCGGCCGGGCGTGGAACTGAACCTGGGCGCCATCGGCAAGGGCTACGCGCTCGATCGGGCCGCCGAATCGATGCTCGACGCGGGCATCGGCGATTTTCTCTGGCACGGCGGGCAAAGCAGTATCCTGGCCCGCGGCTCGCAAGCGACGCAAGCCGCGGACGAGCCGGGCTGGCAGGTCGGAGTTCGGCATCCCATGCGGCCCGAGAAGCAAGTCATCGAGATTCGCTTATGCGACCGGGCTTTAGGCGCCTCGGGCGCCGGCACGCAATTCTTCCGGCATCGCGGCCGTCGCTACGGGCACATCATCGACCCCCGCAGCGGCTGGCCGGCCGAAGGGGTGATTTCGACGACGGTGCTGGCGCCGACGGCGGCTGAGGCCGACGCTTTGGCGACGGCCTTCTACATCCTCGGCCCCGAGCGGGCCGTGGCCTGGTGCGAAGGACGGCCGGAAATTGGCATGCTAATGTTTGTACCAGGACCAACAGGCCAAAGCGTGCAACTCATCGCCGCCGGCGTGACGGACCGCGATTGGCGCCTGACCGGACCGCTTTAGCCTCGCTTGTTGTTCTCTACACAAGTCGCATGCTAGCGGTTTGGACGTAGTGAGAGTGCGTGAATGCCGTGCTTTCTACATAGCCCAGGCATTTATGCCTGGGATCCGCGAGCCGTTTACCCCCCGCCCCCGATTGGCGCCTCGCGGCCGCCGTCGGCGGCCCCGAGGCGCCAATCGGGAAAAACGGGTGCACGTTGAACGAATTCCCAGGCATAAATGCCCGGGCTACGCAAAAGTCGTGGCCGAAGGCGAGCCGGGAAATCCAGCGGAAAAGTTGTGTAGAACAACGAGGGCGAGAAGGGCGAAAGGCGGACCTCAATTCTCGTTGTATTTCGCCTGCCAGGCACGCCAAGGATCGTGTGGCGATGCTGAGAATTGCGCGGGCATCGTCAAAACGCCCAAAAGCAATATACTCAGGAGCCTCGGTCCGGTTAGAATAACCGTGCGAGCCAGCCCTTTGTCCCTAGGTTTTACGCCCCGGAATCGATGCTCGAAGTTTTCCTCCACCAGGTAACCCCCTATTTGGCCGTGGCGGGGCTGCTGATCCTGACCGGCATGGGGTTGCCGATTCCGGAAGAAGTCTTCGTAATCAGCGCGGGGATTGCGGCTCATAACCAGCACCTCGAGCCCTGGCTGGCGCTGGCGACTTGCCTGGTCGGGGCGATCATCGGCGATTGCGCGATGTATGCGATCGGCTACCATTTCGGCCACGGGTTGCTGCGCGATCGGCACTGGTTCGCCCGCTACATGACGCCCGAGCGCGAGCAGCGGGTCGAGGAAATGATTCACAGACACGGCTTCAAGGTGTTCTTGACTGCTCGTTTCCTGGTCGGCGTGCGTTCGCCCGTCTACATCACGGCGGGCATTCTGCGGATGCCGTTTCGGCGGTTCATTCTGGTGGACGCATTCTGCGCGTCGTTGGTGGTGACGCTGTTTTTCGGGCTGAGCTTCGTGTTCGCCGAGGCTTTCGAAAGCCTTTGGAACTCGATTCGCCGCGCCGAGATCTGGTTGACGGCCACGCTGGGCGTCGCGGCGCTCGGCGTGCTGTTGTATTTCGTCTTTCGACGCCGGCGGCGGCTGTACCGAATTCGTTTGCGTCGCCTGCGGAGAAAGAACAAAGGTTCCCGCCCGTCTGCGTCCGAGGAGGCTTCCGCGCAGGAATCCAAGTCGGTCGCCTGAATTGCAGGTGATTTCATGGAACATCGCCCCGGCCGGCGTTACTTCGCGGCGACCGTCATGCTGGCCGTCTGGGCGATTGCGTCGCCGGCCGATCGCCAGGCGCGAGCGCAGCAGCCACAGCTCAATCCGGGCCTGGCGCCGATGTTGCGATACTTCGAACTCAACGTTTCGTCGGGCCGCATCGCGGCCGTCAGCGATCAGCGCGACCGCAAGCTCGAAAGCCAGTCGAACGGCAAGGACCGCCGCGAGCGGCTCTCGATCACGCTCTCTGGCGACGCGACCTCGATCAGTTATGAACTGGCGACAAGCGAAGGCCAAATTGGCTATGAAGTGATCGATGGACGAGAGGTCATGCTCAGCCGCCGCACGCCTGGCGCCGCCGGGGAGGCGTACTTGGAATTCCATCAGCCGCGCTCCGGGCCCGTTTCGTTGCGCATCGGCGAAGGCAACCAGGAAACGTCCTACGAGGCGGGCAATCTGTGGAGCTTGTTGGCCGCCGAACCCGAGTTGTGCCGCGAACGGCTCACGCCGCTTTTGGAACTGCTCAAGCCCGATTGGCGATTGAACCAGACGGCGCTCGAAGCCGAACAATCGCTGTACGATTCGGCGAAAGTCATTCAATCAGCGAAGCTGACCGATTGGCGGCGACTGGTCGACGATTTGGGCGACGCGAAGTTTTCAAGGCGTCAAGCCGCCGACCGCGAACTGCGAGCCCTGGGGCGCGGAGCCGCTTTGTTTTTGACGTCGATTGATCGGCGCGAACTGGACGCCGAGCAGCAGTCTCGCATTCGGGCGATCTTACACGATTTGTCGGGCGGCAACCGGCCCGACACGTCCGACTGGGTGGCTTTATTTCTGGTGCGCGAACCGCGAGTTTGGGTGCGCTTGCTCGGAAGCGACGAAGAAGACCGCCGCCGTCGGGCGCTGGAACATTTACAACGCTTGCTCAACCGCCCAATCGCGTTTGATCCGGCCGGCGACAAGCCGTCGCGCGACGCTCAAGTTTCAGCGCTGCGCTGGCAGTTGGAGTCGATCGCAGTCGAGGGCAAGAAGCCGCAACCCTAAGCGGGCGAAGCGACTTAATCCCACCACCAGTTCGCGTGCGGAACTTGCTCGGGTTTCGAGCGGCCGCGCTGGCTGCCCAGCGTTCCCTTGCGGTCGAGCTGAATGGCGCCGGTTTTCACCAGCGAACTGCAATCGGCCGTGACGCCGCCGCTGACGGCCGCCACCACGTGAACCCGATTCACCACGCGATGGTTGATGACCGTGTCGACCTCCTGCGGCGCCTGGCCGCGAGACAGCACGAATTGCCGCGGGTCGTCGAACAGCAGCATCTGCCAGCCGGCGCGATCCGCCAGCCCTTCGGCCTTGACTAGTGAAGCGACGAGCGCCAGATCGAAAATGTTTTGCAAGTCGGCGTACACCGGGTACTTGGCCGCCAAGGCCGGAAAATGCTTCGTAAAATTGTGAGCGAATGCCGAGTTCAACTCTTCGGACTTGCCGGTGTGAACCTGCTTGCCGTTGGCGGCGAGCAGCTCGCTTTCGCTCAGCACTTTCACGCCCTGGCCGCTCAGCTCGTAAGCGTCGCGATCGGCGCTGGTTCGCACGGCATCGTAATTCACCGCAAACCACCAGCGCAGCACGTCCATCGGGGGCGGCGCCTGGCCGGCGGGCACGTTCATCATTTTCAGATAGCTCGGCACGTCGAGCGTGCCGTCTTCCAGACCGATGCCCACCAGTTTCATGCGGTAGTCGGCCTCGACGATGGTATGGGCCACGCGCGAGCCGGGATCGATGCCGAATACTCGGACCGTTTGCCGGCCGATTTGGCTACGCAGTTGCTCCAGCCATTTGCCGCGCCCGCCCGCCTTGATGGGCTTCTTGCTCGACTCGGCAAGAAAGGCCTGAGCCTTGGCCAGACCTTCCTGGGTGGGGTCGATCGAGCAACCGAATTCGCCGTCCGGCGAGTGATAGACGTGCCGCAACAGCAACACCAGATCTTCGAGCTGCACGACTGGGCGGCCGTTGTCGGCGCTGACCAGGCGGTTTTCTCGATCGACTTTCCAATCGCCCGCCGGACCAGCGAGCACCAGGTCGCCCGTTTCGGGATAGACGAGCACGTACTGGATTCGCTGCAAGCCCGCCAGAACCTGCATGTCTTCGTCGAGCGGGCGGCCAGCCGCTTGGCGCATCTGGATTTCGCGCTCCAGCCGCGGCAAGGAAATTTTGCGCAACGCCGAGGCCTGACGCACGTCGCCGGCGCCGAGCACGCGCTCTGCCGCACGTCGCAGTTCGGCGAGCCGGCTGTGAGTGCGATTTTCCGTTTCAATCCGTCGCACCACGCCCGAGGCGTCGACGTACACGCCGTTCTGATAGGACTGGATGGCGCCCGGTCCGCCGACTTCGTCCCAACTCGTAGGCTGGATGGTTGTGGTAATCAATTCGATCAGCGATTGGAAATCGGCATTCCCGCCGCCGCCTTGGGCGCCGGCACTCATGGTTCCGAGCGTTTGCTCGCGAACGACGTCGTCACGAATCTGGCTGGCAGTCGAGAGCGAACCGCTCTTTTCGCCAATGCCGGCCTGAGCTTGAGCGATCGACGACAGCCATTGGTCTCGCTGTCGGGGAGGCGCCGCCTGGGCGTTTTTCATCGCCGGCGCGAATTCGCCAGCGGCCAGTTGCTCGCGCAAAAGGTCGTCGCTGGCCGGGTCCGCAGCCATTGCATTTTTCCCAGCCTGCCCAGCGCCAAGCTGCATGGTCAGCAGGCCCCCAGCGAAAAGCCCAATCAGGCAACGCAGCAACCAACGGCGCGGCGATTTATAAGACATGACGACACTCCTCGTTTCTCTATCTGTTCCATGCAGTGAGCGCTTGCCAGTCTTATAGATTCCGAACTGGGCGGGCCGAAGTCAAGAAAATTCTCCCTAGCGCGCGCAAAAAACGGCTGCCGCATTGCTGGCGACAGCCGTTTTTGATCTGACTAGGTTCTAGCCAGGGGGCGCAATTGCGCCGCCCGGCGCCCCCCTTACTAGTTGCAGCAGCTCGAGGTGCAGCAGCTATCGCAGCAGTCGTTGCAGCATGAGCTGAAGCAGGAGTGGCAACGGTTGCGAATCCGTTTGCAGAAATCACGAAACGGGCGGCGGTGACAGCACGGGTCGCAGCACGGCTCGCAGCAAGCGGGTTCGCAGCAAGCGGGTTCGCAGCAGGCCGGTTCGCAGCAAGTGGGCTCGCAGCAAGCCGGTTCGCAGCAAGTGGGCTCGCAGCAGCTCGGCCGGCAGCAGTGGCGGCTAAACAAGCCGGCGTTTGCGTCCTGGCTGCCAGCCAAAAACAGACCAACCACGGCGATCAGCGGAAACAGAAACTTCGCGTTCATCGGGGAAATCTCCTGCATGCAGCAGTAAAATGGTAAACCTAGGTTATCTAGGCTCTAGCTACTGGCACCTATCGTCCCGCTTGACCGGCGGCGTTAATTGGGAAATCTGCATTCCACTTTTACGTGAAGCGTGCGCTTTGACGGTCGTGCGTCTTGCACGATCTGCGACGGTGATGCAGCACCGATGAAGTCGGCAGATCGGATTATTCGGGCGCACAACCAAAATCGTCGAAACAACCGGGCGTGGCCGTCGATCGAAGGCGGCAAAACTGCGCCAGAGAAATCCGGTCCTTTTTGCCCCAACTCGTTGGGAAAATGACTTATTTTTAATATGGAAACGTCCATCGAGGGCGTTTGACATCGCCAAGCTTCGCAAGCATCAGACGTTTCAAGGCGCGCCGATGAGCGACCAAGTCTCCGATTTCGAACCGCTCGTGTCAGCCCTTGCTCAAGATCCGGATCTGGGCGATATCGTGGCGCTCTATGTGGCCGAAATGCCCGATCGAATGGAAAGGCTGCGCAGTCAGGTCGTTGCCCGAGATTGGGCCGGCGTGGCCAATTGCGCCCATCAACTCAAAGGCTCGGCTGGCAGTCATGGGTTCCACCAGATCACGCCCTTCGCCGAGGCGCTAGAACGGGCGGCGCGCGAGCTGCGCGACGAGGCGGAAGTCATCCAGGCGTTCGAGGCGCTGGCCGAACTTTGCCGCCGGGTGCGCTAGCAAACGATCAACGGCTGCGGCCTGGGCCGAAGCCGGTTCAACCCTTCGCGGCCAATCGCAAGGCTTGCAGGTAAGGCACGGGGTTGCTGCCCAGCGCGTTGAGCACCGTCCCGCCCGCGGTGAAGCAGTGCGTGACCCAGTCGGGCTGGCCGTAGCGCTCCAACGCTGCGCCCCCTTCGCCGCCGCCCACGTAGACTTCGACTCCCGCGTCCTTCATGCGCTTCAGTTGCGAAATGAATTTGCGCGTGCCGTCTTCGAACCGGGAGTCTTCGAACATGCCGAACACCCCGTTGTGGAACGCGACCGCGCCTTGGCCCGCGGCCTTTTGTTCGGCGATGAAGGCGCCGACTTGTTCCGCAAACAGTTCGCTCGTTTTGGGACCGACGTCGAATTGCTGATCGTCCGCTCCGATCTGCTCGCTCGTGCGACCGTCTTGCAACACGAAATCGACCGGCAGCACGAAGCGAATGCCCTTCGCGCGGCCCTCGGACAGCATCCGCTTTGCCTGATCCACTCGCTCGCGGGCGATGTAGTAGGGCTTGTCCTTGTGATCGGGATTCTCGGCGATGCCCAGGGCGAACTGCGTACCGTCAAGTTCGGCGGCGGCCTTCTTCAATGCCATCGCCAGCGAACCTGCCGTGAACACCCAGCGGATCGTGCCGCGGGCGATCATGGCCTCCAGGTCGTCGAGCTTGTCGGTCTTCAGGCCGCTGAAGACGACCAATTGGGCGCCCAGGCAGCGTTGCATGGGCCCGTCGAATTCGGCGGCCACGTAGCTGCCCAGCGCCACCCGATCCATCGCCAGCGGCACGGCGGTCGTCGACGCGTCGACACTGCCCGCAGACAGGGCTTCGTTCACGTAGACTTGAGCCAATTTGGCGGCCATTTCGTTGGCCAGCTTGGCCAGGCGTTCGGCCAATTGATCGGCGTCTTGCGGCTTGGCCTTCCAGAGCACGCGCTCGATGTCGTACTTGCGAGCGTTCTCCAACAGCACGATGCCGCCCGGCGGCGCGGCGGCAATGGCATCGGCGGCTTCCTTGCGGACCGTCAGCGAGCTCTCGTCCAGCCAATCGCCGACGAGCGGAATCTCGCACTTCAGCAATTCGCCCAGCCGTTTGCCGACGGCCTTCAGACTGCCTTCCGGCTTGCGGCCGATGTGGCCGAAGATGATCTGCTTCCAACCCTTGCCGCGTCCGAACTCCAAGGTCGCAGCCATTGAACGCAGCCGCACGTCGCCTTCGCCGATCTTGTCGCCCGGCTTGGAGTCGACGTCGCCACGCACCAAGACCGGCGTGCCCGCCGGAACGTCGGCCAGCGAATCGAGCCGCGGAATGGCGCTCAGGTAGTCGCCAAGCGAAAGCTGCGCAATTTCCGGATCGTCACCGAGCAGCGTGCGGCACAAGCGAGCCATCGATTGGGTGGTGACGGGCATGTTCTCTTCTCCCATGTTGAATCGATTCGGCGTCGCGAAAGACCGCCGCCAGGTTCTTGTCGAAGCGCCCAAAATATCAAAATCGCCCCTTCGCTGACAGGAGGGACGGATGATTGGGGAAGATGGCAGGAACCACGGATGACACGGATTTCACGGATATAAAGAAATCCGTGTGATCCGTACTACAAACGTTCTGTTTCTTCGTGGGCCGCGAAGATTTCGCCCTGAGGGTCAAGCCGGGTTTCGCGGCGGGAAATTCAAACTCAGGCTCCAGAAAGTCGCTTTTCGCTCCGCGAAAAAGGCGCCTTTTTCGCGGAGCGAAAAGCGACTTTGGTTGCGGCTTCGCCGCTCCGCGCCATCCGTGGTTTAGTTGAAGATTGAATCCGCGGCTCGGCGCCCATTCTCAATGACTCTCCAAAAACCAGCCGATCTCGCTGCTCCAACGAGCGCGGAACCGCCGCCGGGCAAAATCGCCGATGAAGATCGACGCGCGCCGGCCGTCTTGCGCCACCCGATATTCGAATGTTCCTGCCGGCGTGTCGACCGGCGCCAGGCCGGCGGCGGCAAGTGAAGGCGGAAAGCGGCCGTGCGCCTGCCGATAAGCCTCCAAGGCGTCGGCCAGCGGCTGTCCTAATTCCTGCAAATCCGCCGGGTTCGTCGAGGAGGGCTGATACGGATTCTCGGTCATTCGTCTTTTTTGTCGGCCGCGGAGATGGCGGTCCACACGGCGGCCATGCGCGGCATCGAAGCGGGATTCTGGGAGAGAAATCCAGCGAAGGCGGTTACCGTCTGGCGGGCGCGAATCAGGTAGTCTGGCTTGGAAAGGGCCCGAGAGAGATAGACCAGGTTGCTCGCCGCCACGGCATTGCCCGAGGGCATGACCGAATCGACCGGATCCTTGCTGCGAGCCAGCAGCTCTTCGTGGTCGCTCGACGTAAAGTAAAACCCGCCCTCGGTCTGATCCCAAAACAGTTCGATTTGCTTTTCGGTCAACTGTTGCGCCGCCGCAAGCCAACGGGCGTCGCCAGTGGCTTGGTGCAAGGCGATCAGGCCGTTGACGAGAAAGGCGTAATCGTCCAAATAAGCATTCAGCTTCGCCTGTCCGCCGCCGTACGTGTGCAACAAGCGGCCGTCGGGCGTGCGCAGCTTCTCGAGTGCAAATTCGGCGGCACGGATCGCGCGATCGACATACGCGCGACGCTCATGCAGCCGGCCGGCGTCGGCCAGCCCGCGAATCATCAAGCCGTTCCAGCCGGCGAGAACTTTGGTATCGGTCAGCGGGCGTTTCCGCTTTTCGCGCTCCGCGAGCAATTTCACGCAGATTGGTTCGAGGCGTTGGGAAAGCTCGGCGGGCGTTAGGTGATGTTTCTTGGCCGCGTCGGCCAGCGACCGCGGCAAGAGCAGCACCGAGTACTCCTCGAAGTTCGGCCCGGCGCTGACGCCGTAAACGTCGGCCAGCAAGGCGAACTCGTCGGCATCGAGCGCCTGCTCGAGTTCCGTTCGCGTCCAAACGTAATAGGCGCCCTCGCGGGCGTCGGTTTCGGCGTCGAGGGCCGAATAAAATCCTCCCTCCGGATCGCTCAACTCCCGATCGACGAACGCCAGAATCTCTTCGGCGACCCGCTTGAAATCGTCTCGGCCGGTGATGTTGTGGGCTGCGGCGTAGACGCTCGCGAGTTGCGCGTTGTCGTAGAGCATCTTTTCGAAATGCGGAATTCGCCAATAGCGGTCGGTGCTGTAGCGATGAAAGCCGCCTCCGACGTGGTCGCGAATCCCGCCCGCGGCCATGCGTTCGAGCGTGCCGACGAGCATTTTCCGGGCCCGCTCGTCGTCGAAGCGCCGGATGCGATCGATTAGAAATGTCAGGTTCGGCGGCTCGGGGAACTTCGGTCGCTGCGGCTGGTCCGCACTGAAGCCGAAGCCGCCGAACTGCTCGTCGTACTGTGCGGCCAGTTCCGCGAGCACCACGTCGCCGAGGTTCTTGTCCAGCGGATCGGCGCCGGCCAGCGACCGCCGGGCAAGCGTCCGCTTGACCGCCGCAGCCACTTCGCCGCCGACGCGGTTCAGTTCGTCGGGCGCCTGCTGCCAACGATCCTCGACCAGCTTGATAAGCGTCAAGAAGCCGGTGACCATGCGCTTTTCGCCGGCCGCCTCCTCGTCGCCCGGCGGCGCCGGCAGTTCCTTATCCCGCGGCGGAAAGTACGTGCCGCCGAAGAACGGCTTCGCTTCGGGCGTCAAAAACATGCTCAGCGGCCAACCTCCGCGCCGGCCGAGCAACTGCAAGGCCGCCATGTAAATCTCGTCGACGTCGGGCCGCTCTTCGCGGTCGACCTTGATGCACACGTAGTGCTCGTTCAGATAATCGGCGATCTCCTGATCCATGAACGATTCGCGTTCCATCACATGACACCAATAGCAGCTCGAATAGCCGATCGACAGAAAGATCAGCTTCTTTTCGGCCTTGGCCTTGGCCAGCGCCTCTTCGCCCCAGGGAAACCACTCGACCGGATTGTGCGCGTGCAACAGCAGGTACGGGCTGGTCTCCTTCGCCAGCCGGTTCGCCGGCCGCTTGACGGCTTTCGCCGCTGGCGGTTCAGCGGCGGCGAGTTGCGAGAGTGCGCCGCAGCTCAGCACGGCTATCGGCGCGAACAACGCGGCGATCGACAGCATACGAACGCAAGCGGCCATGTATGAGATTCTCCGAGGCGGATTTTAGATTGAACTGATTTATCGTGATACGGGCGCAGTATAGGCCGGATCGGAGGATCACGAAAACGCGAAAAGACGAAAGCACGAAAAATGAAGCCGGAAATAGACGAGAACAGCGGCGATCAATCTCCGCCGTGCGTCCGCCGCAGTCTTCGATTACGAACGAGCGCCTGACCGATGTCAATGGACCAGCCAAAGAACAACCCGATGAAAAGGAACGCAAGCACGGAGAGCGAGACGACGTTTCGCGAGGGCAACGCGGGCGCCGCCAGATAATAGGCGGCGGCAACGCCCGCGAACACGCCGCCCAGCAGCCCGCGCAACAGCCACCACTCGCCTCGCGGCGACGCGGGCGGTTCGCAGAGGTCGCGACGACGTTGTTTCAAGCAAGAGACGCCTAATCCGGCAAGCAGTCCCAGGGCCGCGGCGCCTCCCACGAAACTCACGACTTCGAGGGCACTGTCGGCGCGCGACAACAAGCAAAGCGCGTATCCTGCTGCAGCCCCTCCCAGCACTCCGCGAACCGTCCACCAGACGCCCATTTCTCGCCTCCGCCGCGATCAGGTCTATCCGAGTCGACTATCCATGCTAGCGGCGCGTCGCTGCTCGGCCGAGATTTCTGCCGGAAACATCCGGCTTTGCCTGGCTTAGCCTATGCTTGCGAAAACCCGGGAAACAATCGCGGATTCAAGCTGCAAAATCTGCGCAATGATTCAGATTCGCCGTCGGATGGAGAAGCGGGGCGAGGACGCGGCTCTCCGCGCTTGGGGCAGATTTTAACCACGGCGCAAGCCAGCGCCGCCTGCAGCACGGGGATTCATGCGTTATTTGTGCGCGGCCCGATTAATTGTGCGGAAGGGCGCGAAATGAGCGCTCGCAACGACGAGGTTCCCCAATGAGTCGTGGTCAATCGCAGGCGCCGCGTTGTGGCGTGCGGCGCTGCCGGGGCGGGCGCCCCCAGTTTCAAGCCGTATGGGTCGCCGTTTTTGCCCCTCTGCTGCTTGTACTCGCGTCGCCGACTGCGGCGCCAGCTTCGCTGGCTCGTTGCGACCGCGCCGAATCGCCGTTTCAACGGAGCGCAGCCCTTGCGAAACCTAGGACGATCGACGGGCTGCCGCCCTGCGGCGGCCAAGGGCCTTCGGTCTCGATGTCAGGCGTTCCCGGCTTAGCCTGCATTTTCCACTGGCAATCGCGGCGCAGGATCGTTTCGCGCGTTCGGTCCGCGCGGTTTGGCTCGGAGGACGAGGACGACGCAAACGTCGTCGGAAACGTTTGGTTCGCCCGGCTTTGGCGCAGTTGCGGCGGTTGGCTGCTGATGGCGTTGATCGCCTTCGTCGCTTCGGCTCGCGCCGGCGATCCGCCCAGATCCGAATACCGTATTGCGGGGGCAACGGCGCGTCGGCAACCGCAGTTTGCCCAGCGTGATTCTCGATTTGCGTCGCGAAACGCCTTTCCCGAAGCCGATTCGGTCCAAGCAAGCTCCCCGTTTGCAGCGCAACTGCAGAATCCGCGCAAGGCGAGATTGGCGCCGTCTCAGCGTCCGGGCTTCCGGATGGGGTCGGCAGGCGAACCCAACAGCGGCGCTTTCGACGCACCCGATACGTGGCGACCCTATTGGGAGTCGCCGAACATCGTCGTCGAGGAAGCCGACGAATACCCGCGTCCGCGCAGCCTCGAAGTCGATGATCCCAATAGCTTCTGGTACACGAATCGGCCCAACATTCTGAACGTCCCCATCCCCGACGAATGGGATTTTTACAATATCATCAACACCGACCGGCCCGACTTTACCGATGCGGTCTACTCGGTAGGCAAGGGCGTGACTTATTTGGAAACGGGTTACACGTTCCACAAGATCGACGACGGACCGACGCACATCAGCACTCGGCAACTGCCCGAGTCGCTGCTGCGGTACGGCCTGACCAACGAGTTCGAACTGCGGTTGAAGTGGAACGGCTATTTGATGACCGATTACAAGGACTATTCCCAAAACATCCATCTGACCCAGTTCGGCGGCGAAGATCTCGACGCCGGCTTCAAGTGGGAGTTGATCCAGCAACAAGGCTGGCGGCCGATGTTCACGGTGGTCTCGGGCATTCTCATACCGACCGGCACGGGCGGCGTTTCGGCCAACGCCGTCCAGCCGCACTTCAACCTGCTCTGGGGCTGGGGATTGCGCCGCTGGCTCTATCTCAAAGTGCAAACCGGTTGCGATTTCCTGAAGGTGAGCAACTCGCCCGTGTCGGTGGTCGGCTCGGTCGTGCCCGGCTTCGAAATCGAGCGAACGTCGCAGGCGTCGTGGCACCAGTCCTGTTGCATTCTCACCCAGTGGACCAAGCGCGTGGGCGCTTTCCACGAGTGGTTCCTGATCCAGAACACCGGCTCGGGCGATACGCGAGCTCAAAACTTTCTGGACATGGGCACGTACCTTTACCTGACGCCGAACATTCAGTTCGACGCGAGGATCGGCAAACGCATCAGCAATCGCGTGGACGACGTCTTTACCGGCGTCGGCTTTTCTGCGCGGTGGTAGCGAATGTGAACTGCCTGTTCTCGGCGGCGGCGAGGATCTCCGGACCGTTAATACGGCATGAACTTCACGTATAGGGCGGCAACAAGCGCGCAAGCCCATTCGCCATCCCGCGGCAATTCTACTTCGACCACTGATACCATGGGCGCCCCGTCCGGCACGAAGCCAAACGGCCTTCTTGTGTCCACCGCCCTGTCGCACATCTCAGAGCAATATCGCTTTACATCGGCCGCCGTCCGCGGGTGGGTCGGCTCCGATGGACCGGCGAATTCCATAAGGATGCTTGGAAAACGAGCCGCGTCCTTTGGCCTGGCGACGCCGATGCCGGCAAAGATTTTGTCGACCGGCAGGTTTTTACGCTTTTGCTGCTCGCGCGTGCTCGCGTACGATTTCAGCGCGGCCGGCACTAGCGAGCCGGGCACGATGGGGTGGTCTCGCAGATATTGCTTCGAACCATCCTGCGGCATCCGCAAAACTGCTCCTGGAGGTACGAAGCTTGTGACGGAAATGGCATTGATATCAGTTGCTCCGGCGTCGATTTCGGCCATGTCAAAAGCTGACAATGGATCGCCGGCGATTCCTGTTCCCGTCGTCACGATGACTTCGTCCGGCACGCCGAGAAACCCCATCTTTTGGTACTTTATCGTAATCGTCTCCATGTGCGTTGGCGATGCAACTCGGTCTTTTTCCCCTCGCCGATGCTTCGAGTTTGTGCGGGCATGATAGCAGAGGCGAGCTAAGCGATCAGCGCATCGACCACTTCGCCGTGGATGTCGGTCAAGCGGAAGTCTCGCCCGGCGTAGCGATAGGTGAGCTTGGCGTGGTCGAAGCCCAAGAGCTTGAGCACCGTGGCGTGCAGGTCGTGAACGTGGACGCGGTTCTCGACCGCTTGGAAGCCGAACTCGTCGGTGGCGCCGTAGACCTGGCCGCCCTTCACGCCGCCGCCGGCCAGCCAAGTGGTAAAGCCGTAGTGGTTGTGGTCGCGGCCGTTGATCTTGCCCGCGTTCGCGCCGGCCTGCGGCAGTTCGACGGTCGGCGTGCGGCCGAATTCGCCGCCCCAGATAATCAGCGTCTCTTCCAACAGCCCGCGCTGCTTCAGGTCTTTCAATAGCGCGCCGATCGCCTGGTCGCATTGGCCGGCCAGCCGGCGATGGTTCACTTCCAGGTCGTCGTGGTTGTCCCAGGGCTGGCCGGCGCCGTGCCAAAGCTGCACGTAGCGAACGCCGCGCTCGATCAGCCGCCGGGCCACGAGAATCTGCCGGGCCTGCACGCCGGAACCGTACATATCCAAAATGTGCTGCGGCTCCTTGCCGACGTCGAAGGCGTCGCTGGCGTCGGACTGCATGCGATAGGCCAACTCGAAGCTATGAATCCGCGCTTCGAGCGCCGCGTCGTCCTGCCGCCGCTGGAGGTGCCGGCGGTTCAATTCGGCCAACAGGTCGAGCTGCCGCCGCTGGTCGGCGGTGGTCACTTCGGCGTTCTTGATGTTCTCGATCAGCTTGTCGATTTCGGTGTGCTGGCTGTTGATATAGGCGCCCTGGTACACTCCCGGCAGAAAGGCCGACTGCCAATTCTCGGCGTCCTTGATTGGATAGCCGCCGGGGCACATCACCAAAAAGCCGGGCAGGTTTTGGTTTTCGGTTCCCAGGCCGTAGGTGATCCAAGAGCCCATGCTCGGCCGCACGAGCCGCGATTCGCCGCAGTTCATCAACATCAGTGACGGCTCGTGGTTCGGCACGTCGGCGTGCATCGAACGGATCACGGCGATCTCGTCGATCGACTCGGCCACGTGCGAAAACAGTTCGCTGACCTCGATGCCGCTTTCGCCGTACTTCTGAAACTTAAACGGCGAGGGGAACGCGGCGCCCGTCTTGCGTTCGGTTCGCAGGTTTTCGGTCGGCAGGTTCTGCCCGGCGTATTTCGCTAGCGACGGCTTGGGATCGAACGTGTCGAGATGACTTGGGCCGCCGTTCATGAACAGGTGGATCACATGCTTGGCCCGGGCCGCAAACTGCGGCGGCTTGGGCGCCATCGGATTGGCATAGCCGGTCGATTCCGCCGCTCGAGCCAGACGCCCATCGTCGGCCAACACGCCCGCCAGCCCGGCCAGACCGAGCCCCATGCCAGAGCGGACGAGCAGTTCGCGGCGAGACAGAGGCGCGAGGTCGGAGGTCGGAAGTCGGAAGTCGGAATGGTTTTCAGCTCTGCGGCGTTGCATGACTCACCTCTTTTCTTTGTCGCGTTTCGCTCCGCGAAACGGCGTTATTGTCGCTTTTCGCTCCGCGAAAATGGCGATTTTTTCGCGGAGCGAAAAGCGACTCTTCTCCTAATCCACAAACACGAACTCGTTCGTACTTAACAACACCTGGGCGTATTGCTCCCAGGCGGAGAGCTTCGACGCCGGTTGCCCTGCGGCGGGCGGGGTTCGAATGAACTTCAAGGCCAGCTCGATCTCGGCGGGTTCGGGCGAACGGGCCAGCACGACGCGATAGAGCGCCGCGACGCGCTTCGCCGGATCGGCCTCGCCGGCGATCTCCGGCCGAGCTGTGAGTTGATGAACCTGTTCGAGCACGAAGGGCGCGTTCATGGCGAACAGCGCCTGCTGCGGCACGGTCGTCTTGGGACGCTGATCGTTCGAGACGTCGGGGTTGGCGAAGTCGAATACGCGGAACACTCCAGGTAAGTCCTGCCGGTCGATATAGCCATAGACCGTCCGCCGGGCGGTGAAAGGCGCCTGCCACAAATCGACCGGCCGGCCTCCGACCGCCAGATCCAGCTTGCCGGATACAGCCAGATACGCGTCGCGAATTTCTTCGAACTCCAGCCGCTGCCGGTTCATGCGCCACAGCAACCGGTTCTCCGGATCGGCGGCAAACCCCTCGGGCCGTTCGTCGCTCGTTTGTTGGTATGCGCTGGAGAGCAGGATCGTGCGGTGCAGTTTCTTGAGCGACCAGCCTTGATCCATGAAGTTCGCGGCCAGCCAGTCGAGTAAGGCGGGATGCGTCGGCGGATCGGTGCGCGTGCCGAAATCGCTGGGCGTGCGGACCAGCGCGGCGCCGAAATGGTACAGCCACACGCGGTTGACCAGCACGCGGGCCGTGAGCGGATTGTCGCGGCTGGCGATCGCCTCGGCCAATTCCAGCCGTCCGCTTCCGTTGGCGAACGGTTTGCGCTCGGCCGGCGAAAGCACGCCCAAGAACTGCCGCAGCGTCTTCGCGCCGGCCCGGGCCGGATTGCCGCGAATGAAGATGTGCGGGTCGGTAGGCTGCGGGGCGTCGCCCAGCACCATCGCCCTGGGAGGCGCGGCGGGCGAATTCACCTGGAACGCGTCCACCTCTTTTTCCAGTTTCGTCAGATGATCGCGAACGTCGCGGGCGAACAGCCGCCGGGCGAAATCGTGGTCGAGCACGGCGGGCGACTGCGGTCCGTAGAGCACCTGCCTCAGTTCCTCGGCCGCAGCATCGGGCAGTTTTTCGGCCGGCGGCGAGGCCGCCGCGGCCGCACCCGCGGAGGGCCGGGCGCCCCCGCCCGGCTGGACGGGCGAGGGCGCCCGTCCCTCCTTGAGAGAAGCGGGCTGGACGGGCGAGGGCGCCCGTCCCTCCTTGAGAGAAGCCGCGACCCACTGCTTTTCGATTTCGGCCAGCAGGCTGCCATAAAGCTTGGCGACGTCGACCATCGAGGCCGGCGGCTGCTTGATGAATGCTTCTTTGACCAAGGCATTAATCGGCTTCGCCGGGTCGGCGGCGGCTTGCAACCGGGTCGCAAGTTCGGCCGCCTTGGCGCCAAAGGCGGCCGGCTCGGCGGAAGCCAGTTCATGCCACGGCGCAAAAACCGGATCTTGCGATTCGCCCTTCCGCTCGACTCGACGCCGCCAGCGGTCGATGATCGGCCGACGCAGCTCTACCTTTCCCGAGGAGCTGCGGATTTCGTTGTTGCCGGGCGCCGGCTGGACGACCTGCAGCAGATATTCGGCCGAGAGCGAGCGGATCTCATGTTCCAACTCGCGGTGCTTGGTCTGGGCGAAGTCTTCGGCGGCCTGCTTGCGCTTGTTCAGCTCTTGGACGAAGCCATCGTATTCCGGCGAGGGCTTGGGCTCTTCGACCAGCGGCAATTCTTCAGGCTCGACCGAACTGGCGAACACGCCGTAGAGCGAGTAGTAATCGGCCGTCGGGATTGGGTCGAACTTGTGATCGTGGCAGCGGGCGCAGCCGACCGTCATGCCCATCAAGCCGCGCGAGACGACGTCAATCCGATCGTCGATGATATCGTGCGTGTTGAACATGAAGCGGCGGCCGACGGTCAGAAAGCCCATCGCCGCCAGGGCCCGTTTGTCGTCGCCCAACGGCAACTGGTCGGCCGCCAGTTGCTCTTTCAAAAAGCGGTCGTAAGGCACGTCTTCGTTGAAGGCCCGGATCACGTAGTCGCGGTACGTGTAAGAGAACGGATACCGCCGCTCTTGCGTGAAGACGTAGCCCTTGGTGTCGGCGTAGCGAGCCACGTCGAGCCAGTGCCGGGCCCAACGCTCGCCGTATTGCACCGAACTCAGCAGCCGGTCGACCGCCCGCGGCCAGGCGTCGGGCAAGTCGTCGCGCTGGAATGCCTCGATCTCGGCGGCGCTCGGCGGCAAGCCGGTCAGGTCGAAGCTCGCGCGGCGCAACAGCGTGCGGCGATCGGCCTTGGGCGACGGCGCCAGCCCTTGGGCTTCCAACTCGTGCAGGATGAACGCGTCTACCGGCGTCGCACACCAGGCGGCGTTTTGCACGGCGGGCAGCGGCGGCAGCGTCACAGGCTGATAGGCCCAGTGCGACTTACGCGCCTCGGAGAACATTTCCGCCGGCGAGCGGGGGGCATCAACTCCCCGGTTTTTGGACGCCGCGTTAGCGCTGGCCAACCCGGAGGCTGACGCCTCCGGCTCGCCTTTCCGAGGCCACGGCGCACCGATTTTGATCCACGTCGTCAGGCTGGCCAGTTCGTTCTCGGGCAATTTGCCTTCCGGCGGCATCTGCACGTCGCCGTCGTACCTGACGACCTGCACCAGCCGGCTTTTATCCGGATCGCCCGGCGTCATCACGGGCGAGCCGTCGATGCCGGCCAAAATCGCTTCGCGCGAATCGAGACGCAATCCGGCCTCCTGCTTTTTGGCGCCGTGGCACGCCTGGCAGCGATTGACCAACACCGGCCGCACCTGTTTCTCGAAGAACTCGACCTGTTCGGCCGAAGGTGCGGCGGCATCCGCGGCCCATGCTCCTCGAGTTGCGGCGAACAACACAGCGATCGCCGCAAAGAATCTCAGCATGATGCGTCCGGGCGAGTGCATACGCGGCTCCAACGTCGAAATCTCCTAACAGGGCGAGGATGCGCTTTCGAGTTTCGGGCGGGCGATCCGCGGCGGTCCGCGTATCCAGGACTCGATGGCGCGGCGGGGCAAGCCTTGCGACTTGCGGCTTTAAGTATAATCGGCCGCTCGGCTTCAAGTCAAAAGGCTCGCGGAGCGAAAGCCCCGAAAGCGGCAAGGATGCCGCTTCTACATCAGCGTAGACGCGGCATCCTGCCGCATGTCAAATCCCGAAGCAAGCGACCACGTCTGGAAGCTGCGAACGGCATGGAAAGCTCATGGCGCCGCCGTTGCGGGCGGGGGGGATCACTTCGACTGCTTGACGGAGCGAGCGACGGGCTCTGCATCAGGGACGTAAAAGTCGACGTTGAAATGCCGCTGCAACCGCGCCGCTTCGCCTTCGTCGCGGCGTCGCCGATAGGCCCAAACGTCCTCTGATTCAAACACGAACCCGCCGTCCTCATAGCCGGTGAGCTTCATTTTTCGCCGCGGTTTCAAGTCTGCATACTTCGATTGCCACGCCTTCTTCAAGAAAATATGGACGGGCTTTTCGAGCGGCTGGCCGTTCGCGCTTTCGGCGACGAACACCGTCTTCGACAGGTAAATCTTGGGAATCTTTTCGTCGGGTTTTGTCTCGAACAGCGAGCCCTCGACGACCAGGACTTTCCCGAGCGGATACCCTAGCGCGCCGATCACTTCGACGTCTTAGCCGAGTTGGAACCATTTCACGCGCGTTTTTCGTCAGTCCCTTGGCTCGCCTGCGAGATGGGCTCGGCTGCGTCGCCGGAGTTCTTTAGAGCGAAGATTGAGGCTGCGACTGCGAAGACGCCGATCACGAAGAGCAGAGTTCTATGCATACAAGAATCTCCCAATTGCCCCGCCGGTTGCCAATAGCGTGTGGATTCGAGACGAGTTTTGCACTTGCCGCACGATGCGCTCGTATTCCGCCGTTGAAATCACGTCGCGAAAATCCGCGGCCGCAAGCCGGCGTCGCTTTTCATTGTCGCTTTTCGCTCCGCGAAAATCTCTCTTTTCGCGGAGCGAAAAGCGACAATCAGATTAGTCGCCAAATCTCCGATAAAGATACTCGCCGGACTTCAGGCTCGCTTTTTGCGGGTTGTCGGCAACATATTGTCTCAAATACTCGTATTGCTCCACGCTGCGGACGAGATGGTCGAACGGCTCCTGTTGCCAGAATTTGCCTTTTTCGCCAATCGTCCGATGGATCTTGTAGGCCGTGTAATGAAGCCAAGAGTCGCACTGCTGCTTCATGGCGTCGGCGGTCGGAAAGGCGGCCAGCAGATGGACGTGGTTCGGCATCACGACGAAATCGCCCATGCGATATCGCTCGCCGTCGAAGTGCAGCAGGGAGTCGGCGACGATCCGGGCCAACTCGGGTCGGCGGAGCAGGCAACGTCCGTGGCACGTGTCGAGGAACGTCTCGCGACAACGGTCGAAATGCTTCTGGAATTCCGCGCGTTGCGCCTCCGAGAGCTTGGGCACGATCGACGTCCAATCCTCGCCGGCGGCCCAGCCGCGATTGCGGAGCCACTGCTGTTTCTCGCGTTCCCAGCGCTCTACGACTTCGCGAGGAACGGAATCGTGCGTGCGGAAAGTGATGAACACCACCGCACCCGCTTGCGACCAATGCGGGCGGCAGAGCTCGCGGACTTGCAATTCGCCTTTGGGATCGAACAATTCGCCGAGCATGGCGAAGGCCCCTCGCTCGCATTTTCTGGGGATGTTTGCCAGTGTCGCTTTTCGCTCCGCGAAAAAAAAACTTTTCGCGGAGCGAAAAGCGACACTGGCCCCCCAATGGATTTAAAGATGCCCAATGGGCTACAACACGGCAACTTGAAACGACTTGCCAGGCGAGCAAATCCCCCTCGCCCAGCGTAGTAGAATTAAATGCGCGATTGAAGGATTCTCCGTACCGTTCCCGCAAAGAGGCTAACCATGAGCACCGACGAACCGCAAGTTAAACCGTCCCAGACCGGCGAAGTAGCACCCGGCGCCGACAGGGGCGACGGCCATTCGCCTGATGGCGAAGGGCAATCGTTTGCGGAAACGGCGCTCAAGCTGGGCGGCAAGAGCGAAGAAGAAGCCCGCCGCACGGGGGCGATCGACAAGGCCGACGACCAGGTCGAGGCCCTCTTCGCCCCGCAATATCAAACCACTGCCAGCCCGGCCCACCGGGCCGTGTGGGATGGCCAAGTTCCGATCGAACTGTTCGCCAGCTCCGAGTCGACCGCCCCGCCGCACGTGACCAAGGTGATGGACGATTCGCTGGCCGTCGTGCGCCGGCATCGCGAGGCCGGCACGATCCTCGACGAACATCGCAAGGTGTCGCAGCCGGTGCTTGAAGAACTGGCCGGCGCCGGCTATTGGGGCTTGCTGGTCGATCGCGAGTATGGCGGCGCCGGCGCCCCGTTTGCCGCCTTCGGGCCGTTTCTGACGCGGATGGCGACGCTCGATCCGACGATCGCCGGCATGGCGTCGGTCCACGGCTGCATCGGCGCGGTCGACCCGGTGCGCACCTTCGGCAACGCCGAACAGAAGTCGCGGTTCCTGCCGCGGCTGGCCAGCGGCGAAAGCCTCTCGGGCTTTGCGTTGACCGAGCCGAATGCCGGCAGCGATTTGACCGCATTGCGAACGCAAGCCGTGCTCGACGGCGATGATTATGTGGTGAACGGCGAGAAGCTGTTCATCACCAACGTGATCCCCGGCCGCACGGTCGGGCTGGTCTGCCTGATCGACAAACGGCCGGCCGTGTTGGTCGTCGATCTGCCCAAGGAAGAAAATGAAAACTTTTATTTCAAGCGATACGGCCTGTACGCCCTGAAGCATACCTGGAATCAGGGGATGATCTTCAAGGATTTCCGCGTGCCGGCGGCTAATCTGCTGAAACCGTCGCGCGGCGACGGTCTGACGATCGCTTATCACGGGCTGAACCTGGGACGCATCGCACTGTGCGCCACGGCGGCGGGCAGCATGCGGTTGATGCTGGCGAGTATGCTGCCGTGGGCCCATTTTCGCAAAACGTACGGCGCCTCGATCGACACGCGCGAACTCGTTCGCCGCCGCCTCGGCCGCATGGCCGGGTTGATCGTCGCGGCCGACGCGCTGGTCGCCTGGTGCTCGGGGCTGATCGATCAGGGCTACCGCGGCGAGATGGAGTGCATCGTGGCCAAGATTTTTGGCAGCGAGGCGCAGAAGGAAGCGGCCGTCGAACTGATGATGAAGACCCACGGCGGCCGCTCGTTCTTGCACGGCCACTTGTTCGGCGACAACGTGCACGAGTTTCTGGCGCCGTGCATCTACGAGGGCGAAGGCGAGATGCTCGGCATGGCGTTCTTCAAGTCGCTGGTCAAGCACCACGGCTCGCAGTTCTTCGAACCGATCGGCAAGGCGCTCGCCGCCGCCGGCATCAAGAAGCCGAATCTGCTCAACCCGGCCCACGCCCTGGCGCTCAAAGGCCCGCTATGGGAATACACGAAGTGGTACATGGGCCAGCGGCTGCACGTGGCGGCCAAGCCGCACTTACCCAACATGCCAGCGGCGCTGCGGGCGCACGCCGAGTTCGCCGCCGATTGGCTGGTGCATGCGCCGCTGGAAGTCAGCGGCACGATGCGCAAGCACCAGTTGGCCCTGGCCGACCGCCAATGCCGGATGGCCGAGATCTCGCGCCGCGTGCAGGACGCGATCATCATGCTTTGCACCAGCCTCTACGCCGCGCGGCAGCAGGACGCAGTGGTGCAGTCGGCCGCCGACCTGATTTGCCAGGATCTGACGCGGCAACTCGCGTTCCGCCGCCCGTCCGACACGTACTTTCGCAAAGTCTCGAAGCTCGGCGAGCAAATCGCGGCCGGCGGCTTCAAGTCGATCGCGGGCCTGTCGGCCGGCGAGATTCTGATGCCTTACGAAAACGATTGAGCAGGTCGCTTTTTTCTGGGGGTGTTGACCGTCTGCCGTCAGCTAGCTTTCGCTGGCGGCAGGGGCGGTTCGACGCCCGTTTCCAGCCGGCTTTCCCCGCGACTTTTTCGATCGGCGAATTGCGGCGATCGATTCTGAAACGCCGACTGTCGTCGAGAAAATCCGCAGGTGGATTTTTTTGTTGAAACCCGAAAGGTGACAAGCGTATACTAGTTGCCGGCCGTGAAGCCAATGCCATGAAACGACATCGCGAAGCGAGCAAAGGGGAAGGACCGCTGGATGGGCAACCGTTGGTACGTCGCGCTCGACGGCGAAGAATTGGGCCCGCTTTCCGACACCGGCCTGGAGCGCATGATTCAGGGCGGCCGGATCGAGGGCGACACTCTGGTTCGCAATGGACTCGGCGGCGAGTGGACCGCGGCGCGTGAAGTCGAGAGCGAGCTTGCGGCGCGGCCCTCGCGACAACGGCCGGGGCAAGCGGCGATTGAAGCGGCGCTCAAAGCCAAACAGCCGCCGCGCCCGCCCGCGCCTGCGGCCAAGATCCCGGCTGCGCTCCTCGCTCGACCGCCTGCCGCGCCGCCAGCCGATACGTTACCGGCAAGCGACGTCACCGCAAACCCATTGCCGGCGCCGGACGACTTGCCGTTGCCCGAGGCGCCGCCCGACGCCGCGGCCAAAACCCCCACGCCCGCGCTTGAGACGCATGCCGTCGCTCCGCCGGCTACGCCGCATCGCTCTCCAATCATATTGGTCGCAACCGGCGCCGGCGCTGTGCTGATTTTGGCGGTCTCTTTTTTCGCGGGCTGGTTCGCGCTGCGCAGCTTGACATCGGGCGCCGCACCCGCGCCCATCGCTAGCCCTGCGGCGATCGATCCGGCGATTGCCGCCTTGCAACAACAGGCCGAGCAATTGAGGCGCGATCTGGCCGAGGCCAAAGAGAAGCTTGAAAGCCAGCCTCAGCCACCCGAGACGCCGTCGCCCAAAGAGCAAACTCCGCCCGCGGCGCCGCAAGCTGCGGAAAAGAATGAACCGCCCGCAGCAAGCGATCCGAGCGCAACCAACGATCCTGGCGCCAAGCCCGCCGCCGACGAACCTGGCGCCGAGGCCATGGCCGAACCGTCCGCCGTCAAGCTCGAAGCCGACCGCACGACATTGGCCGTAATGATCGCGAACGAGCGGGTTGTGGATGACGCACGGAAAAAGTTTCGCCAATCCGCCGCGAAGTTTGAGAGCACCTTGGAGTTCAATTTCGAGCCGCAATACGAGTTTGAATTCGCGCGACGTTTCCTCGAAGCCGAAGCGGAAGTCGCCTCGCTTGACGGCGATCAATTGGCGGCTAAGCAGCAAGCGGCCGAGGCGCGACGCGAAGTTCGGCGCAAGGAGGCGGCCAGGCTCCTGGCCGAGGCCAGGGAGGCCGTCGAACCACTCGAGCTAAGATCGGCGGTCTTGAAAGCATGGGAATCCGCGATCCTGATGACGTACGAAGATTCCGGGACGCCGATTGGAGAATTTGCAGCCGAGCTTGTCAACGCATTGCCGAGCAGCGTCTTCGCGGCTCTCAATAAGATGCCGGACGCCCGACTGCAATCGCTCATCGGCGTCGAGCAGTTGCCCTCGGATTGGCCTGATCGCGCGACCGACCCGTTGATCGCCGAGGCCATGCGCAAGAGCTTTGTTCGCCTCGTGCCGCTAACGTATGGATTTCGCCGCGTGAATGATTTGCTCGGGCAATTGAAAGAGGCGAGAACGTCGACCGACTTGGTAAAACTGCGGACGCTCTTTTTGCTTTACGCCGCGAATGTCGCGAATGATGACGGAGAGATTACGACCGCGGAGATTTTGCCCTTGATTGACATCTACGGCGTCTGCCGCGTCGACGATCCGTCGCCGCTGATCGACGGAGTGTTGTCGAACCACAACGTCGAGCAGGCGAATAGCAGCAAACGCGGAGAATTCCTGTTCGGGCTGGTGCAGGGCAAAATCAAGCTTGAAACCTACCGAGACATCTATGAAAAGGCCCGCAAGGCGGCCGGCGACGCCTGGCCGCCCGACGACCGGCCGCATCCCTTGGCCGGGCGGTGGAAAGGCAAAGAGAATTGGGAAATTGAAATCGATCCGCGGCGCGATCGAATCGTCTTCCGTCGCTCTTCGCCCGAGGCGACGTTCGAGCAGCGGATCTGCAAGATCGGCGCCGACCATCTTGTCGCTTACGAAAAGCGCAAGGTTCCAATCGAGCGCGTGGCGACGGATCCGTTTCGCACCGAGAAGTACGACAGCGACGACCGATTTCCGGGACCCGACGACGCAAGGCCCGACGAAGCAATCGCCTTTACTTGCTATTCGCAAAGCAAAGGCGGAACCGTGCTGCAAATTCGCCGCCGCATTCATTCCGCGGACTGGGCGGAAAAGAGCGGCGGCGAAGCACTTTGGGAAATCATCGGCAATCCGAAGGAGTATCGGGAGTTCCGTGCCGTCTATCGGCGGGTCAAAGAATAACCGAGGTGCAAGCGAAAACGACCAGCAAGAGGAGGCGAATTCATGGCGAATCGATGGTACGTCAAGCTCGGCGGCGAGGAACTCGGGCCGCTTTCCGACGCCGGCTTGCGGCGGTTTCTCGAGAGCGACCAGGCCGGCAAAGGCGCTTTGGTCCGCAACGGCCGAGACGGCCCGTGGCTGCCGGCGTCGCAATGCGACGCGGTTCGAATAGCGCAGGGCGGCGCTGCTGCGGTTGTTGTTGCTGCTGCGCCGGCGAGCGCGCCGGACGGCCGAACGGCGAACGGCGCCAATCCGATCGAAGGTATTCCGAACGCGAGCGGGCAAAGGCCCTTTCGCTCGCGGCCGGTGGTCTTGCTGGCCGCGGGCATGGGCTTCACCGTGCTGCTGTCGGCCGCTTGCATCGGCGCCTGGCTGCTAGCGAGACATTTCAACGCCCAGCGCCGAATCGCCGCCGCGCCCCCGCCGGCCAACGCCGCGCCGCAGAGCCCATCGGTCGGCGAGCTAGAGAACGAAACCAAGCGGTTGCGGCAGGAACTCGACGATTTGCAGCATCGTCTTCGCGACCGCGAACAGCCCCCAGCCGACGCGAACCCGGCGCCGCCGGCCGACGACGTGGGCGACGAGCAGGCGGCGAAGGAACGCAAGCAGCGCATCGAGCGGTTGCAATCGCAAATTCGCGAGGCGGTGGCGGCGCTCGATGTCGATCTCGCCAGCGAAAAGCTCAAGCAGTCCTTGCCGCTGGTCGACGGCGAAGAACACGACCGCGCGATGAATCTGCTCGGCCAGCTTGACGGCGCACGACTCGAAAAGTTGTTGCAATACGTCCGCGCCATGCCCGAAGACGCGCAACAAGCGCTAGCCGACAAACGCCCGGCGCCGGCCGATCTTATGCGGCAATTCAACGACCGGGACCTGATCGGCGCCTTGCAAACGCAATTGCCGCATCTGGCCGCGTTGGCCATCGCCGAGGCCGAGGACAAAGCCTGGCAAGAACTCGGCGAGGAAGCCTTGCGCAGGGGTGATCTCACGACGTTGCGCAGGTGGGCCTTCTTGCAGCAAGCGTTTTCCTCGAAACTCGAAGGCCGATTGACGCAAGATCGCGTTGCCGCATTGGTCGATACGTTCGGCGTTTTCGGGTTGCAGGGAGAACCGTCGCTTGTCGGCGGCCTGCTGACGGCGCCGGCCGAAGCGGAACTGGCATTCCGAAACGGCGTCGAATTGCAAGTCGCGTTGACCGATCTTTACGCCGAATGCCGCAAGCTGGCCGGCGACGAATGGCCGCCCGACGAGCGGCCTCACCCCCTGGCTGGCCATTGGGCCTGGACCGGCGTCTCGCCATACGAGGTTTACGTCAATCCCGCCAGCGACGAAATTACGTTTGCCCTGCCGGATCAGGAAACATTCGTTCAGCGAATCTGCAAGATTGGCCCCGACTATCTTGTGGCCTACGAGCTTCGCTGGCGGCTGGATGGTTCGAGCGAACTTCCAGATCGCCGGCTCACGGAGGTAATCCCATTTGGGAGCGTTATGGAGCCGGAGTCCGAAACGAACCTCGATCCGCTGCTGCCCTATTCAGATTTCGGTCCGAACGTCTATTTCGTGCTGACGCTCTATCGCCGCTCCGGAAAAGCCGCCAAAAAGTTGGCGGTCTCCCGGACTGAGATGCAGGGCGAAGCCTTAAGCAAAGAAACCCTGCTGGCGCCCGACGGCGGTTTTTGGAACAAGCTCGGAATCGCCGCCGAGTACCATCGCGAGCAAGCTGGGTTCCGTCGCGTCAACGACAAACTGAAGCCGTGACCTGCGCTGAAGTCATGAATCGCCCGCGAGTGCTGCCGTCGCGGCGCCCGTTGACTGCCGGACGCCGCCTCATCTCGCTTGACGACCGGCCGCAAGATCTCACAATTGACGCTGAAGCGTCGTCGCACTCGCGTTCGCCAACGAAAAGGTTCCGCCGTGGCCCATTTCGCCGTGATCATGCCGGCCGCCGGCGCTAGCAGCCGGTTCAAGGACAAGCACTACAAAAAGCCGTTCGCCCCGTTGGCCGGCCGCGCCGTCTGGCTGCACTCGGCCGAGCGGTTCTTGAACCGCCCGGAAGTCAAGCAACTGATCCTGGTGATTTCGCCCGAAGATCGCGAGGATTTCAACTTCAAGTTCGCCCCCAACGTGGCGATCCTCGGCATCGACGTCGTCGAAGGGGGCAAAGAGCGGGCCGATTCGATCGAGCGGGCCCTGGCCCGCGTGAAGCCCGACGTCGATTTCGTCGCCGTCCACGACGCCGCGCGGCCTTGCCTGGCCGACGAATGGATCACCAAGGTGTTCGAGGCCGCTCAGAAAGGCGGAGCCGCGATCCTGGCCGTGCCGGTGCCGGGTACCCTCAAGCGGGTCGGCGCGAACCACGCGATCACCGAAACGGTCTCTCGTGAAGGACTTTGGGAAGCTCAGACGCCGCAAGTCTTCCGCCGCAAGCTGTTGCTCGAAGCCTACGCCAAGCGCGGCGATTTCATCGCCACCGACGACGCCCAACTCGTCGAGCGCATCGGCGAGACAGTGACCGTCGTCCAAGGCTCGCCGATCAATTTAAAAATCACCACGCAGGAAGACTTGCGGTTGGCAGAACAGGCGCTCAAGGCCATGCCCAAACCGAAGTTCCAAGGTCCGGCCCATCCGTTCGCCGATGACGACATGTGGAGATGAGGCGTCGGGAATCAGGCGTCAGGCGTCGGGCGCTCGCAAATCCAAAATCGCAAATCCAAAATCGAAAATCTCAAGAGGTTCCGTGACCGATATCTTCGCCGAATTGACGTGGCGCGGGCTGATTCATCAGACGACCGACAACGATAAACTGCCGGGCTGGCTGCGCGAAGCGAGCCGCACGTTGTACGCCGGCTTCGATCCGACGGCCGACAGCCTGCACGTCGGGCACCTGGTGGCGCTGATGATCTTGCGCCGCTTTCAGCGAGCCGGGCACCGGCCGATCGCCGTCGTCGGCGGCGCCACCGGCATGATCGGCGACCCGAGCGGCAAAAGCGAAGAGCGCAAGTTGCTCTCGCTCGATGAACTCCGCTCGAACGTCGCCAACATGGAAGCGCAAATGCGCTCGTTTCTGGATTTCGACGCCGGCGCCCAGTCGGCCCTGTTGGTGAATAACTACGACTGGATGAGCCGCTTCAGCTATCTCGATTTCCTGCGCGACGTAGGCAAGAACTTCCCGGTCAACGTGATGCTGGCCAAGGATTCGGTCAAAAGCCGGCTGGAGCGTTCCGACGCCGGGCTGAGCTTCACCGAGTTCAGCTACATGCTGTTGCAGGCCTACGACTTCGTCTATCTCAACGAGCATTACGGCTGCGAACTGCAAGTCGGCGGCAGCGACCAGTGGGGCAACATCACCGCCGGCATCGATCTTGGCCGCCGGATGCGCGGAGTACAGCTTTACGGCATGACCTGCCCGCTGTTGACCAAGAGCGACGGCACGAAGATGGGCAAGACCGAGAGCGGCGCCTTGTGGCTCTCGCCCGAGCGGACCAGTCCCTTTGCCTTTTATCAATACTGGGTCAACGTGGAAGACGCCGACGCCGGCAAGTGCTTGCGGTTTTTCACCGACCTGCCGCGCGATGAAATCGAGGCGCTCGACGCCGCCCGCGAGCAAGATCCCGGCCGCCGCGAAAGCCAGCGGCGGCTGGCCGAAGAAATCACCCGGCTGGTTCACGGACCGGGCGGTTTGGCCAAGGCCCAACGGGCCACCGAGATTCTTTTCGGCGCCGAGATCGACCAGCTTTCGGATGAAGAACTGGGCGAAATCTTCGCCGACGTGCCCAGCCGCGAAATGCCGCGTGTTATGCTCGATGACCCGGGCTTGAACGTGATCGACGCCTTCGTCGCCGCTGGGCTGGCTAAAACGAAAAGCGACGCGCGGCGGACGATCGAGCAAGGCGGGGCCTATGTCAACAATCGCCGCGTCGAGAAGATCGACGTCCAACTCTCGGCAAGCCATCTGGCCAGTCAGTCGGTGATGGTCTTGCGCAGCGGCAAAAGAAAGTACGGCTTACTGCGATTCGCCGGCCGAGGCGATTAACGCAACTCATTGCCGTCATTGAAATTACCGCTCTGAAGAGGCGCCGCGTCGCGGCCAAATTCGCATTGACTCGGCCTCGACGGGCCTTTAGTATTCTGCGCCCGTTCGCGAGCCCCGAGGCTCGCATGAACTCCGCCTTTCGCCCGGGCGAAGCGGGATACGCGAACCTCGGTCGCACGACGGCCGGCATGTCTAGCACGACTGTTTCATTCTGATCGAGATCGCCTCGGAGGCCCGCATGAACTTACGCTTCGCCGCTGCGCTGACGGGCAGCTTCGCGGCGCTCGCCTTACTCGTACTCGGCGGAACCTACGTTGCTGCGCGGCGCGTTCCCCGCTTTTATCAACAGGCGCTGCAGGCCGCGCCCGAAATCCGCGAGCGGCAGAGCGACGAACTTCTGGAAAACGCCGCCGCGCTGGCCAGTTGCGTGCGCAAAGAGGGAAGTTGGCGCGCTTTGTTCACCGCCGACCAAATCAACGGCTGGCTGGCGGTCGACGTGGCGAAGAACTTTCCCGAACTCTTTCCGCAGGGCGTGGCCGACCCGCGCGTGGCGATCGGGCCCGACCGCATCGCCATCGCCTGCCGCTATCTCGACGGTCCGGTGGAAACGGTGCTCTCGCTCGAAGGCGAAGCCTATGTGCAAGAGCCCAACGTGTTGTCGATTCGCATTCTTCGCGCTCGCGCCGGTTCGCTGCCGGCGCCCCTCGGCGGCCTGCTCAAGGGAATCTCCAACGCGGCCGACAAGGCGGGAATGCAACTGCACTGGCTGCAAGCCGAAGGCGATCCGGTGGCCGTGATTCGCCTGCAACCGCCACGCGACGAGCGGAACCAGCTCCGCCAAATCGAAACCATCGAGTTGCGAGACGGCGAAATCTATCTTGCCGGCCGCACGACGAGCGCTTCCAATCCATCCTCGCACGAAGCCAGTGCGCCGCTCGCCGCCTCGCCCGACGCCCAGAGCAAGAAACGCTAAGGCGCAACCTCAATGGCGAGCCGGAGGCGAACGTAAATAGGCGAGCCGGAGGCGAACGTTCGTGGCGAGCCGGAGGCGTCAGCCTCCGGGTAGATAGACGCGACGAAGCCGCATCGCAAACCGGAGGCTAACGCCTCCGGCTCGCCTGTCTCCAATCGCCTCCGCCTCGCCTCACGCTCTATTCCTTTGAAAAAAAAAGCTTGACCATCCGCTTGCGATCTACTACTATAAAACCAAATCTAATTAACCAAAATCAACTCCCGGAGAATTTCCGCCATGGCGCGACCGCCCGCGAAAGAGCTGACCGAGCGCGAGCTTGAGATCATGCAGGTGTTTTGGAAGCGGGGCGAATTGACCGTGGCCGACGTGCAGCAGGCGCTTGCCGAGGCGGGCCTCCAGCGAGCGTATACGACGATCGCCACGCTGGTGCGGATCCTCTGCGACAAGGGCTTTGTCGAGCAGACGAACCAGGAGCGGCCGTTTCGCTTCCGCCCAGCGAAAAGCTACGAGGAGGTCTCCGGCCGGCTGCTCAGCGATCTCGTCGATCGCGTGTTCCAAGGGTCGCGCGAGCAATTGCTCGTGCGGTTGATGGGCGAAAAGAAGCTTTCCGCCCAAGAACGCGCCGTGCTGGAAGAAATCTTGAAGGAGCAACGACGATGAACGCTTTCGCCGCCCGAGTGTTGTGGGGAATTTTCCAGGTCACCTTGTTCACCGTTGCCGGCCTGGTGGTCTATCTGCTCGCGCGTCGCCGGGGCCCGGCGGCCGGGGCCTTGGCCGCCGCGGCTTGTCTGTTGATGGCGGTCGGCGTTTCGGCGTTGGCGCTGGCGCCGTGGCCGCATTGGTACACCCTGGCGCCGGGTGAACCCGAGCAGCAAGCGGCGACGTCGATCGAGCCGGCCGCCGAACCGGCGTCTCGCGACTCGGCCGACGCAGCTCGCGCGCCTGCGCCGGCATCGCAAGCGAAGGCGGAGGATCTGTCCCGCACTGCCTGGGCGGGCGCCGCCTGGCAAGATTTTTGGCAAGAGCTGCGCAAATCGCCCGGCGAAGCGGCGAAAAAGACCGACACCCCTTGGTCGCCGCGCTGGCCGGCAGTCTTGGGCGTGCTGTTTGTCGTCGGGCTCTCGTTGGCGATCGTGCGTTTGGCGCTGGGCCTGTTCGCCGTGCGACGGTTGCGGGCGAACACGAGTCCGATCGCCGACGCGTCGCTGCTCGCGCTGGCCGAGGAGTTGGGCCGCCGGCTGAACGGTTCGCGGCCGGTCGAACTGCGCGAATCGCTTGAATTGGGTTCGCCGGCCACGGTCGGCTGGCGGCGCCCGTTGGTGATTTTGCCAAGCGACTGGCGCGACTGGACGGCCGCCGAACGGCGCGTCGTGTTGGCGCACGAAATCGCGCACGTTGGCCGCGGCGATTATCTCACCGGGTTGCTGGGCCAATTCAGTGTGGCTCTGCACTTTTATCATCCGCTGGTCCACTGGCTGGCCCGGCGGCTGCGATTGGAACTGGAATTGGCCGCCGACGCCTTGGGGGCCGAAGCCTCGGGCGGGCGCGAAGCGTATCTCATCACCCTGGCGCAAATGGCGCTTAGGCAAGACGACCGAGCGATCGCCTGGGCCGCTCGGCCGTTTCTTCCCAGCCGAGGCGCCTTTTTACGGAGAATCGACATGTTGCGTGATCCCAAGCAGTTCCGCTCCGCCGCCATGTCGCGGGGAGGGCGGTTTGCCATTATTGGTTGCGTCGCGGCCGCCGGGCTGTTGTTCGCCGGGCTGCGCGGGCCGCAGGGCGAAAGCGTCGCCCAGCAGCCGAAGAAACCTGCAGCGACGGCGGCCGCCTCGCCGACCGAAGCCACCACGGTCGATTGGAGCTTCGTGCCGCCCAACCCCGCGGCGGTCGCCATCATTCGGCCCGCGGCGGCGCTCGCGGGCGCTGAAATGCAGCCGCTGGTCAAATTGCTCAACGAACAAGTTGGCGTCGAAAAGCTGCTGGGGCTGAACGTCGCCGAGTTGGAGGAGATCAAGCTAATCGCGCCTTTCGTCCCTGATCCCGACGTTCCGCGGTCGACGCATTCTTTCGGAATCCTGGTCTTTCGCGCCAAGGCCGCGCACGACTGGAAAGCATTCGGCGAGAACGCGGCGGGGCGGTCGGCCGAAGCGACGTTTCTCGGTAAGAAGTATTACAAGACGCTCGACGCAGCGCCGGCCGATCGACCGGCGCCCGCGACGGCGGCTTTCAGATACAGCTATTACCTGCCCGACGATCGCACGATCGTCTTGGCTTCCGAGCCGCAATTGCAGCGCGTGCTGGCGTTGGGAAAAACTTCGCCAGCCGAGCCCGATTGGGCCGACGATTGGCCGGCAGGGGAAGCCACGGTGATGCTCGACCTCAAGACGTACAACGCCTTGCACGGCGCCGAGTTGAAGCAGGAGATGTCGCGAGATCCCGTCGTATCCTCCTTCTCGCCGATCTGGGAGCAGACCGAACGCATGTTTTTGAGCCTGAAAACTTCCGACGGCTTGCAGGTCGAAGCCCTGGCGAAATGCGGCTCCGCGGCAGCCGCACAGCAGGTGAAGAAGACGCTCGAGGCGGCCATGACGCTTGCCAGCAACGTTGTCGGCCAGGCGGCCGACAAGTTGGCCGCGGCGCCCAACGGGGCTCAAGAGGCCGGCGCGATGCTCGTGCTCGCCGATCTGGCAACCACGCTCGTCAAACAGGCCAAGCTAGAGGGCGAGGGCAGCACCGTGCGGCTCCGCAGCGCGGTCGATGTCGACGTGGCCGACACCGCCGCGACCGTGTTGGCGCCGGCCATCATGGCTTCGCGGACCGCCGCCAAACGCTCTCAAAGCATCAACAATCTGAAATATCTCATGATTGCGATGCACAACTACCACGACGTTTACAAGCATTTCCCGGCCGCGGTGGTCATTGGCCCCGACGGCAAGACGCCACATAGCTGGCGGATCGAACTCTTGCCCTTTGTCGAGCAGCGAGCACTCTATGATCAGTACAAGATGGACGAGCCGTGGGACAGCGAGAACAACAAGAAGGTTCTGGAACAGATGCCCGCCGTCTTCCGCCATCCGTCCGCCGATCCGGGCAGCAAGGATGCCTCGTACTTCGCCATCACCGGCGAGACCACGATGTTTCCGGGAACGCAAGGCTCGGAAATCAAAGACATTCGCGACGGCACGTCCAACACGATCGCCCTGGTCGAAGCCCAGCGATCGATTCCCTGGACCAAGCCTGAAGACATTGCTTACGATCCGGCCAAGCCGCTACCCAAATTCGGCGGTTACGAGCCGAGGATCTTCAATGCGGCGTTCGCCGACGGCTCGATGCGCGCGATCTCGCAAGAAATCGACGAGAAGCTGCTGCGGGCGTTGTTCACCAAGGCGGGCGGCGAGAGCGTGCAGATTCCCTCGGGCAATTAGCGTTCCGCCGTCGTCGGAGCAGGTAGGGTGGGGCGACAGCCCCACGCGCTTGGCGCTTATCCGAATCAACGGCGATTCGAGCGCGAGGCGCGTGTGGCTGCGCCACACCCTACGTCGCTTGATGGCGAGCCGGAGGCATCGTCTGGCGAGCCGGAGGCGTCAGCCTCCGGGTGGTTGGACTCTGCCACACGGCCTGACAACCCGGAGGCTGACGCCTCCGGCTCGCCTTTCTCGCGCGTTGCCGCACCGCGAGACCACCCGGAGGCTGACGCCTCCGGCTCGCCTTTCTCGCGCGACGTCGCACCGTATGACAACCTCGCCGATAGCTTGGCGCTGATCCGAATCAACGGCGATTCGAGCGCGAGGCGCGTGTGGCTGCGCCACACCCTACGTTACTCCAGCATCCGCTTGCCCGCGAAGGCGATCGACATGAACCCGTGGATGCGCACGCCTTTCATGACGCGGGCGTACCTCGTGCGGGTAAAATGCTTGCCGCCGCTTGCAACTGCCGAATTCGCTCTTCCAGCCGCGTGAGCACCTCGAATTCGCTCGGATAGCGGCTGGCCAGCGCGGGCCGCAGCCGGATGGGCACGTCGTCCATGCGATAGACCGTTCCGGCGGCGTGAATGCCGTAGGTCGCCGTGGCGAAGTTCACCAGCGCGCCGCGGGCGGTCGCGTTGTCTTGGAACCCGACGCAGACATAAGGCAGCGCGCGCAACTGCCGGCCGGCCGCTTCGCCGAACGTGCCGAGCGGATCGGCCGCCACGACGAGCGCCGCGTCGGCTTCGCCGCGGGCCAGCACGTCGCGCGACGTATATTCGCCGGGATTATAACGCGGGTAGCCGCGGGCGAAGTCGATGGCGTAAGGATACCCGGTCCGCCAGCCCACCAACTTGTCGCCGCCGGTCACGTTGCCGCGGGCGCGGATCGAGCGGGTCACGAACCGCGTAAAGCCGTTCAATTCGCGACTGAGTTGGAAGATCGCTTCGCAATTGGCGTGTTCGCCGCGCGAACGCATCAAGCCCATGCCAAACACGATCGCGCCGAATTTCGCCTGTTTCATCCGCTCCATCAGTTCGCCCCAGACCGCCAGCGGCGCTCCCGTCTGGGCCA
This sequence comes from Pirellulales bacterium, assembly GCA_035532215.1. GTDB lineage: Bacteria > Planctomycetota > Planctomycetia > Pirellulales > JAICIG01 > JAICIG01. The sequence continues at coordinate 15,309 of DATKRK010000163.1, read as the reverse complement.
GCACGTCGGCCGGATCGAGCGAGATTCCCTTGGCCAGCGCCCGCAAGGTCCAAATCGCCTCGAAATCGGCGTCGGGCTTGATCTGGATGAAATGATCCATCGCCTCGGCGGTCTTGGTGCGCTTGACGTCGACGAGCACGCAGGTGCGGCCGGCGCGCCCGCGCGGCACGAACATGCCCTCGGGCATAGCCGTGTACTTCGTGTACACGCGAGGGTGCGTCTCGATGCAATTCGAACCCCAGAACACGATCAGATCGCTGCGGTTGCGAATCTCGCCGAGCGTACACGTCACCTTGCCGACCGATTGAATCGCCAGCACCGACGGCGCGTGTCCGACGCTGGTTCCGGTATCGAGCGTGCCGCCCAGCCAATCGGCGATGGCCGCGGCCACGCGCTGCGCCTCGCTGGTCGTCTCGGTCAGGCCGTATACGAGCGGATAGCGCGCCGCCGCGAGCAACTGCGCCGCGCGCTCGATGCCTGCTTCGAGCGTCGCTTCGCGGCCTTCGATCGTGCAGGCCGGCGCCGTTTCGGGCCGCGGCTGCACGAACCACGCTCGCCCCAATCCGCAGGCGTTCTCGACGTCGGTGATCCGGTTGTTCTCGACCACGAGCGCGATATCGTCGCACATGCACGTGCAGTACGTGCAGGTGGCGTCTTCGACGCGGCGGGCGCCGGGCGGCAGCGGTGCGGAACGCATTGGGCGGGAGGCTGAGGATTGGGGCGGAGTGCGAAGGAGACCGCCGTTCATTACATCAAACGGCCGGCGAAGCGTAAAGGACCGCGGTGAGCGGCAAGCTGGCTGCTGTTCGCTGCGACGCTAGCGCGACATTCAGCCGTCCTGTGGAACTCGCCTTCTCGCTTGGGCCGGAACGCGGTATTTTCACCGCAATCCGGCAAGCCGCCGGTAAGCAGAAAGTTTCCGCAAGTGCCAGCAGCCGCCGAGTTCCCAGCGCGGCCTTCGGCCGCAACCAAAGTAGCAGGCACATTCCATGTGCCGTCCGCGGCAGCGTGGTTAAGCTCCGTCGCGGGGTTGGCGACGGCACACAGGAGTGTGCCTGCTACTTTATCGCAAGGGCCGGGAATGACGCCGCAGTCTGGCGGCGGACCTTTGCAATGAATCTTGCCGTCAGGGTAAGATTGTCAACATTAGTAACACGGATGGATCACGGACGAAATAAAGAATCGGAAAAACCATCTTCGATCCGTGTTTCATCCGTGTTTCATCCGTGGTTCGCCTCCGCCAATTCGCCGCATGAATCTTCGCGAGACGCGGAGAAATCGAACGTTTATAGCGTGGAAGACCAACGTCGGGCCGCACGCCGCTTAAGCCCAATACCGTTCAATTAAGCCTCGTATTGGCCGATGCTAGCACACGTAAGTCGTTATTTCATTGGCGATCTACTCGTGCTAGCAGGCCTTAATTGAACGGTATTGCGCTTAAGCCTCGCATGCCTCGCGCTCGCGGGCCTGTTCCTCGCCTACCACTTCGTGCTGCGCTGGGTGATGCTCGAGATGGGCTTGCCGTTGGGCGCCGTGCGGCCGGGACGCACGGTTTACCGCATTGTGCCGCTGTACATCTATTGGCATCCAAACGTCAAGCTGATGCTGCTCGCCGGCGTCGGCGCGGCTTTCTTGTTCTGGTTCGGCCGCGTCGCTTGGCCGCGCCGCCGCTCGCCGCTGGCGATCATGGCGGCTTTGATGGCCTGGCCGTGGCCGCGGCAACTGCGTTGTTGTTCTACGCCGGCTTGTACGCCTGGTCGAGCTACGATCCGCTTGCGATCGTACACTTCCAAGTCGGGCATTGATTTTTGATTCATCACGAAAGTTTCGTCCCACCGAAACAGGCCAGGCCCTAGCGAACTATCTTTGATTCGTCAAAACTTATTTTTTGCCTAGCCGGGCTGTGGAAAGTGCGAGATTCCAGCGGTATGCTGTCGCTTTGACGGCAGCATTGTCAGGCCGCCCGGCCCTGCTTAGGCGGATTTCACGTTCAGGAGAGCAGTCATGGCGAAGAACGCAGCACAATTTCACCGGCGTCGGTTTCTGAAGACCGCGCTTTCGGCGGGCGCCGCGGCAGTGGCCGCGCCGACGATCATCCCCAGCTCGGCCCTGGGTCTCGACGGCGCCGTCGCCCCTAGCGAGCGGATCACGGTCGGCGGCATCGGCATCGGCAACCGGGGAACCTACGACCTGGGCTGCTTCTTGGAACAAAAGGACGTGCAGTTCCTCGCCGTTTGCGACATCAAGCAAGCCCGGCGCGTCGCCGTCAAGAAGATGGTCGACGAGCGATACGGCAATCAGAACTGCGACATGATCCAGGATTTCCGCGAGCTGCTCGATCGCGGCGACATCGACGCGGTGCTGATCGCCACCGGCCCGAACTGGCACGCCACGGCCGCCATCAACGCGGCCAAGGCCGGCAAGGACATGTATTGCGAAAAGCCTTGCACCAAGAACATTTCGCAAAGCCTGCTGCTGGCCGAGACCATGCGCCGCACCGCCCGCGTGTTCCAAGTCGGCACGCAGCGCCGCAACCTGCCGCACTTCGCCTTCGCCTGCGAACTGGCTCGCACGGGCAAGCTCGGCAAGCTCAAACGCGTTTACGCCCATCCGGCAGGCATGCAGGCCATGACCAGCGGCTGGCTGCCCGCCGAACCTGAGCCGGCGAAAGACGTGGTCGACTGGAACATGTATCTCGGCCCGGCGGCCTGGCGGCCGTTCAACGCCAAACTGCTCGACGGTTTTAATTTCGAAAAGGGGGGCGGGCTGGTCGGCGGAGGCGTGCTGGAATGGGGCTCGCACTGCGTCGATCTCTGCCAATGGGCGGTCGGCGACGATCGTTCGGCGCCCGTCGAGTACAACGCGCCGAAAGACGGCCAACTCGTCGCCCGTTATGCCAACGGCGTGGAACTGATTTTCCGCGAGAAGGGTTGGATTCCGCTCGGCTCGTGCCCCGTGCGGTTCGAAGGGGAGACGGGCTGGGTGGAAACGGGCGACAGCGGCAAACTGGTATTGAGCTCGCCCGAGTTGCTCGCCGGACGCGAGGTCGCCGAAATCGGCGGCTACCCGGCGACATTCCACGTCCGCGATTTCCTCGACTGCGTCAAGTCGCGCAGCCTGCCGAAAGGCAACGCCGACGCGGCTTGCTACGCCCATATCGCTTGCCACGCGGCGAACATCGCGCTCTTTCTGGACCGCAAAATCAAGTACGATCTCAAGAAACACGAGTTCATCGGCGACGAGCAGGCGAACCGCCTGCGCTCGGAGGCGCTGCGCGAACCGTGGAGGCTCTAGTCGGCGCGCAATCGCCGCGAAGGTTTTCCTCGGGCCTTTTTAAGTTTCTTGATCTTCCGACCAACCCCGCATTTTTTCGGACCGATACCATGCACAAGCCTCGAACTTCCGCAAGCGTTGTCGTTTTTCTAACGGCGGCGGTCGCCATGACCGCTCTCGCCGTCCGGGCTGCTGACGCTCCCAAGGCGTCGTCTGACAAAGAGCCCGAACTGATCGCCCTGCTCCGCTCCGACGCGCCAAAGGCCGAAAAGGCGCTGGCCTGCAAGCGTCTGGCCGTTTACGGTTCGAGCGAGGCCGTCGGCGAGCTCGCCAAGCTGCTCGGCGACGAACAGCTCGCCTCGTGGGCGCGGATCGCGCTGGAAGCCATTCCGGGCGCCGCGGCCGATGAAGCGTTGCGAAAGGCGCAGGACGGCTTGCAGGGCAAGCTGCTCGTCGGCGTCATCAATTCCATCGGCGTCCGCCGAGACGCCAAGGCAGCCGAGGCGCTCGCCAAGCGGCTGCAAGACAAAGATGTCGAAGTCGCCTCGGCCGCGGCCGCCGCGCTCGGGCGGATCGCCAACGACGCGGCGACGAAATCGTTGCGGCAATCTCTGGCCGGCGCGCCCGCCAAGGTCCGTTCGGCGATCGCCGCGGGCCTGGTGCTCTGCGCCGAGCGTCTCCAAGCGGAAAGCCGCAACGCCGAAGCCATTGAAATCTACGACGAAGTTCGAGAAGCCGACGTTCCCAAGCAGAGAAAGATCGAGGCGACGCGCGCCGCGATTCTCGCCCGCAAGCAAGACGGAATTACGCTGTTGCTCGAACAATTCCGCTCGCCCGACAAGGCGATGTTCCAGCTTGCGCTGGGCACGGCCCGCGAGTTTCCGGGCGATCAGGTCGATCAGGCCCTGGCGGCCGAATTGGCTCGCACGGCGGCGGACCGAGCGGCGCTATTGATCGTCGCCATGGCCGATCGCAAGGAAACCGTTGTTCTGTCGGCCATCTTGAATGCCGCCGCCGCCGGCCCGAAACCGGTTCGCCTGGCGGCGATCGGCTCCCTGGGACGGGTGGGCGATCCGTCGTGTCTTGCCTCGCTGCTGGAGATTGCCGTCGAAGCAGATGCGGAGTCGGCGCAAGCCGCGAAGTCGGCCATCGCCGAGTTGCCCCTGGGGAAAGTGGATGCGGAGATCGTGGCTCGACTCTCCAAAGCTCAAGGAAAAACGTACCCCGTCTTGATCGAACTGGTCGGGCTGCGGCGGATCGCCGCCGTCGAGCCGCTCGTGAAGGCCCTCGATCACTCCGACCCGGCCGTTCGCGGCGCCGCACTGACGTCGCTGGGCGCCACGGTATCGGCCAAGCAACTCGGCGTGCTCGTGTCGCAGGCGGTCGCTCCCAAGCACGAGGAAGACCAGGCTGCGGCTCGGCAAGCCCTGAAAACGGCGGCCGTCCGCATGCCCGATCGCGAGGCTTGCGCGGCGGAACTGGCGGCGGCGATGACCGACGAGCCGACGTCGACCAAGCTCGCCTTGCTGGAAGTGCTGGGCGCCGTGGGCGGAAGCAAGGCGCTGGCAGCGCTGGGCGCCGCCGCAAAGACCGACGACGCACAACTTCAGGACGCCAGCAGCCGCTTGCTCGGCGAATGGATGACGATCGACGCGGCGCCGGTGCTCTTGGATTTGGCGAAGACCGGCGGCGGCAACAAATATCAGGGCCGCGAGCTGCGCGGTTACATCCGCATCGCCCGGCAGTTCATCATGCCCGAAGGCCAGCGAGTGGAGATGTGCCGCAACGCGCTCGACGCCTGCCGGCAGCCGGCCGAACGGAAGCTGGTGCTGGAAGTGCTCAAGCGCTACCCGAACGCCGAAACGCTGAAGCTGGCGGTCAAAGCCATGCAGACGCCCGAAGTGAAGGCCGAGGCGGCCGAAACCGCGCTGGCCATCGCCCAAAAGGTCGGCGAGCTGCAAGCGATCCTCTCGCAGGCCGGGCTCGACAAGGTGAAGCTGGAAATCGTCAAGGCGGAGTATGGCGCAGGCAACCGGCAGAAGGACGTGACCGAGACGCTCAAGAAGCAACTCGCCGGCTTGCCGCTCGTGACGCTGCCGTCGTCCAGCTACAACGAAGCCTTTGGCGGCGACCCGGCGCCGGGCACTCCGAAGCAATTGAAGGTCCAATACCGCATCAACGGCAAGGCCGGCGAAGCGACCTTTGCGGAGAATGCCCTGATCATTCTTCCGATGCCAAAATAGCGCCTGACTTTAACCCTGGACGGCAAGCCCGCTTTGGCAAACGAGGCGGTCTCAATTGTGCGTTCGGATGAACGCGCCGCACGCTCATCGTCTTGGCGACCGCGCGGAGTTTTCGCCGCCAAGCTTCCCTGCCGTGCCCAGGGAAAACGGTTGATCGCCGCTGCGCTAAAACAATTTTATTGAATTATTGGCATACCAGCAGTATAAATGCCTGCGGCACGCCGGCGCGGTTCCGCGCGGCTTGGTTTCGATCGACGCGATCATCCCCGGGCAAGGAGCTTGATGCCATGTCGACCTGCAATTGCACTTCACTCGTTTCTCTGGCGGAAGGCAAAAACAACCATCTGACACGGCGCGTCGCAATCTTTCTTGCACTGGGCTGCGCAACGTGGATGGCGTGCGCCGGCTCGGCGGCGAGTCTGTTGGCGGCGGAACCGGCTGGCGGCGCGGCGAGTCGCTGGAAGGTGACTGCCGACCTGCCGGCGAAAGCGGTCGAATGGCCGGCATCGCTTTCGACGTCGATTCCGCAGCCGCCGAGGCTCGAAGAAGTGTTGTTTCCAGGCGGCGCCAGCGAGTTTTGCGTGACGTCTCTCGACGCCTATGAGAGCGATCGGGCGGAACTGTGGAACCTTGCGACGGGCAAACGCGTGGGAGGCGTCAGCGGTCGTCCTGAAAAAGCCACCCGGCGCGCCGTGTCCGCGGATGGAAAGTACCTGGCGTTGGCCGTGCTCGATCGGCAACGGGCCAACGACGTGCAAGTCTGGTCGCTGGAGACCGGCCAGCAGTTGACGTCTTTCATGGCCGACGAGCGCAACCTTTCGATGACGATCCTCGACTTCGCCGGCGCGGGCGAAGTGCTAACCTACACGTTCGGTCAATTGGGCGGCAAGTTCGTCTATCATCTGCGCATCTGGGACGCCCACTCGGGCAAGCCGCTGCGGCAATTCGAGTTGGACAAGAACCTTTCGGGCGATCGCCGTTACGACATCAGCCCGGGCCGGAACTGGCTGGCGTCGATCGTGCTTCCCGAGGTGCGGATTTACAGCCTGCAAACCGGACAATTGCAGGGCGAGATCTCGCCCGTGGCAAAGACGGAGGACGGACAGCACGTTAGCATCGACAGCGTGCGGTTCTCGCCCGACGGAAAGGAGATTGCCTGCCTATCCGACGGATCCCACGGTTCGGTGCTGGCCGTATACGACATGAACGCGGGCGAGCTCAAGCTTCGCCATGACCTGTCGGCCCATGCCAAGTCGGCCTTGTTGCACCCGGCCTCGTACAAGGGACCGCATATCGAGTTCGTCGAGAAACCCGCCGGCTTTCTCTGGGCCGGCGCTGGGTTCATCGAGCGCGAGACCGGGCTGATGGTCTGGACGTACCGCCAAGGTCAGCTCGAATTCAGTCATTGGCGGCGGATCCTCACCCCGGCCGGACTAATCACCTCGGTCGGCGGCAACGGCGAACGAAAAATCGAGGTCGTGCCGTTTCCGGCCGAAAAGCTGCGGAAGACGCTCGAGGCCTTCTATGCCGATGCACCCGCCGCCGTCAAGCCGGGCGAGAAGGTGAGGGTCAAGGTCAAAGTTGGCGAAGTGCGTTTCGGCAAGCCGGCCGAAGCCAAGGAATCGATCGAGAATGCGTTGGCCGAACGCCTGGCCGAAGACGGCTTGGAGGCGGCCGACGGCGGGGCGACGGCGATGGCCGTGCAGTACTCCGAGGGCGTCGGCAAGACTTTGCAGGAGATCAAAGGAGCGAGTCGGTTCAATCCGCTCGCCCGCGGCGGTACGCCGACGGGGCGCTCCGTGCAAAGCACCGCGGGCGAGCTGCGGATCAAGTGGACCGGCAAGGACGGCAAGAGCACGATTTACGAGCACGTCGAGAAGCTCGATCCGGGCTTTCTCACCGTGCGAGATCCGGCCCAGTTGACCGAGAAGAAAGTGCGCCAGCAGGTATTCGAGATTCTGAAAATCCGCCTGGCCCAATTGCCGATGCCTTTCTTCGTACCGGACGACGAAACGCTGGGCGTTTTGCCCATGACCACGCTCTCGCCCCTGGCGACGCCGCCCTCGAAGCAGTCGCTGATGCAGAAAAAGATCGAGGCGGCCAAAAAGAAGCGGCGCGGAAAGTAGGTCCGGAGCGCACAGCATCCGGTTTGCGGCCTGACTGCCCGAAACTTGCACGATGGGCCGGCCATTTGCTGGCGGAAGTCATTCCTGTGGCTGCGCGGCAGCGGCGAAGTCTGCTGCACCGGTCTGGCCGGCTGACGGCTTGCTTACCGCTCGCGATCGTCCAAAGCGCCGACGGGCGAAACCACGACGCCTTCGCCCCGCAGGGCGTCGCCCGTCGCTTGCGAAGCCTTGGCCCGCCGCCATAAGTCCCGCAGCGCGGCGAACAAGCTCGGGCTTTCGGTTTGCCGATACGGCGAGTCGGCGGGCAGTTTCGCCATCAGGCGCCGGTGAGCCTCGGGCAACGCATGGTATGGCATCGAGGGGAACAAGTGGTGCAGCGCGTGAAAGCGCAGCCCCACGGGGCCCCAGAGAGCGGAGATCACCGGATGCCGAGCGTAATTGAGCGAGTCGAGCAACTGGTCGACGAACGTCATCGTCTCTCCGCGATGCAAGAAACGATGGGCGCCGAGCGTGCGGACGTGATTGATCGTGATGATGCCCAACGCGGTCAGGTAGCCCTGCAGCAGCAGCGACAGCGGCAAACGGCCGGAAATGAACAGCGCTGCGACAGCCGCCGCATACAGAAAGCACCCCGCCTCTTGCCACCGCCAGTAACGCAATTCCCGCCGCGTCGGCAAAGGGCGGACGTAGCCGGGATCCATGACCATCGACGAGGCCCGTTGCTGCACGAAACGCCGGAAGCCGGGACTGATCCAGCCCAGCGGCGTAAAGACCAGAAAACGCAGCACGCCCAGAATCGGAATCACGAACGGCTGAGTCAGGTATTTCAGAATGCGCCGCGTCGGCCCCGTGCCCAGCGGCAGATATTCGCCGTCGTCCGGCGTGCCGTAGTGCATACGGGCGTGATGGGCCATGTGCGTGTAATAGAGGAACGATGGCATCAGAAAAGGAATGCCACACAGCGCGTTCCAGGCGATCCGGAAGTTGCGAAAGGCGTCGCCCTTCAAGTGAACCAATTCGTGAATGAACAGCGCCGCGCGATAGAAGGCCAGGCAGGCCACGATGTACAAGCCAAACTGCAAGGCCGAAAACGGCTCGGCCCGGCGGTGCTCGAGTCGAAAACACAGGGAACCGACGCCCATCGACAGCAAAAAGTCGGTCCAATAGACCGCCGGACGCGGCGTAAACAGGTCCTTGACGATCTCGCGAGCTTCGCGAATCGAGAAACTCGTCGAACAATCAGCGCTACGAAGCATTCGTTTTCAGCCTCGACGCGGCCGCCCAACCCCCAAAATCAGGCTGAAGCTCCGCGATTCTTGGTTAAAAAAGCTTGTCGATAGCAGATGCTTTTCAGTCGCTCGTATTCTTTGCCGAGTGCGTCGGAAAAAGCAAGCGCAAACACCCCATTCAACCTATTTGACGCATTGCTCGAGAGCCGATAACCAGCTAGCCGGCACCGCCAAGGCGCCGCCGCCTTGCTGCAATGAATCGCAACAGATAGCATAGGTTCAATTCTGCCAATAAGTTCCGTCTCGCCGCCTGGGCTGGACGTCGAAGCCGCGTGGGACGTTGAGGCCCTGGAAATTCTAGTTCAGTAAAGCATGTCTCCGGCGCGAGAAGTGGTTATTACCGGCTTGGGCATTATCTGCCCTATCGGCATCGGCACGAATGCCGTGTGGAATTCACTTTGCGCCAGGCAGAGCGGCGTTCGCCCATTAACTTGCTTCGACACCAGCGGCGCCTTTTTACACTTCGGGGCTGAAGTGCTGAATTTCGACCCGAAGGAGTACGTCAAGCCGCGCAAGAGCCTGAAAGTCATGTCGCGAGACATCCAATTTGGCGTGGCGGCGGCCGACATGGCGAGGACCGACGCCGGACTGACCGACGTTCAGCTCGATCCCGAGCGTTTTGGCGTCGTTTTCGGCGCCGATCTGATGCACTGCCAGTTGGAAGACGTCGAAAACGCCTTTCGCCGTTGCACCGTCGAGGGCCGATTCGACTTCGAGCTCTGGGGAAAATACGCTATGGAGGAGGTTTTTCCCCTCTGGATGCTGAAGTATTTGCCAAATATGCCGGCTTGCCATATCGCCATCGCCCACGATGCTCGCGGACCGAACAACTCGCATTCGCTCGCTGAAGCCTCCAGCCTGATCGCCATGTCGGAAGCTTGCCGAATAATCGAGCGGGGCCACGCCGACGTGATGATCACCGGGGGCGCGTGCAGCCGCATCCATCCGACGCTCTGGGTCCGCAGTTCGCTGTTGCCCGTATCACGCCGCAACGATGATCCGCAGCACGCCTCGCGGCCGTTCGATGCCGATCGCGACGGTTTCGTCAATGGCGAAGGCGCCGCAGCCTTCGTCCTCGAAACTCGCGAACACGCCCTCGCGCGAGGGGCCAAAATCCTGGCCAGCATTCGCGGCTTTGGAAACTCGTTCGAGGCCCGCGAAAACGGGCGACCGCTCGAGGGCGCCGCCACGCGGCGCGCCATCGCCGCCGCCATGCGCATGGCCGATTTTACCCCGCGCGACATCGGGCACGTTAATGCTCACGGACTGAGTACGATCGATGACGACCGCGCCGAAGCCCGGGCGATCCGCGCCGAATTGGCCGATGTTCCGGTCACCGCCCCCAAGAGCTATTTCGGCAGCTTGGGCGCCGCAGCCGGCGCAGTCGAAATGGTCGTGAGCCTGCTGGCATTCGAGCACGGCCAGACGCCCGTCACTTTGAACTACGAACGAGCTGATCCCGAGTGCCAGGTCAACGTGATCCACGGCGAGCCCCTCGGCGGGCGACCGGCGACGGCGTTGCTGCTCAATCAGGCGCCAATGGGTCAGTCGGCGGCGCTGGTGATCGCGGGCGAATAGCCTTGCGTCGCAGATTGAATAACTGAGCGCAAACAATTACCGAGGGCCGAGTTTCGCAATATCAGGGTGGGCGAATTGGGGCGGGTCTGGTATCTTTGACGAAGTCTCCTGCGGCGCGCGAACGCCCGACTATTCCGGACCTTGGTTATTGGAGCAGACGCCCATGACATCTCCTCTTCAGAGTCTGATCGCTTGCGGCACCAAACTGTGGCTTGACTCGATCGACCCCGATCTGGTCGCCAAGAACCGCAAACTGGGCGCGAGCGGGGCGACCTCCAACCCGATCATCATCGCCGACCTGATCAAGACCGGTCGGTTCGACGACGACCTCGATCGCTTGATGCGCGACGGCCACGATGACGTCGAAATCGCCTGGAAATTGACCGACCACCTCGTTCGCGAAGCCCAGGGCGTCTTTTCGCCCGTGTGGCAGGAAACGGGCGGCAACAACGGCTACGTCAGCTTCGAACTCGATCCCCTCCTGGAAGACCCGGCGGCGAACATCCCCCACGATACGCGCGTCGCGCGGTATATCGAGCTGGGCAAGCAATGGTCGGCCGGCCATCGGAATCGGATGATCAAGGTCCCCGCGACGCCCGCGGGCTTGGGCGCCGTGGAAGAGTTGGCTGCGGCCGGGGTGACCTTGAACGTGACGCTGATTTTCTCGATGCGGCAGTACGAGTCCGCCCGCGATGCCGTTTGGCGCGGCGCGCAGCGGCGAGCAGCGGGCTTGAAGCATTTCAAGAGCGTGTACAGCATCTTTGTTTCGCGGCTCGATGTCTACACCGAGAAAGCCGTGCCCCAGCTTTCGCCGGCGGCGCAAGGCATGGTCGGCATCGTCAACGCCAAGCGCATTTGGCAAGCCAACACGGCCTTCTGGGCCGACAAGGGCGCCCCGCTTGCGCAAGAAATGATTTTCGCCAGCACCGGGACGAAAAAGCCCGAAGACGCCCCTTGGAAGTACGTCGAGGCATTCGCCGGCAGCGACATTGAAACGAACCCGCCCGCCACGAACGACGCTGTCGAAAACAGCGGCCGCACCATTACGCGGCGCATCGACGAAATGCCTAGCCAGCAGGTGCTGGACGAAATCGACCGCCTGGTCGATATGGAAAAACTGGAACAAACCCTGATGGATGAAGGGATCAAGAAGTTCGCCGATCCGCAAAAGGCGCTGCTGCACCTGATTGAAGAGAAGCGCGCCGCACTGACGGCGCACTGAGGCGGACGGATCGAGTGAGAGGATCGGAGTGGTCCGGGGCGCGCCTTAACGTCTCGGCCGCCATCGCCGGAGAGGAGTCGTTCCTCCGCAGCCCCGCCCTTGTTGCCTGGCCAACGGCGATAACGGCTGGACACGCCTGGCCCTGCGAGCAAAGCCGGCTGCCATTGTGAGCTTGTGCGATCCCGACGACGATCGAGCAACCGGCAATCATCGGCCCGGGCCAGGACGATATGACCGATTGCCGCTGGAACCCGTTCGCAATCGCCAGCGCCGGGGGATCATCTGCGGCGCGTTATTCGCTTTCGCACCTATTGGATCGGCGGGTTTCGTCCCGAAGCTCGCCTTCTGTCTCTCGATGGCTCTACTGTTAGGCAGTTTTCCCCAAGCGCATCTGGAACACGCCGTCTTCCATCGGGAACTCTACGTGCTGTTCCTGCGCGTTCGAAAATAGAGATGGAAGTTCGAGCGGTTCATCCAAATCGAGACCGGACTCGAGGATCGGCCCTTCGACAGCTTCGCCATCCTGTTCAAGTCGGGCGAATGGATGAATCGGATCTGGGGCCCTTTCGACGCCTGCGTGCCGTGGCTGGGGGGCGACTACAAAATCTGGCTTCGCTCGGCCCCGGACAAGCGCGTGTTGGCTTGGCAGAGGAGCAACGACGAACAGTTTCAAGCGAACTGGGACAGAGCGGGAAATCGGAGCCAGTTTCGAGCGTGAAGGCGGAGCCGCTTGAGGCGGCGCGCGGCAGGTCGGCGGGGAACGAACCGGCTCGGCACGCAGTGGAAAAACGCGGAGTGCAAGGCTGCGTCGGGTTGTGGCCTGACTGAGGGGTCGCGTGCGGCGTAGTGGCGTGAGGCGGGCTCGGTGAGAAGAGCCGTGATCGGCGGGGCCACCGCCGAAAGGCCAGTTCGCTCAAGGGTGGGCTGGGCATCCCCGTCGATCAAGGCGAAGGCAACTCGCCGAGACTCGCTCGCCACCGACGCGGCGTCGCGCCGCTTCGGTCACGCGCTGGGCGAGTCGGAATCTTTGTCTCTCATGCGATAACTCTTTCCTTGAATGACCAGCGCCTCCCCGTGGTGCATCAGCCGGTCGATCAAGGCGGTCGCGAGAGTGTTGTCCACGTCGAACACGGCCCCGCGCTTGTCGATGGGCAGATAACCCAGCTCATCGAGGAGGAGCAGTGACGGACGAACGTAAGCCCCTAAGACCTTGCCCAAGGCGCCGTTGATCTGGGCGGCCGTCAGGTGATTGAGCATGTCGACGACCCGCGTGTAACGCACCGAGCATCCTTTCTCACACGCCACGTAAGCCAAGGCGGTGAGCAGGTGTGTTTTTCCGGTCCCCGTGGGGCCCATCAAAACGCCGCATCCGTGCCGGTCCACGAAGGCGCAGTCGAAGAGCCGCACGAGGGCTTCCTTGGGGATGCGCTTGGGGTAAGTGAAATCGTAGTCGGCCAGCGTTTTCAGCGGCGGCAGCCGCGCTTCGCGAATGCGGCGGGCCAAGGCGCGCTGCTGCCGGGCGGCGGCCTCCAGGCCGATCAGCATACGCAGCACTTCCAGCGGGGAACTACCTTTGCGGGCGGCCTCGTCCAGCACCTGGCGGTAAGACTGGGCGATTCGAAGCAGCTTCAATTCCGCCAGGTCGCGATCGAGTTGAGAGTCGGCATCGTCGTTACGCCGCGTCAGGGTCGTCCTCGGAAGGGAGTTGAAACAGGCGGTCGTAAACCGCGGGATCCGCTGGATCGAGCTGGATCTCGTCGATCAGCTCGCGGCGTTGTGGAGTGGGCAGCGTGGGACTCGGCAGTTGCCGCCGCCGACGCTCGGCCAACAGCAGGTTCTCGACGTAGGCCGCGTCGTATGTGCCGAGTTGCGCGGCGCGCGCCAGCGCGGCCACGACCTCGGCTGGCCCGTAAAGCCGCGCCAGCTTGAGCAACCGCCGCAGGTGAAGGGAAGTGTTCACGGGGCGTTTCCTGAGTTCCAGATGAAACTGGCGCGCCACGGCTCCCAGCGCGTCGAACTCTTGTTCCAGCGAAGTGGGGCCGGACCGCGCGCGGTGTTCCAACGCCGCCAGACGATGGTCCGGCAGCACGATCGGCTGGCCGCGATCGTAACAGCGAGTGTGCCGCGCGATGACCTGTCCCTCGTGCAGCACCGCGACCTGGCTGCGGTCCGCGCGAATCATGACCGACTTGCGCACGAACTGGGGCGGCGCCGAATAACGATTGCCGTCGAATTCGATCCGCGCGTGCGGACCGACCACGGCCGGCACGACTTCGTCGGCGTCGAAAGGAAGCGACGGCAAGCCGCGCAGCAGCGAGCGCTCGGTCTGGAAGCGGTCGACCGGCCGCTCGTTGGTGGTCGCATGCCGGTAAAACCATCGGGACCGCGGGCGATCTCTTCGTGAATGCGGACCGCGGAGAGATCGGGATGTTTGGTCACGAGCGCGTCGATCTTGCTCAGGTAGGGTTCCAGAAGGCTGCCGCGGTGAACCGCCTCGGTCGTCGGCGGCTGCTCCAGGCGGAGGGCCTTGGCAACGCTGTGACGAGAGCAGTGTAGGCGCAGCGCGATCTTCCGCTCGGACAGCTTTTCAATCTCTTTGAGACGGCGGACCTCCGCCCAGAGGGCGACGTTCATGGCAGCCTCCGCGGTCCGGGTGAATCGATCGAGACCGGCGGCTGCGCCGCGATCTGCTCCTTGAGGAACAAGGAGTGCAAGCTAGCCGCTGGGGCGGCTAGAAAGCGATAAGTGACGACCGGCGCAGCGGCCGATCACGAAGCGGGCGGGGCACGAGACGGACTTCCCGACGGCCCTCGACACGAAGACGCCTTCCGCCGCTGTCGAGCCGCGCGGTACTCCAGGGCGCGCTTCTTTCGGCCGTCCAAAGTGCCGCGGGCCTTCCACTTGCGTTCGCGGTCCAAGACGTTGCGGACGGCCTGACGGCACTCGTGGCTGCAATACTTGGCCGGGTTGCGGACGGAGGCTTGCGGGTGTTCATGGCAGCCGGGCCGGTCGCAGAGGGGGAGCGAAAAAAAATTTCTGCCGCGTGACCACGCGCGGGCGCAAGGTCGGCCTTGCCAGTGGGTTGGGGCGAGGACTTCGCTCTCTCACGGCGCGCTCGTTCGGCGGCGGCGTGTTGGGCTTTGACTTGATCGTCTTGGCGGCGTTTGGCCTGGCGGCGGGCGGCCTGCCAGCGGCGGAGCAGCTTCCGGCACTCCGCATCCCGACAATAGCGCTGGTTCGAGCGACGCGGAACGAACTTCCGTCCGCAGCCGCGGCGGAAGCAAGTCCTGGCACGTGGTTGGCGGCCTCTAGCGGAGCGCCGCTGGTTTGAACCAGGCTGGCGAGAGCCCACGGGAGCCTCTTCTCCCAAGGGAAAAGCCCGAGGAGAATGCTCTTGACGTTCTCCTCGGGCGCTTATCGAAACGCGAAACCGGTTGTCACGTCAGCTTAAGCGTTCGCGCCGGAACAAGACAGAGAACAAGACGGCTTAAGAAATGCGCCTTCGAACGAGACGAGCCAAGCTTTCACTGGCTCTCCCCTGACGCTCGAAACTGGCTCCGATTTCCCGCTCGGTCCCA
>DATKRK010000162.1:0-2748 GCA_035532215.1 Pirellulales bacterium | reverse complement strand
GAGCCGCGATAACCGTCATTTTGTAAAGCTTCGCCGAACTCGGTACGCGGGCCCCGTACACCAACCCGAAGCGCCAGCGAGGAACGTGAAAAGGCGGCAAAACCTCGCTTGCGCTTCGGGTTAGTGTGAAAATGGGGACGGGTTCGGCGAAGCTTTACGCTGCGCCTGGGGTGTACGCCGCCGAAGTAGTTGGCCGCGGCCCAGGTCGCCAGGCAGAAAAGTGCCAGGTGCGTACTGTCGCTCAAACCGTCGGCGCCGAGTCGGGCGATGCCGCCCAGCAGGCAGTAAAGTAGCCCGCCGACGAGTGCCGCCCGACCGCCGTGCAGCCGGCAGAACAGGGCGTAGACCGGTAGGACGGAGAGAACCAGGGGGATGGTTGCCGCGACCTGCAAACAAACTGCCCAATTTCCCGCGTCGATCCAATCGACCGCCGAAAGCCCGCGATGCACGAGGCAGGCCATGGCGGGAAACAGCGGTTGTTCGGGCTGCGATTGAAGCGTGGCCCGCAGCCCGTCGCGTTCGATGCCCTGCGCCACGATCAGGTAGCGGACGGCGTCTTGGGCCGGCACGACGGCGCGGCAAATCGTCCAGACTTGCACCAGGCAAGTCAAGACGAGCAGCGCGCCGACCGTGGCTATGTTGCGTCGAAAGTCCATCCGTGGACAGGCCGTCAGGGTAGGTTTTGCGCTTCCGGGGCAAAGCGAAGAGGAGGCTGGACCGCGCCCGGATCATCGCAAAGAGGCGGCAAAGGTAGCCCGCCTCGGCACTTGGGTCAATGCGGATCTTGGCCACCCCCTTTAGAGAGGTGGGCGGGGCCGTGCGGTATCGGGCCATCGCGGGCGAACAACAGTCCGTTGGAAGCACGGCAGGTTGACGGACACGCGGAGAACGGCTAATCTTCGCGGCCCGCGATTGTCGCGGACGTTGCTTTTCGGCCCTGCTCCGTAGCTGCGCCATGCAAGCGGCACCTTGCACTCGCTTACCGTTCTTTCACGGCGATGATCCGCTCCACGCGCGGCGAATCTGGCAAGCGCCTCGGCGGTCGCAATTCATCGTCGGCGTGCTCTTGCTGCTGGGCTTCGCCGCACGCCTGCGGCAATACCTGGCCGCGACGTCGTTCTGGCACGACGAGGCATACCTGCTCCTGAACATCTTCAACAAATCGTTCGCCGATCTCGTCGGCCCATTGACTCACGAGCAGGCGGCGCCGCCGCTGTTCCTCTGGGCGTTGCGATCTTGCTATGTAACACTCGGCTCGTCGGAGCTGGCCATGCGGCTGCCGGCGCTCGTCGCCAGCCTGGCGGCATTGGCGTTGATGGTGCCACTGGCCCGCGTCGTGTGCGGCGGCGCTTATTGGCTTTGGGCCCTCGGCTGCGCGTGCGTATCGAGTTGCCTGCTGCACCTGACCTATCAGGTGAAGCCCTACAGCACCGATGTCCTCATGGCCGAGGCCGTGCTGCTGGCCGGCGCCCTCTGTCTGTCGCCGGCGGCGTCGGCCCGGGCAAGATCGGTGAGCCGGCTGGCGATCGTGGCGGCCGCAGTGTTGGGACCGTGGCTTTCGTTTCCCAGCGTGTTCGTGCTGGGAGGCGCGTGCGTGGCGTTGATCGCGACGGCGATCGAAAATCGCCGCCGCGACGACTACTTGCTGGCAGCGATCATGCCGGCGACGCTCCTCGCTTCCTCGCTGCTCGTCTGGCTGGCGGCGGCGCGGCATCACAACACGCCCTATCAGCAATCGTTTTGGGCGGCCGAATTCATGGATTTGTCGTCGCCGGCGGCGGCCGTCACGTGGCTTCTTACCAAGCTCGTCGAGGCGGGCGGCTACGGCGTGCAAGGCATCGGCATCCCCATGGCGTTGCTGGCAGCCATCGGCTTGGCAAGCTGCTGGCGGCGGAGACCGGCTTTGTCGATTCTGCTGACGATGCCCGCATGCCTGGCCTGCCTGGCGTCTGCCTTGCATCTGTATCCCTTGGGCAACCGGCTGCTCGCCTTCCTGTTGCCGGGACTATGGCTGTGCGCCGCCCAAGGTCTGGAAACGGCGGCCGGGCACTTCCACAATCGCGCGCCGCGTCTGGTTCCGGCAATTGCCGTGCTGTTACTGCTCGCCGGCGGCCTGCGGACCGCGCTTTATTCCGTCGTCGCCAAGCCG
Source organism: Pirellulales bacterium (assembly GCA_035532215.1). Lineage (GTDB taxonomy): Bacteria > Planctomycetota > Planctomycetia > Pirellulales > JAICIG01 > JAICIG01. The sequence continues at coordinate 599 of DATKRK010000162.1, read as the reverse complement.
TCGGTCGAATTTCGCCAAGCGTTCGACTATGTGCATGCGCACTGGAATGAGGGCGATTCGCTGTGGGTCTCGCAGCCGGAGGTCTACGAAGCGTACTTTGGCCATGCCAGGAATGTGATTCACGCCAAGTCGCCTCGCGAGGCCGTGCAGGCCGCGGCGCTGCGCGGCCGCGTGTGGATGGTCTGCCATCCGCCGGCGAGCCAAACGACGCGTTGGGATCCTGCCCGGCGTGAGTTCGCCGATGTGGGCGCCGTCGAAGTCGACCGCCGCCGCTTCGTACACATGGACCTGAGCGTCTTCGCCCCGCCGCCGCTCACCGCCTCCCACAGCAACCCTCGCTCCTCCAGTTGTCGTACATGGGCAGATTAAGAAACTGAAGTCAACGCGGCGGGAACACGACAGCCGCCAAAAAGCCATGAGCGTTAACCGCGGCGACGTCGTGCTCGTCGACTACCCGTTCCAATCGAGCAACGCCAAGTAGTCGTCGAGCGACAGCGGCAAGAAACCCCGGTCCGAAGCGCGCGCCAATGGGCACTCGCGTGCAACGTGGCGCGCCGAGCGGCCCAGGTCGCTGTCTGGGATGGGACTCAGCCAAGCGT
>DATKRK010000161.1:0-16869 GCA_035532215.1 Pirellulales bacterium | reverse complement strand
GTGCCTGGCGGCAGAGCCTAGGCGAAGCCCCTGGTCGCTGGGGCATCGCTTCGCTCTGCCGCCAGGCACCCTGCTAATGAGCGCGGAGCAAAACAAGGATTAACCTATGATAAAGCACGACCGACATCGCTCCGCACTCCGCGCTCCGAGTTCCGCGCTCGTTCACTCTGACCTGCCTTCCCGCCGCGCCTTCCTCTCCCGCGTCGGCGCCGGCTTCGGAACGCTCGGCCTGGCGACGGTCTTGTCCGATGCGGGCCTGCTCGGCGCCGGCGCCGGGGCCGCGCAAGCGGCGACGAGCGGCGCGGCCGCGAGCCCGCTGGCGCCCAAGCCGCCGCACTACGCGCCGCGGGCCAAGCGGGTGATCTTCCTGTTCATGAACGGCGGCCCCTCGCACGTCGATACGTTCGATCCCAAGCCCTCGCTGGAAAAATACGCCGGGCAACAGCCCGAAGAGTTGACCAAAGACTACCAGCGGACCGTCGGCAAGCTCTTCCCCTCGCCGTTCAAGTTCGCCAAGCACGGCCGCAGCGGCGTCGACGTCAGCGAGTTGTACCCGCACACGGCCCGGGTGATCGACGAAATCTGCGTGATTCGTTCGATGTACACCGACATTCCCAACCACGAGCCGGCGCTGTTGTTGATGAACTCGGGCCACACGCAGCCGACGCGGCCATCGATGGGCTCGTGGCTGACCTATGGCCTGGGAACCGAGAACCAGAACCTGCCGGGCTACGTCGTGCTCTGCCCCGGCAAGCCGGTCGTCGGCCCGCAACTGTGGGGCAACAGCTTTTTGCCGGGCGTGTTTCAAGGCTGCCATATCAACAACGGCAAGATCGATCCGCAATCGGTGATCCAGCACGTTCACAACGCCTACCTGCCGCCCGACGCCCAGCGCAAGCAGCTCGACCTGCTGCAGCAGCTCAATCGCGAACACCTCGATGCTCGCGGGCAAGACGGCCAGTTGGAAGCTCGCATCGAATCGCTCGAAATGGCCTTCCGCTTGCAATTCGCCGCCCAGGACGTGTTCGACCTCGCCCGCGAAACGGCCGCCACGCGCGAAGCCTACGGTCCCGGCCAGTTCGCCGACGCCTGTCTGGTCGCACGGCGCCTGGTGGAGCGCGGCGTGCGGATGGTGCAGGTCTACTTCGGCGGCGGTCAGCCGTGGGACGACCACGGCGACATCATGAACCACGCCAAGCACGCCGAGCAAAGCGACCGGGCGATCGCGGCCTTGATCGGCGATCTCAAGCGTCGCGGCCTGCTCGACGAGACGCTCGTCGTCTGGAGCGGCGAGTTCGGCCGCACTCCCTGGTCGCAAGGCGCCAAAGGGCGCGACCATCACAGCCGCGGCTTCACTTCCTGGCTCGCCGGCGGCGGCGTGAAAGGCGGGCTGGCTTTCGGCGAAACCGACGAGTTCGGCAATCGCGCCGTCAAAGACCCGGTCCACGTTCACGATCTGCACGCCACGATTCTGCACCTGTTGGGCATCGATCACGAGCGGCTCACCTATCGCTACAGCGGCCGCGACTTCCGCCTGACCGACGTCCACGGGCGAGTGGTGCGGGAGATTTTGCTTTAATCCGCGCATCGCTCGCTGTCCGCGCTGCTGGCAATCAGGCGAGCCGGAGGCGTCAGCCTCCGGGTCCTCGCCAGAGGACATAAAGGGAGGACATCAAGGGAACGGGTCCAACTATGGATAGCGGAATCATGACTCCTCGATAGGTGCTGGAGGAAATGGACTGGTCTGCTTTATCTGCCCCGCAGTTTCCGACGGGTCCGAATGGGGAGCCAATGGCTTGACACGCAATGATTAAACGAAACGTGGGAATTTCGCGTAATCAAGCGGCGTTGCCGTTGTTCCCGAAGTTCCTTTACGGAGACGCCGCCGCGACACGCGCCGCCTGGCGTCGCTTCTTGCAGCGAGCCTGGAAGGCAGGCGGCATTGGTAAGTGCGCGCCGCCGGATATGGTGTCGATAGCCGATTATCCTGGCGAGGTGATCATCTACCGAATGCGGCGAGATAATTTCAAACGCAACGAAACGCACTGGTGGCCCCTTTGGGTTTCGATGGACAGACCGGCAAGATTACGGAGCGCCAGGAGACATGGCGAGAGGTCTAGCGCCTTTCGCAAAGCCATTACTGCTGAGCAAGAGTTTATTCTCGATGGGATGAAGCATTTCTGGTTTGCGGTCGGAATGCTCGGGGGAGGTCTAGGCGACCGCGAAAGCGAATACCGGCGAGTCTTAGGCGATGCTAAAGTACGTGACACCATCATTCGTCCCATGCTTCGACAGTTTGTCACGTGGCTGCCGATGCTCGTCTTACTACGGGAGAGATTCGCATGTTGTGCGATCCGCTACTGTGATTATCCGGTCTTTAAACACAGGTGGTTCTTGCAGCTTCTTGTCCAATTCCACGGGTTAGGCTACAAGGGGTTGCGACGTGAGTGGACGGAACAAATTGATAAAAATCATGATGGAGACATAATCGAGGCACTGGTTGCGAAGAAGTGGATTGGACGGGAGGGAGATCGGTTATTCTTGCACGAAACCTGTTGATCGCGGAAGTTTGGTAGGGTGGGCAATGCCCACCAGAACTGCCGCAGCGTCCAATTCCGCTTGGCGATTGAACGGCACATGGTCGCACCGTTGGATGCCGCAACCGCGGCTTGTAACTTGATTGGCCGTTCGCGCTCAGACCGTTCGGCAGCGCGTCATTGCAGTTCCGGGAGGCATTGCCCGCAAACAACCGAAGAATGTCGGCCGCAAGCTCGGACGCCTCCCGAATGTCCGCCTCCTGCAGAAGATGCTAAAATAAACATGGGGCGCGAACCGCCTAAGGGCGCGATGGACCCGGGCCCGATTGAGAGGTGACCGATGACCAACCCGACGAACGGGCTGCCGCTACTTGCCGAACCTCCTCCGCTGCGGGTAGACCAAGGAGGCGTCGTCCGTGTCGGCAGCAGCCGCGTCAGCCTCGACTTGATCGTCGAGCAATACGAGAACGGCATGTCGGCGGAAGATATGGTCCGCGCCTACGATACTCTGGCGCTGGCCGACGTGTACGCCGTCATCGCTTATTATCTCCGCCGCCGCGACGAGGTGCGGGCCTACCTGAAGCGGCGCGAAGAGGAAGCCGGGGCATTGCGGGCGAAGATCGAAGCCGAGCGCCCGCGCGTCTCGCGGGAAGAGTTGCTTGCCCGCCGCGGCGCCGGGGAAAAGGCCGATGCTCCGACTGGCCAGTGACGCCGACGTCCACGGGGAGATCATCCGCGGGCTGCGCCGCCGTCTACCGGAAATCGACTTGGTGCGCGTCCAGGACGCCCTGCCGGAGGGCACGCCCGACCCCGAGGTCCTGGCCTGGGCCGCGGCGGAGCGTCGAGTCCTTATCACTAACGACCGTAACACGATGGTCGGTTTCGCCTACCAACGGGCGGCTGCGCGAGATCCAGCGCCTGGCCTGATCGCCACGACGAATGAGCAATCCGTTAGCTCGGCCATCGATGACATCCTGCTCATTGCGGAGTACATGCCGGAGGAAGAGATCAGGGACCAAGTCGTCGTATTCCTGCCCCTCCGCGGATAAAGGAGGCGCCCGATGAACCGTTGGATCTTGGGCCTTGTCGCGTGCGCGTCCAGCCTCGTTGCCCCCGGCTCGGCCGGGGCGCAGGAAGCGACAGCGGATGGCGACGCGGCGGTCAAGGAGGCGTCCCGTCCCGATGATCCGGGAAAGGCCGAGATTACGTTTGTGTTCCACGGCTACGACGGCGTGATCGGGGCGCTGGGGTTTGGTCCGCTAAAAGCGGAGTTCGAAAAGCGCGGCTATTCGTGCAAAATTGTTCGCTCGCCGAAAACCAAGACGCCCAATCAGGACCGGGCGAAAGCGATGGTCGAGGCGCTGAAGGATGTCGAAGGCGACATCGTCCTCGTCGGCATCTCCAACCAAGGTATGTTCATGCCTCTCGTGGCAGCCGAGCGTCCGATACGGCGGATCGTGATGATCAACGCCGTCGTGCCGTGGCCGGGCAAGTCGTTCCGAGAGGCATTCGATTTCGAAGAAGTCTTCGCGACGGAGATTACGCGCGACCTCGCAGAGCGCCCCCGGCATGTCGGAGGTTTGCCCGCTCAAGGAATTGCCGAAGGTCGAGTATGTCTACGTCTGCGGCGAAAAGGACGACGCGATACGGCCGGAATGGGAGCAGTGGGCCGCGCGCGAGTATCTGCACGTCGAACCGGTCGTCGTCAAAGGCGCGGGCCACGCGAATATCCTATTGTACGTGAAAGAGGTCGCAGACGCCGCGACAAAGGGACTCTGACGAATAGTTTCGTAGGGTGGGCACTGCCCACCAGACGTGTCGTAGCGTCCCAATTCTGCTTGGCGTTGAACGGCACATGGTCGCACCGTTGGACCCCGCAACCGCGGCTCATAACTGGATTGACCGTTCGCGCTTAGCGCGTTCGGCAGGGCGTAATTGCAGTCCCGGTGGGCAGTGCCCACCCTACAACTACTTTCTCGGCGCCAATGCCGGCTTGAAAACGTGCATCCTCTCCCCCCTCGTCTCCGAGCAGAGGATTGTTTGCCGGCTGGTCTGTGGAAGCGAATAGATTACAGATCGATGCCGCCGCCACGGCTGCCTATGAACAGTACGAACAGAATTGCTTGCAGAACAGCGGCCCAATGGGCACGAGAACACCCTCGCTCTCGTTACGACTGCAAATGAGACTCGCGGGGTTATCGGCTGCCGCGCCGACGCCTCATGTCATTGCGCGCTTCCGTTAAGTTCCGTAGGGGGGGCAGTGCCCACCCTACAACTACAACTAAAGCCTTTACTAGCCAACACGCGGGCCAGTGCCTCCTGCGGCATTGAACAGAATCAAATCATGGGCTTCTGTTCGGGCGTCAGGTGCAAAAGCGCGCGGTTCCGGCGGGCAGTGCCCGCCCTACAAAACTGGCGATGGCGAGCAAGCCGCCGGGGCGATAAGCTCGGACTGCCCAGCGGTCTAGCCCGGATTATTCGCCGGCCTACACCAACCCGAAGCGCAAGCGAGGAATAGGAACGCTTTTACCTCGCTTGCGCTTCGGGTTAGTGTGAACGCGCTGTGTCAACTCATAGCGTGGGCCGGTGAATAATCCGGGCCAGAGCAAGCGGCGTTTCGCGTTGATTTTCCTCAACGTTGCGTCGACGAATCGCCTCGCGATCGGCGGCTTGAGACTTTCCGCGGCGGCGGACTCGGCTTGAGCTAACCGCTCTTGTGCGGACCACTTAGAACCGCGGAGTCGTTCCTCGACTTTCGCCGCGCGGATCGTGGCGCCGGCTTTGCGAAGATGGAAGTTCAGCGTCAGACGCAACGCAGCATTCCACGAAGGATGAAATGAATATGGCCCATTCGACCCCCACCCACATCTGCCCGCAAGCGATTCTGCGGGTTTTGCACATCTATCGCCGGCGCTGGATTGTGCCGGCGTTGGCGGTGTCGTTGGCGGCAGTAGCGTATGCTTTTGTTCGGCCCGACACCTGGCAGGCATCGCAGGCTTTGCTGGTTCGCAAAGAGGCGGCCGGCAATCTCAGCGAGACCGCAGGCTACCCTGAAGCCGACGAAATGAAGGTCACTCAGGAAACGATTCTGGAATTGGTCAAGAGCCCGGCCGTGCTGAGCCTGGCCTTGGCCGAAGTCGGCCCGCCCGCCGGCGGCGACGCCGCCGAATGGCCGCAACCGCTCGACGTCGCCGAGCTGGCCGAGGCGATCAAGCTTTCGCCGCCCAAGGGCGCCGAGTTCGGCAAGACGGAAGTTTTGTACCTGAAAGTCGAGGACCACGACCGCCGCCGAGCGATGAAGCTGGCGACGGCCATTTGCGACAACCTGGAAAAGCGGTTCCAAACCCTGCGCGACGCGAAGGCCCAGAGCATGATCGACGAGTTGTCCAAGAGCGTTGCGTTAACCGACAAAGACTTGCAAAACGCCAATTCGCGGCTGGCCAAGATGGAGCAGGAGGTTGGCGGGGATCTGGCCGAGCTGCGCAACCTGAACGAATCGACTTCCGCCGACAGCGACCTGCGGCGCAATTCGCTCGAACTGGAGACGGAGTTGCGAAAGGCCCGACTCGACCTGCGAAATGACGAGAGCCTGCTCGGCCTGCTGAGCGACTCCCGCGTCGATCAAGGCCGGCTGCTGGCCACCCCCGGCCGCCTGCTCGAATCGCAACCCTCGCTGAAGCGGCTCAAAGAGGGGCTCGTCGACGCCCAACTTCGCACCGCCGAATTGGCCGGTTCGATGAACGAGCAGCACCCCAAGCTGCAAGCAGCTCGTGAAGCCGAACAGCAGATCGGCAGCCATTTGCACGAAGAACTGGCGATTGCCATTCGCGGCGTGAAGGCCGACTTGGCGCTGGCCAACGACCGCGTTGCTTCGCTCGGCGAGCAACTGGCCGCCACGCGGCAACGCCTGGAGAAGCTGGCCGGCGTGCGTGCGGAATACTCGACGCTCGTGGCCGAAGTCAAGCACCACACGACGCTGGTCGAAGCCGCTCGCCGCGAGCACGCCGAAGCTCGCAGCAGCAAGGCGGGTGCGAGCAGTTCGAGCCTGGTCTCTCGCATCGACGGTCCGTTTACGGGCGTCTGGCCGATGGGTCCGAGTCGCTCGATGATCGCCCTGGCGGGCATGTGCTGCGGCATGTCGACTGGCGTGGGCGTGCTGTTCCTCACGGTTCCTTCGTTGCCGCACGCGAAATCCAACGTGCCGGCCGAGAACGAGGCGGAGTCACACCGCCTTTCCGAGTTGTTGACGCCGAGCAATGGCGCCGGCAGTGGGCTATCTTTCCGTCAGGCGTTCGAAAAGAGCCGTCGTGACAACGTAGATGCGGCATCCTGCCGCATGCGTAAAAGCGGCAAGGATGCCGCATCTACTGCGACAAGGTAGCGTTGTAACCGGCATGTCCTTCCTGATTGTCATCGCGGGTTTGGCAGGATTGGTGTGGGGCGCCATCCTGTTGCTCCGCGGAGGCTTGCTGGCCGGCGGGCTGATGGTGCTGCTGGCCGGCACGTGCTTCGGCTCCCCCTTCTTCAGCTTGCCGGCCGGCCCCGTGCCGATCACCGCCGATCGGCTATTGTGGGTGTTGCTGGCGGGAGTTTACGCCGTCAGCAGAGCCCGCGGTTGGATCGAAAAGCGGCCGATGACCAAGAGCGATTGGCTGTTGGCGGCGTTTTTGGGCGTGGTGTTCATCTCCACGTTCACGCACGCCTGGCACGTCCGCGGGCGCCAGCCGGTCGCCTGGCTGTTGTTTTTCTACATCATGCCGGCGGGCATGTATTGGATCGCGCGGCAAACGCCGCTCGATGAACGATCCTCGCGGGCGATGTTCGCCTGCCTGGCGATCTTCGGACTGTATCTGGCCGTCACCGCCATCGCCGAAGCGCGGCAGCTTTGGTGGCTGGTTTATCCGCGTTATATCGCCTCTCGCGAATATCTCAATTTCTTCGGCCGCGGCCGCGGACCGCTGTTGAATCCGGCCGGGTGCGGTTTCTTTCTGAGCATCTGCTGGTCGAGCCTGTTGATGTTCTGGCCCCGCTGGGGCCGCGCCGGAAAAGCGCTGCTGCTGGCGTTGTCGCTCGTCTATGGGCTGGGCGTCTACAGCACGTTGACCCGGTGCGCCTGGATCGGCGCCGCGCTGGGGCTCATGATCGTCGCCGGTTTGTCGGTCCCGCGAACTTGGCGGATGCCGCTGTTGGTCGCCAGTTGTCTGACGGCGACGATCGTCGGCGCCACGCAGTGGGAACGCTTCATGGCTTTTAAGCGCGACGAAGGACTCAGCGCGCAGGAAGCGGCCGAATCGGTCAACTTGCGCCCGATTCTGGCGATGGTCGCGTGGAAGATGTTTCTCGATCGGCCGCTGTTGGGCTGCGGCTACGGCCACTATCGCGATGAATTCCCCGCTTATCTCGACGATCGCACGACCGAGCTGCCGCTGGAAAAGGCCCGGCCTTATTTGCAACACAACGTCTTTCTGTCCCAACTGGCCGAAATCGGGCTGGTCGGCATGGGCTTGTTCATCGCTCTGCTTTCGGCCTGGCTGCTCGATGCCTGGCGACTGTGGCGTTCGCCCTCGGCGCCCCTCTGGGCGCGACAACAGGCGCTGTTGTTTCTGGCCCTGATGGGCAGCTACTTCGCCAATGCCATGTTTCACGATCTATCGATTATTCCGATGGTCAACATGGCGCTGTTCTATCTGGCCGGTTTGACCAGCGGCCTGAGCCGGCAGACTAAAGGCGCCGCGTCTAACACGATGGTTCGCAGCTCAGGACGTCCCCGTGCGGAAGACGCTATCGCGCCGGGCGTCCCCGTGCTGAGCCATTGAGCTGGAGCGTGGGGCGCGGCCCCACGCGCTGCTTGCACAGCGCAAAGAGCCGCGGATCGAAGCGCTACCGCCTGTGGCCGCTCCACACCCTGCTGCCTCTTCAAAGCCATTTTGACAGTCGGGTGGCTGGCGGCTGAGCCTAGGCGAAGCCCCAGTTCGCTGGGGCATCGCTTCGCTCTGCCGCCAGCCACCCTCACCTATCAACTCAGACTTGAAGAGGCACTACGGGCTCGTCGTCGCCGATTCGCAACGCGACGTTGATGATTGGCGACGCCTTTTCTGCGCTGGCGCCCGTCCGCAGCCTCGCTTTTCTCGCAAAAAGTTCTTGCACCAACGCGAGTTAGCACTCGCACAGCGGGCCTCGCCAATTCGCGGGCGCGCACTTTGCTTTTCATTTCTGGCACGAGTGCAGCGCCGGGAGATGAGCCAGGCGCCACGAAAGCAAATCAACACGAGGTAGACCTTGATGTCGTCCGTTGAAGCGCCCGCCTTGCAAACTCCTTCGACAGAGCCCGGCCAGTCCGAACTGCACGTCGTCTCGTTCGTCAGCCGCCGGGGCGTCTCGCCCGAAGGCGCCAAGGCCGCGACGGTCGCGCTGCACTTGCCGCAGCACGCAATTCCGTTGCCGCCGGCCGAACGCCGGCCCGATCATTCGTGGCCGCGGGTCGCCGCCGAAGGAAATCTCAGCGCCAGCTATCAATGGCTCAAGCGAGCCTTCGACATCGTCGGTTCGACGGCGCTGCTCGTGGCGTTCTCACCCTTGATGCTCGGGGCCCTCGCGACGCTGTTGTTCACGACCAAGGGCAAGCCGATCTTCGCCCAGGACCGCGTGGGGCTTTGTGGTCGGCGGTTCCGGATGTTCAAGTTTCGCACCATGGTGCTCGACGCTCCGAAACTGCAGCACCTGGTCGAGAACGAACAGAACGGGCCGGTTTTCAAGAATCGTCGCGATCCGCGGATTACGCGGGCGGGCCGCTTTCTGCGGGCGACGAGCATCGACGAAATGCCGCAATTGATCAACGTGCTGCTGGGCCAGATGTCGTTGGTCGGTCCTCGCCCGCCAGTGCCCGCCGAAGTGGCACGTTACAACGCTCATCAGCGCCGCCGGCTGGCGGTCAAGCCGGGGCTGACCTGCCTGTGGCAAGTCAGCGGCCGTTGCGAAATCGGCTTCGACCAGTGGGTCGAGATGGACCTGTGGTATGTCGCCCACCAGGGATTCTGGACCGACCTGAAGCTGCTCGTTCAGACTCCCATGAGCGTGCTGAGCCGTCGCGGCGCCTATTGACGACCCTACGTACGCTCAGGCTTTCCAGCCCAAGCGTAGGACGGACTTCCAGTCCGTTGCTGGACGAGTGACGGACCAGAGGTCCGTCCTACTTCGGCCCCGTCAGGCTGGAAAGCCTGACCTACACTTGAGCATGGCGTCGGCGACTCTCCTCAATCCGATCGGCCCGGCCGAACTATCGGCAGAGCAAGCACGCACGGCTCGTCCGGCCGCATTGATGCGGGTGATGCACGTCGTCAATGGAGAGCACTATGCCGGCGCCGAGCGCGTGCAGGATCTGTTGGCGCTGGGGCTGCCGGCCGAGGGCTTCGAGGTCGGCTTCGCCTGCGTGAAGCCCGACCGCTTCGCGGCCTTGCGGAAATCGCAGCAAACGCCGCTGTATGAATTCCGCATGGCCAATCGCTGGGATCTCTCGCCCGCCCGCAAGCTGGCCCGGCTGATTCGCGATTACGATTATCGATTGGTGCATACGCACACGCCGCGGGCGGCGTTCATCGGCCGCATGGCCGCCGCGATGGCCGGCGTTCCGATCGTTCACCACTTGCACAGTCCGACGACGGTCGATTCGACCCACCGCCTTCGCAACTGGTTCAACGCGGCCGCCGAGCGACTCAGCCTGGCGCAGGTCGCGGCCGTGATTGCGGTCTCGGAAAGTTTGCGAGACTATGCGCGGCGGATGGGCATCGATCCCAAGCGGACCTACGTCGTTTACAACGGCGTGCCGACGCGCGGCCCGCTGGCGCCGCGCTCGACGCCGGCTGACTCGTGGACGCTCGGTTGCGTGGCGCTGTTTCGGCCGCGCAAAGGGCTGGAGATTTTGCTCAAGGCGCTCGCTCGCCTGCGCTCGGTCGGCCGCTCCGTACGGCTGCGCGCCGTCGGCTCGTTCGAAACGCCCGATTACGAGCTTAAAATCCATCGCTTTGTCGATCAGCTCGGATTGGGGCCGGCAGTCGACTGGCGCGGCTTTTCGAGCAACGTCAACGCTGAGTTGGAGCAGATGGATCTGTTCGTGCTGCCCAGCTTGTTCGGCGAAGGGCTGCCGATGGTCATTCTCGAAGCCATGGCCGCCGGCACGCCGGTGATCGGAACTCGCGTCGAGGGAGTTCCCGAAGCGGTTCGCGACGGGCTCGACGGCCTGCTTGCCGCGCCGGGCGACGCCGATGACCTGGCCCGCGCGATTGCCAGCGTCATCGACGGCGAAACCGATTGGCAGGCCCTGCGCGCCAGCGCCCACGCGAGGCAAGCCCAGCGTTTCTCCGACCGCAGCATGGCGGCCGGCGTCGCCGACGTGTACCGGCGCGTGTTGAACCTCGACGAGTGAGGCAAGCATGCCGACTGTACTCAGCGGCCCGCTGGAAACCGCGGGGCTAGCCTCAACTCCTCCCGCGCATCCGCGGATTCGGATGTTCGGCGTAGAAATCGACGCAGTGCGGATGCCGGACGCCGTGGCGCAATTGCTCGATTGGATCGCCCTGAACGACGGCGTCTGCCGCTATGTCGTCACGCCGAACGTCGACCACGCGGTGCTGCTGCAAGAGTACGCTGGTTTGCGGCAAGCCTACGCCGAGGCCAGCCTGGTGCTGGCCGATGGCGCCCCGGTGGTGCTGGCATCCCGTTTGTTGGGCCGGCCGTTGCCCGAGCGAGTGGCCGGCAGCGATCTCGTGCCTCGGTTGTTCGACGCCGCCCGAAGTCGCGGACCGCTCAAAGTCTACCTGCTCGGCGGCATGCCGGGCGTGGCAGATCGCGCCGCCAATAACATTGCCGAACGCTGGCCCCAGATCGAAGTGGTCGGCACGGCCAGCCCGCCCGTGGGTTTCGAACGCGACTCGGAGCAAAACGCCGCACTGCTGGCCGGCATTGCGGCCGCCCATCCCGACTTGCTGTTGGTCGGTCTTGGCGCCCCCAAACAAGAGCTGTGGGTCTACGAGCACCGCGAGTCGATCGCCGCGCGCGTCGCGCTGTGCATCGGGGCGACAATTGACTTTCTGGCCGGCGAGCGCAAGCGGGCGCCGCGCTGGATGCGCCGCTGCGGCCTCGAATGGCTTTACCGGGCGCTGGGCGAACCGCGGCGTCTCGGCCGCCGCTACGCTCGCGACGCGTGGATTTTTCCCCGCTTAGTATGGCAAGAGTGGAGAGCAACGAGCAAGCGGCGGGGATGACGTCCGCGTTTGGTAGTGATACCATTTGCGAGCATGTCAAGGAAAAAGGGCGAATTGGAATGATGAGCTTGGCCCCATCCGTGTTTGCCACCAGCTTTAGCTGGTGGGGACCGGCAACCATTCTCTCTCTTTGGGAGCCGGCTTTAGCCGGCTTTTTCAGCCCTCGGGAAGCCGGCTAAAGCCGGCTGAAAAGAAAGGTTGATGTTGTTTCGCTACCACCAGCTAAAGCTGGTGGCAGACAAAGCGATGATTTTTTCTTGACAGCAGTTCAAATGATGTCACTACCCCGCGTTTCCGCGACTTGACCAATCTCCGTTGTGAGGTATGCTTTGGGGGCTTTTCGCGGCGAGCGAAACGGGGAGGAGGCGATGCACGGAAGAGCGAAGATCGTCGCGGCATGCGCAGGCTTATGGGGCATTTTGGCCGGGCTGGCGCCTGTTTCCGCCGCGGAAGGCCCGTCGCAGTCGGCGAGCCATATTGCCTGGCGAACCTTGACGCGCAGCGTCGAGGACCGCGTGATCGAATATTGCCGCTTCGGCGAAGGCGACGAGCACGTGCTGGTGGTCGCCCCCTTGGCCGGCGACGAGTTCGAAGGGGTGCAGCTTGCCGAACGCCTGGCGAGCCATCTGGAACAATTTCCCCGGCGGCTGAGCGAAACGACCGTCACCATCGTCCGCGACCCGAACCCCGACGGCCGCTTTCATCGCACGGCCGGCAACGCTCGCGGCGTGCTGCTCGACCAAAACTTCCGCACCCGACATTGGCGCAAATCCCCGGCGGGCGATCGTTGGCTCAGCGGCCGCGAGCCGGAAAGCGAGCCCGAGACGCGGGCCTTGGCCGATTTGCTGGACGATCTCAAACCCTCGCGGGTGATCGTGCTCGGCAGTTCGCGCCGGCCGGGCGTGTTGAACTATGCCGGGCCCGCCGAACCGATTGCAATACGCCTCGCCGAGATGGCGCAAATGAAGCCCTTGCCGTTGGTCGCCGCCGACGCGGCCGGAGCGTTCGCCGCGTTGGCCGGTTTCGATCGCGGGATCGCCACGCTCGTATTTCGCGTCCCCGCTCGCTCGACCGTCGACCGCAACTGGTCGAGTTATAAGCGGGCGCTCTTGGCGGCCATTGACGAGCCGAGCGAACGCCCGGGCGAGGAGAGCCATGTCGCGGATGGCGATTCTTTGGCGGAGCAAACGACGCGGGCTGTCGATTCGCAAGAGCCGCGGCGGTTGAACGCCCCGGCGATTCCCATCGCTTTGCAATCGGTCGGGCGGTCTGAAACGCCTCAAACGGCCCAGCCGCCGACGAGCGGATCGCGCGCTCTTTCGCCGGAAGAGATGCAACAAGGGCTGATTCTCGTACCACTCGGGCGGCCGCCGGTCGGCGCGACGAAAGTCGAGCGTCCGCCAAGCGTCCCAAGGCAACCCGGCGCGTCCAGCGAGCCGAAAACCTTGCCGGCCTATATCCCCAGCTTGAAACCCAGCCAGGCGCCCGGAATGACGAGTCCCGGCCGGTCCTTATTCGCCCCGGCGCCCAACCTCGGCGGCTGGCGGCCGAAATCGCTGCAGGCAAAGCCGGCCGAGCCGCCTGCTTCGTCCGCAGCTTCTCTGGCGCCGAAGCAGGAGTCGGGGCGTCGGCTCGAACGTTTCCCGGCGGTCGATCGCCACGAAACCCAAAAGCCACCAACGCGAGACTGGCGCCAAGAGCCGATTCCGTTCTATCCGCGCACCGGGTTTTGACATTCTGCCCGCGGGCGCCACGAGATCTTGGCGGACTGTGGGGCGGCCTTCCAGGCCGTCAACCGCCGACGGGTGAGGAAGGCCGCCCCACGATCCATGGACGCGAGTTGCGCCGCTTAGGCCGGCTGAAGCTCGGTGACCCGCTTGACCGCGACATGCGATCGCTGCGCCTTCAGGCAAGTCCGGCGGAACGTCTCGGGACGCGGCACGCCGGCCAGGCGAAGCGTCTCGACCTTGCCGTGGCGGAAGATCAAATCGCCGGCCGGATACCACTCTTGGCCGGGCAACACTTCGACGTCGATCGCGTCGAAATCGTCGAGCGACGCTTGGCTTTGCACCTCGCCCGAAGTCGCGTGCTCGACGACCACGCGGCGATTGGTCAGCCGATAGCGGCGGCAGGCCTTGTTGGGCACGTAAATCCGCGGGATCGGTCCCAGCTTCGGCAGAAAGATGAAGCAGGGCAACAGCGTGTAGAAATAAATCGGCAGGATGAAGGGAATGGAAAGCAAAGCGATGATACGGCCAACCGTCACGGGCACGCCAAGGATGTTGACGCCCGAGTTATTGGCGTACAAGCGGCCCCAAAATCGCCCGCCCGACATCGCGGCCAACGAAGGCCAGACGGTCATGATCGTCACTTCCCCCAACGCCGGCGGGGCCACGCCCGCAATTGCCTGCTTCATCTTTGCACGACCTTCGACAGAACCGAACTGGTAAGCCTGCAAAATTAGCAGACGGCGGGCGGAAATTCCAGCCCCGCGAGGTGCGCTCCGTGCCTTACAGGCGGTTACCGGGCTGCGACATTTGACAAGAGGACCGTCAAACCCAAGCCTGCCACCAGAATGATGAGCCCGACAATCGCGGCATTGAAGGCCCACACCGTGGCAATGCAGAGCGTCTCAACCAAGCCCCTGCGGCCGCCAGCTGGAGATTGCTTGCCGCGTTCGGAAGCCGGCGATTTGTACGGGTTCTCGTCCATCCCGCCATACTAGCCGCCTAAGAACGTCGCCACGACCAGCGTCAACCAGAGCGGGTTTCGGATGCTGGACTTAGGCCGGCGCATGGCTATTTATCCAGCGGGTGGATGGGCGGAGTGGAACTGCGCGGTTGTCGCTTACCCGATCTCTCGATTATTCGCTTTAGGAAAAACGAAAGCACTGCGAAGAGCGAGAACTTGCCGAGGTCCATGTGCGGCGGCGGTGCGCCGCAAATGAAAAAGAACGCAGGGACCAGTAGCATCAACCAGAGGATCGTCGCCAAGCTGAACTGAAACCTTCGGTTCATTCCGGCATCATAGTCGTCGGGTGGGGCGGGGCAACAGGGCAGCGTAATTTCTTAAGACGGTGACGCAGGTTTTTCGGTCTAGTCGATCTGGGGCAAAGCAAGCCAGAAAGCAGCGCCGGCCAGGAAACCATAGATTGCTCCGAACGCAGCATCGATGCCGTCGCGACCGGTGAGTCTGGCGAAGATCGCCCCAGGGACCGCGAAGCAGATGCCAGCGATTGCGCACTCGGCGGCCCTCGGCGTCGTGACGAAGAGCATCGCATTGGCAACAACGGCGATTAAGCCGAAAATCGCTCGCAGGCTGAACTGAGGTTTTGGCTCGTCCATCCTGCCATTTTAGCCGCTAGGGCGCCAAAATGTCCCGCAGCGCGGACCGACACGAGCTTATTAAAACAGCTTCGCAAACGCCGTCTTCGCCGCCTCAATCCCTCGGCGCATGGCCAGAATGTCGGTATTCAACGAGAGCAGCCGGCAGCCTTTGTCGTAGGCCTTCTCGGCGAAGGCTGGGTCGGCGGGCACGACGCCCCAGTGCTTGCCGTGCCGCTTGCACGCGGCGGCTACGGCGTCGATCGCCTCCCAGACCCGGGCATGACTGAGTTGCCCGAGCACGCCGAGTGACTGCGAAAGATCGGCCGGGCCGACGAACAGCAAATCGACGCCGTCGATGGCCGCGATGGCATCGACCTCTCCGACGGCGCTGGCCGTTTCGATCTGGATCAGAATCAGGTGCTCGCGGTTCGCCCGCTCGGCGAATTCGGCCTGCGTGCGATGGGTGTAATCGGCGTCGCGGCCCGAGGTGTTCATGCCGCGCCAGCCGCGAGGGGCGAACTTGGTCCAAGCGACGAACTCTTCGGCGTGGGCCGCCGAGCGAATCTGGGCCGCCATCAATCCGGCGGCGCCCGCTTCCAGGTTCTGCGTCGCCTGGGCGTAATTGGTCGGCGCCATCCGCACGAACTGATCGAAACCATTGGCCCGTGCGGCCACAGCGGCCGCCTGGATTTCCTGATAGCCGATGCCCACGTGTTCCTGGTCCATCCAAAAGCCGTGAAATCCGCCGGCCAAGGCGTAAAGATCGATCGTCACCGGGCTGAGCAGCCGCCCGGCGGCAAAGATACGGCACAGTTCATTGTTGGCCAGCAGTTCTCGAAATCGTCGGCCCATGGTCGGCAAACTCGCTTGAAAGGGGAATACAAGGGGCGGGAAACAGGCGTGGTCGGAGGAGCCCATCCGCAAGTCTGGCAAGCCCAAACGGCCGCGTCAAGCAGTCGCTCGGCCCGGTAATGTCCTAATTTGAAATACTTAGGCCGCAAGCCTTTGGATCGTCGCGCGGCCGCGCCGCCGGCCTGTTAATCCGAGCCGCGCCGCCCCTACCTCTTTGCCGCCAATTCTGGCGAATCCCCTCCACTGGCCAGGTGAGTCCATCTTTTACGACTCATCGTATTGTCCTGTACGGGCGTTGACCGTGCATTGACGCTAGCAGCTAGGCTTTCGTCCAGTTTTTCGTGGATTGATATTGCGGCCTGGTCGTGGATCCAGTACAACTAGACTGACTGGGGTAAGTGTCGCATCGTTTCTAATGCAGGCCGGTCATGGAACCGACAGCCATCCTCAAAAAGTACGTTGAAGAACGGCAATCACGCCGCAAGCAGCTTTCCGACCGAATCGCTTACCTACAGCAGAAGGTCGCGGTTCTCGACATGACGATCGAGGATCTTGAAAAGGCGCTCGCGGAAATGGAGTCACATAAGCCGGCTTCGATTGAACTGGCCAACGGATCGGCCGGAAACGGCGACGCAAGCCACTCGCCTGCGCCGGCTCCGTTCATACGCCCCAAACCCGGAAAGCCCAAGGCTTCCGTCCCCTCTCTTCTGGAGCATCCGCCGCAGAAGATTTCCCACCTTTGCCTTGGATTCGTCAACGATCATCCCGAGGGGATGCGTCCATCGGAAATCGCCGATTTGCTGAGAGACAAGATGGAGAGCAAATCCGCCGATCCGCGCCGCGTCGTGATGAACACGCTCATCAACCTAGCCACACAGGGGAAGATCCGGCGTG
>DATKRK010000160.1:0-17152 GCA_035532215.1 Pirellulales bacterium | reverse complement strand
TGATTTACCGTCGCCGACTCATCGCCGCGTTCCGTCTCCTGGCCATTCCCTAAACACCGTGAAACATCCGCCATGAAGCACCCGCCGCAAGGCGAAACAATCACCCTTGACTGGTCCAACCATATCAGGGAACGCCCTCCGCGGCGTTGGGGATTCTGTAGGGAACGCCCTCCGCGGCGTTCCGAAAGGTTGAGACTCGACGGTCCTTGCCGGGTTCGCGGAACGCCACAGAGGGCGTGCCCTACAGTGAATCTTCGGCAAATGGCGTCGTCGCCAACGATCCGCCGCTAATAAGACGTCGGCCGGCGGCGTTCGTAATAGCGGCTGAGGGCCCGCACGCGCTCGACCTGATAGGCCACGGCGGCGCCCATCGCGATCAGCCCGACGACGAAATAGATGAAGTCGTCGCTGTGCAGGTCGGAACCGGCCTTCAACTCGGGCCGCCGCGTGAAGCAGTCGACCACCAGCACCAGATACGAGAGCACCGAGAGCGCCGTCATGAACCACACCAGCCGCACGCGGAACCAGAGTCCGGCCGCGACGACCAACAGCGGATAGCCGATCAACAGCGGGCTGGCGGCGCCGTCGGCGATCAACAGCAGATACAGCAAGGCGCCGGCATCGATCAGGCCCCACACGAACGGCACGGCCAACGGCCGGATGTTGCGGTTCATCAGCTTCTGGCAGACGAACGAGGCGGCCACCCAGAGCGAAAGAATGGCGGTCACCGAATAGTGAAACTTGCCGTCGAAGCGGCCGAGCAGATAATACGTCGCTTCAACCAGGTAAAACAGCGTGAACACGCCCAGCCGGCTGGCCAGGGCCGGCTCGCGCCGCATCCAGCGTCGCACGCGCTGCACCGCGCCGCCCGAGCGGGCTTCGACCTCTTCGCCTTTCAGATACCGCTCCAGATCGTCGGCCAGCGCGCCGGCCGAGGCGTAGCGCGCCGCCGGCTGCTTTTCCAGGCACTTCAGGCAGATCGTGGCCAGCGAGCGGGGAACGGCCGGGTTCAAGTGCCGCGGGCTGACCGGCTCGCTTTCCAAGACCTGGATCAGCACGTCGATGGCGCTGGCGGCTTGGAACGGCGGCCGGCCGGCGAGCAGTTCGTAGAGTACGGCGCCGAGACTGTAAACGTCGCACAGCGGCGTGACGTCGGCCGGCTGGCCGGCGGCTTGCTCGGGCGCCATGTAACTGGGCGTGCCGGCGGCGACGCCCGTGCCGGTCAGGTGCGAGTCGGTCGCCAGCAACTTGGCCAGGCCGAAATCGGTCAGGTAAGGCTGGCCGTCTTCGTCGAGCAAGATGTTCGACGGCTTGACGTCGCGATGCACGATGCCCTGCTTGTGCAGATAATCGACGGCTCGCGCCACGTCGCAGACCAGTCGCACGGCCGCGTCCATATCCAGTGGCCCGCGCTGCAAACGGCGGGCAAGATTCTCGCCGGCGATATAGTCCATCGCCAAATAGGGCTGACCCTCGACCTGCCCCGAGTCGAGCAGCCGAACGATGTTCGCGTGCCGCAAGCTGGCGGCGGCGCGGCCTTCGGCCTCGAAACGGCGGAGTTGCTGTGCGGAAGCCAGATGGCTGGCCAGCACCATCTTCAGCGCCACGGTGCGGCCCAGGTGTTTCTGCCGCGCCTGGTAGACGACGCCCATCCCGCCGCGTCCTAACTCGGCGAGCAGTTCGTATTGCCCAAAGGTGCGTGGCGCTTCACGGGCCGGGGGCTTGGCCGGCGTAGTGTCGGATAGCGTGACGGTCGGGGTTTCGTCGGCGGGCGGCGCCGCCTCGTCGAGGCCCGGCGTTTGGGCGAACCGCTCCAGAGCTTCCAGGCAGCGCAATGCCGATTTCAGCTCCGGGCGCTCGCGCACGAGCGCGGCGGCGTCGACCGCCCGGCCCTGCTGCAAGTCTTCGAGGTAGTCGGCCAACGCAGCGAACGAGGCTTCCTCGAACCCGGCTTCAAGCTCCCCATCGTCGCTCGAAGCTTGTTCGGCGCTGGCGTGCAATTCGCTCATGGCAATGGCTCCCCCCGGCTCGCTCCGGGCGAAGTCTATCATCGCCGAGCGGCGAGATTGCGGCAAGCGTTGGACGTGCGGCAGAAACGCGGTCGGGTGGCTGGCGGCTGAGCCCTGGCGAAGCCCCAGTGTGCTGGGGCATCGCTTCGCTCTGCCGCCAGGCGCCTGGCTTGTGAAAAACGCGACATCGCGGTAGTGATACCATTCGAACTGGTGTCAAGAAAAACTTATGGCTTTGTCTGCCACCAGCTTTAGCTGGTGGTAGCGAAACAACATCGACCTTCTTTTTGAGCCGGCTTTAGCCGGCTTCCCGAGGGCTGAAAAAGCCGGCTAAAGCCGGCTCCCAAAGAGAGAGAATAGTTGCCGGTCCCCACCAGCTAAAGCTGGTGGCAAACACGGATGGGGCCAAGCAATTCGCCCTTTTTCCTTGACATGTTCGCAAATGGTATCACTACCGACATCGCGCCTGGGTTGACCGCCGGGCGGGGCTCGGCGCACACTGAAGCTTTGCCCCGCTTACGGCCGGAATCAAGCTGCCCATGCCCCGTCGCGCTCTCCGCAAAGTCGACCCGTCGCTCGATTTATCACGCTGGCTGCGCACCTTCGAGACCCTGCCACAGCCTTGGAACGCCGAGGCTCTGTTCGGCCGCGCGGCGCCGCTGGAGGTGGAAGTCGGCAGCGGCAAGGGGCTGTTTATCGCTTCGGCGTCGGCGGCCCGGCCGGAACGCGACTTTCTCGGCATCGAGATCGCCCATAAATACGCCAAGCACGCAGCGGCGAAGCTGGCCCGGCTGAACCGGACGAACGCGGTGATGGTTCACGGCGACGGACTGCGGATTTTCCGCGAGTTGCTGCCCGATGCTTCGCTGGCCGCGGTCCACGTCTATTTTCCCGACCCGTGGTGGAAAGCCCGGCATAAAAAACGCCGCGTGATGAACGAGGGCTTTTCGAAAGACGTCGAGCGGGTGCTGCAAACGGGCGGCGTGCTGCACTTCTGGACCGACGTCGAGGAATATTTTCAAACCACGTTGGAGTTGATCCGAACGACGGTCGCCCTTGCCGGTCCGTTCGAAGTGGCCGAGCGGGAGGCCGAGCACGATCTCGACTACCGCACCCACTTCGAGCGCCGCATGCGGCTGGGCGGCGAACCGATCTATCGGGCCGAGTTCCGCCGCGAAGGCTGAGGAACGGGAAAAGCCGAACTTGCGGTCCTTTCGTCACGGGCTAGAATCTTGCTGCGGCGTGTTGCTTCGGCGGCGCGCATCGGAATTGCGAGAGTGCACGAGACGTGCGCCGGCGTCTCGAGGTTCGAAATTTTTCCGAAACTTCGCTGAACTGCCAGCCGCCGTCGCGCGTAGGTATGGACAGGGGGCCTAGTTAGACATTATGGTCTGGGGTTACCGGCGGCGCCTCTCCTAACTGGGGGAAGCGATTTTACGGCCGGCGCCATCCCCGGTCGAACGAGGCCCTCGTTCATCGAGGCCAAGAGACATTAGGGAGTCTGTCGACGATGACTGACGAATCGCGTCCGGCCATGATCGAGGCCGACGGACTGTCGAAATACTATGGCGATTTCACCGCCATCCAAGACGTGAGCTTCAGAATTCGACAAGGCGAAGTCGTCGCCTTCCTCGGCCCCAACGGGGCGGGCAAGAGCACCACCATGAAGCTGCTCACCGGCTACCTGTCCCCCTCGGCCGGCGTGGCCCGCATTGCCGGGCACGACATGGCCAGCGACCGCCTGGCCGGCGCCCAGAAGCTGGGCTATCTGCCCGAAAACGGCCCTCTTTATCCCGACATGACCCCCCGCAGCCTGTTGGAATTCTTCGCCGATGCCCGCGGGCTGACCGGCTCGTATCGGCAAGAGCGAATCGGCGCCGTGGTCGAGCAGTGCGCGCTGGGCAGCGTGATCGGCAAAGCCATCGGCAAGCTCTCGAAAGGCTATCGCCAGCGCGTCGGCATGGCCCAGGTGCTGTTGCACGAACCCGACGTGCTGATTCTCGACGAGCCGACCGCCGGGCTCGATCCCAACCAGATTCGCGAAGTCCGCGACACGGTCCGCCGGCTGGGTCAGAGCAAGACGATTCTGCTCTCGACCCACATTCTGCAAGAAGTCGAAGCGATGGCCAGCCGCGTGCTGTTCATCAACGAGGGCCGCTTGCGATTCGACGGCGCGCCGGCCGAGTTGGTCAAGGACGGCAAGAGCTTGGAAACGCACTTCCACGAATTGACCAGCAGTACGGCTTGACCACAGTGCCGCTTGACCAGCAGCGCAGCTTGACCAGCAGTGCGGCCTGAGCCGCCGTAGTGAAACGCCCGGTGAAGGTTTCAGTCAATTTCATCCGTAAACCATCCGACCGAACGCCATGAATCCGAACGTCGTCAGCGCTATTTTCCGCCGGAATTTCAACAGCTACTTCAGCAATCCGACGGGTTACGTGTTCATTTGCGTTTACGTGCTGCTCAGTTCCTTCGCGGCCTTCTGGCCCAACGAATTCTTCAACGACAACCTGGCCAACTTGGACCAGTTGAACAAGTATCTGCCCTTCATCCTGCTGGTCTTCATTCCGGCCATCACGATGAGCGTTTGGGCCGAAGAGCGTCGCCAAGGCACCGACGAGCTGCTGCTGACGATTCCGGCCGGCGATTTCGACGTGGTGCTGGGCAAGTATCTCGCGGCCGTGGCCATTTACAGCGTAGCGCTGGCGTTTTCCGGGGTCTGCAATTTCGCCATCCTCTCCTGGCTGGGCAATCCCGACATCGGGCTGTTCGTCGGCACGTATTTCGGCTACTGGCTGGTCGGAGCGGCCATGCTGTCGATCGGCATGGCGGCTTCATTCCTGACGGGCAATCTGACGGTCGGTTTCGTGCTGGGGGCCATGTTCAACGCTCCCTTGGCCTTCGCTGAAAACGCCGACGTCATCATGCCGGCGAGTTGGGCCTTGGAAGTCAAGAGTTGGAGCCTGGAAGAGCAGTTCCGAGACTTCGGCCGCGGCGTGATCAGCCTTTCGGGGGTGGCCTACTTCCTGGCCATCGTGGCCGCCATGCTCTATCTGTGCATGGTGCTGATCGGCCGCCGCCACTGGCAAGGTGGCCGCGACGGGTATTCGATGGGCGGCCACTACCTGGCGCGCACGCTGGCTCTGGTCGCGATCTCCGTCGGCGTCACGATGACTTTCCATCGCTTCGACTCGCGGGCCGACGTGACCAGCGAGCGGCTCAGTTCGCTGTCGAGCCAGACCCGCAAATTGATCAAGGAACTCGACGCGAAACGCCCCGTCAAGATCGACGCTTATGTCAGCCCCGACGCGCCCGAGTCGTACGTCCAGACCCGGCTCGACCTGCTCTCGACCTTGCGCGAGATCGATTCGCTCGGCGGCAACACGGTCAAGGTCGTCGTCCATTCGACCAAGCCGCTCAGCGAAGAGTCCGAACAAGCGGAGCAGCAGTACGGCATCACGGGCCAGCAAGTCGTCTCGCGCAGCCGCGGCGCGATCAGCCGCGAGCAGGTGTTCCTGGGCGTCGCCATCCAGTCCGGCCTGAACAAGGTCGTGGTTCCGTTCTTCGATCGCGGCATTCCGGTCGAATATGAATTGGTGCGATCGATCTGCACGGTCGCCCAGCAAAAGCGCAAGAAGCTGGGCGTGCTGGTCACCGACGCCAAGCTGTTCGGCGGCTTCAACATGCAGACGATGTCGGCGACTCGTAATGAATTGCTGATCGACGAACTGGAAAAGCAATACGACGTGGTGCAGGTCAACGCCGACAGCCCGATCGAGGAAAATCTCGACGTGCTGCTGGCCCCGCAGCCTTCGTCGCTGGGCGTCGAGCCGATGAAGAACTTCGTGGCGGCGGTGAAAAACGGAATGCCGACGGCGATTTTCGAGGATCCGTTCCCGTACATTCGCTTTGGCGAGGTGCCCGGCACCTCGATGCCGCGCCGGCAGCAGCAGATGAACCCGTTCGGCGGCGGCCCGCCCCCGACGCCCAAGGGCAACATCAACGAGTTGTGGAGCTTGCTGGGCGTCGAATTCATGGGCTCGGACGTCATCTGGCAAATGTACAACCCGGAGCCGAAGCTGCGCGCCTTTTCCTCGCGAGAATGGGTGTGGGTCGATTCCGGCGCCAGCGCCGACTGGGTGTTCAACCCTGAAGATCGGGTCTCCGCCCGGTTGCAGGAGTTGCTGTTCCTGTTCCCGGGCTCGCTGGCGCACCAAAACGCCTCGCGGCTCAAGTTCAAATCGCTCGTCAAGACGGGCGACGAGACCGGCACGGTGCCCGCCGACCAAATCATCCGGCCAGCCATGTTCGGCCAGGGGGGCGGGCTGAACCCCGATCGCCCCTTCAAAGAAACGAGTCGCTATTACACCGTCGCGGCGCGAATTACTGGCAAACCCAAAGAGGAAGAGGAGTTGATGTCCGATGCTCCCGCCGAACCGGCGGAAGATCAGTCGGAAGAAAAAGCGTCCGGCGACAAGTCCGGCGATGCCGGCGACGCCGATCAGGAAAAAGACGCCGAGGCGGAGGAAGCCAAGCCCGAGCGAGAAGGCGTCAACGTGATCCTGGTCAGCGATATCGATCTGTTCTATTCGGACTTCTTCGCCTTGCGGGCCAGCGGCGACAATCCCGAACAAGAGATCCAACTGAATCTCGACAACGTCACCTTCGTGCTCAACGTGCTCGACGATTTGGCGGGCGATGAGCGATTTATCGAGGTCCGCAACCGCCGGCCGAAGCATCGCATCCTCGAGCGGATCGAAGACCTGACGCAGAAGGCTCGCAAGGAAAACATCGAGCAAACGCAGCGGTTCTCCGACGACTTCGAAACCGAAAAAGCGAAAGCGCAAAAGGATTTCGACAAGGAGCTCGACGACTTGCGGAAGAAGAGCAAGGATCTCGACGAGATTTCGCTCGCCCAGATACTCGCGATGAAGCAAGAGGCGGGTTCGCGCCGCTTGCAAACCAAGATCAGCCAGTTGAAAAAGGCCTACGACAAGAACGTCGCGGCCAGCGAACGCGAGCTGAACCGGCAGATCAGCCGCGTGCAGGACTCTTACAAGATGTGGGCCGTCCTACTGCCGCCGATTCCGCCGTTGTTGGTCGGACTGGGCGTCTACTTCAACCGCCGCGCTCGCGAGCGCGAGG
Organism: Pirellulales bacterium; assembly: GCA_035532215.1. Taxonomy (GTDB): domain Bacteria; phylum Planctomycetota; class Planctomycetia; order Pirellulales; family JAICIG01; genus JAICIG01. Next base: position 9,998 of record DATKRK010000160.1, on the reverse strand, counting down.
GCGTTTCGAAGGCCCGGTTGCGATAGCCAATCGATTCAAGTGGGAAAGCAAGAACGATGAACGAAAACGTCAAAACCTTGACCTTTGTAGGCGTGGCTGTCGTCGCGGTGGCGATCGGCGGTTGGGCGAACTTCGCCTCGTCGAGCTACGAGACGGAAGCCGTCGGAACCGGACCGTTATTCCCAAACTTCGAGGATCCGCTGACGGCTAAGTCGCTGGAAATCATCTCCTTCGACCAGGACACCGCCACCTTGACCCCGTTCAAGGTGGCGCAGGTCAAAGGCCGCTGGTCGATTCCTTCGCACGAGGGTTACCCCGCCGATGCCGCCAAGCAACTGGGCGAAGCCGCGGCGAACATGATCGAGGCCAAGCGGCTCAACGTGGCCAGCGAGGATCCGTCGACCTACGAGGAGTACGGCGTCGTCGAACCAAACGCGAAAACGCTCGAAGTCGGTTCGACGGGCGTCGGCAAGCGGATCACGATGCAAGACAAGTCCAACAAAACGCTGGCCGATCTGATTATCGGGAAACAAGTGGAAGGGCAGGCGGACCAACACTACGTGCGGATTCCCGACCAGACTCCGGTCTACGTCGCCTCGATCAAGACCGACAAGTTTTCGACCAAGTTCGAGGACTGGATCGAGAAAGATCTGCTCAAGCTGAACCCGCTCGAGCTGAAGCAGGTCGCAATCAACGACTATTCGATCGACGAATTGCGCGGCGCCATCAATCCCCGCAGTCAGGTCAGCGTGGAGTATGACGACAAGGAATTGAAGTGGCGCCTGCTGGAACTGGCCGAGTTCACCGGCGAGGAGTTCGAGCCGGTCAAGTTGGCGGACGACGAGGAGTTGAATTCGCAAAAGCTGAACGACCTGAAAACCGCGGTCGACGACCTGAAGATCGTCGACGTGCGGCGCAAGCCTGCCGGCCTAGCCGCCGACCTGAAGGCGGGCGAGGAGTTGGCCGCCAAGAAAGAAGTCATCAACGCGCTCGCGGCTCGCGGGTTCCACCTGGCCCGCGTCAAAGACGGCCCGACCGAAATCTATTCCAACGAGGGCGAAGTCCGCGTCGGCATGAAGGACGGCGTCGAGTACACGCTGCGCTTCGGCCGCATCGCCGCCGGGCCGACGGGCGACGAGGCCGAGGAGAAGGAAGAGGGCGAAGAAGGCGAAGCCAAAGCGGCGACCGGCGCCAATCGCTACATCATGGTCACGGCGCAGTTCAATCCCGAATTGCTTCCCCCGCCCGAGCTTCAGCCATTGCCCGATGAACAGCCGGCCACCGAAGAGGCGGGCGAAGGCGAAGGTAACGGCGAGGAGAAAAAGGCCAGCGACAAGGCCCAGGCCGACGCCAAAGCCGACGATGCCAAGAAAAAAGCGGAGCGCGAGCGGATCGAAAAGGAAAACAAGCGGCTGCTGGACGATCATGAAGCCAAGGTGAAGAAAGGCGAAGAGCGGAACAAGGAGCTCAGCGACCGCTTCGCCGACTGGTATTACGTGATTTCGGACGCCACCTACCAGAAGATCCATCTCGGCCGCGACGCGATCGTGCAAAAGAAGACTCCGCCCGCCGGCGAAACCGGCAAGGAGGGGAGCGACACCGAGGCCAGCGAGGGGAAAGAGAACATCTTGACCGACGAGTTGAGAAAAGGTCTCAAGTAACGTCGACGGCGGACGAGCGCTGCGTCGCGTCCGCTGAGGGCCTTTTTACTTAGCCCAGGCATTCATGCCTGGGATCCGCAAGCCGTTTGAATCCCGTGTGCTGATTGGCGCCTCGCGGCCGCCGAAGGCAGCCGCGAGGCGCCAATCAGCCAAAAAACGGGTGCGCGTCGTATGGATCCCAGGCATGAATGCCTGGGCTACGTAAAAGCCCGCTACGCCATTCGACGTAATTCGACCCCCTGGGCAGCCTTTTTTTCGCATCTCAAGTGCATTCTCTTGCATGCCTTCGGCCGATTTTGGAAAATAAAGGTGCAGGAGTACGGCCTGACTGCGGAACAGAATACCCGGCGCCGAGGACGCGAAGCAGGAGTTCATCGTGAACCCGATCGACATGTTGCGGCATAAGTGGCAGGAGTGGACCGGCGAAGAAGAGACCCCTCTCGATGGCGATACGCCGGCTTGGCTCGTCAGCCTGGTGGTGTTGCTCGGGGTGTTGGTGATTCTGGCGCTCATGAAGCAACCCCGGCCGCCGCACGACTTCATGCTCACCGTCAATTCGCTCGACAGCCAGGAAGTCGAGCAGTTGCCCGACACGTTCGACGTTTCCGACCAGGCCTCGGACGAAGCCGGATCGGACAGCCTGGCGGCGTCCAGTTCGGCGATGGCCATTGCCCCGATGGAAAGCGAGATCGCTCAGGCCGAGAACGATCCCTTGCCCTCGGATCTGGCTTCGGTCGTGGCCCCGGAACTGGTCGAATTCGCCACCGCGCCGACCGTGCAGGAAAACCTGACGATCAAAGGGTCGGCCGGGGTGGGCGCCACCGGGGCGATCGGCGCCGTCGATCAACTGAGCGAGCAGATTGCGGCCTCGCTCGAAGAGCGGCGCACGTTGGTGGTCTGGATTCTCGATCAATCGCTGAGCATGCAGCCTCAACGCCAGGCGATCGTCGACCGGCTCGACCGCATTTACAAGGAACTGGGCGTCAAGGCAACCGGCGCCAAGGCGACCGGCGAAAAGGAGCCGGGCGGCAAGCGGGCCGACGCTCCGTTGTTGACCTCGGTGATGGCCTTCGGCAAGAAGGTCAGCTTCCGCACCGAAGCCCCGACCGACGACGTGGAACAGATCAAGAAATCGATCTTGGGCATCGAGAACGATCCTTCGGGCGAGGAGGCTGTGTTCGAAGCGGTGGGCTTGGCGGCCGAGAAATTCAAGACGTTCCGCACTCAGGCCCCGCGTCGCAACGTGATGCTGATCATCTTTACGGACGAGGTCGGCGACGACGAGAACAAGATGGAAAACGCCGTGGCGCTCTGCCAGCGGCACGCCATTCCAGTCTACGTCGTCGGCACGCCGGCGCCGTTCGGGCGGCGCGAGATCGAAATCGCTTACGTCCACCCCGATCCGAAGTTCGATCAGTCGGTGCAAATGGTGCCGGTCCGGCAGGGCCCGGAATCGCTGTATCCCGAAGAACTGCAATTGGCCTTTGCTGGTCGCCGTCACGAGGATTTGCAGCGATTGGATTCCGGCTTCGGGCCGTTCGCCCTGACGCGGCTGTGTTATGAAACCGGCGGCATGTTCATCGCCGTCCATCCGAACCGGGTCCGCGAGGGCAAGCGCGCGGGCGCGACGGCGCCGATGTCGGCCCGGCTGGATTACTTCTTCGATCCGGCCATCATGCGAACCTACCAGCCGGAGTACGTCACGATCAAGGAATACGAACAGAAGCTGCAGCGCAACAAGGCCCGCGCCGCGCTGGTCAGGGCCGCGCAGATGTCGATCGTCGATCCGATGGAGAATCCCCGCTTGGAGTTCCCCAAGGCCGACGAAGGCAGCTTCAAGCGCATTCTGGACGATGCCCAGAAGCAGGCGGCCAAGATCGGGCCGAAGCTGGACGTTTTGTACCAGATCTTGAAAGAGGGGGAAAAAGACCGCGCCAAGCTTTTCGAGCCGCGTTGGCAAGCCGGCTACGACCTGGCCCTGGGCCGCATTCTGGCAATCAAGGTTCGCACCGAGGCCTACAATGCCATGCTGGCCAAGGCCAAGGGTGGCTTGAAATTCGAGAAACCGGAAAGCGACACCTTCGTGCTCCAGCCGGCCGACGAAATCAGCGTCGGCAGCACACTGGAAAAAATGGCCAAGCAGGCGCGCGAACTGCTCGCTCGCGTCAAGCAGCAACACGCCGGCACCCCCTGGGGCCTGTTGGCGGCGGCCGAATTGGAGGAGCCGATCGGCTGGAAGTGGACTGAGAAGGAATCGGACGTCAAGCGGCAGCAGCGGATGCCTGGCGGCGGCAACGCCGGCAATCCGAAGGATCGGCTCAAGAAGCTCGAAAAGCCCAAGCCGAAGCCGCCCCCAGTGAAGCTGTAGCTTAGCTGTAGCTCAGTCGCTCATCGTCGAGTTGTTGCGGGCGTAGCGCGCGAAATGATCGTGCGAATAGAACAGTCGGCCGATCTCGTCGGCCAGCACGCGAATGTATTGTTGGCGGAATTCTTCTTCCGGCTTGTCTTGCGTCGGAATGCCGTTGTTCTCGGGAAAGATCACCTGCGGCAGCGATTTCTGAAACACGATTTCGCCGTCTTGCTTGATGTCGTAAACCGCCACTTTGACCTGCGCCTTGCCTTGCAGCAGCGTCTGGCCTAGCAGCGTGTTGAAACTCATCATGTCGATGCCCAGGACCATGTCGGCTTCCAGGTTGCGGCCGATCTCCACGTAATCGTCCACGCCGTGTTCGTCGGTCCAGTCGGCCAGATCGTCCGGATCGACGATTTTGATCTTCCGCTTCAGGTGCGCCTTCAACTGGCGGCCGACTTCGGCGGCCAGCTCGTTCGGCGCGCTGCTGCAACCATAGGTCAATTCGGTCAAGGGGCGGCAAACCACGACGACCTTTTTGTCCTTGAGGTCATTGGATTCGGCCGGCGTGTCGGTGCCTCGCGCCAGATAAACGACCGTCGTGAGAAGTTTCGTACACCCGACGAGCGGGGCCGCCAGCGCCAGCGACGCCGCCAGCGCCGCCCAACGCAAACTCGACCTCCGGAAGAACCGATCCATGGCGTTTCCTTTCGAACGTAGTCCTCAGCCGCTCCACAAACGATACATCCAGTCCGCCAGCGTCAGCGCCACGACGCCGAGCGCCGCGCCCGCCATACTCCGCTCGCTCGGCGCGCCGATCCACCAGCGACCGCGTGCGGCCGAAATCGCCAGCCACGGCGCGGCCAGCAGGGCGATCGCGGCCAGCGCGGCGCCGCCCGCGTTCGAGCGGCCGGCGCCCAGCCATTCTCCTCGCACGGCGTGCGCCCAGGAGGTTGTCATGCCGCACGACGGGCAGCGCGTTTCGAACAAATACACGAACGTACACGGCGGCAAGCCCAATTGGCGATGGGTGCCCAGCCCTGCCGGGTCGGGCTGCAAACAGGCTGCCGTCGCCAAGGGCGCGAGCAAGCACGTCGCCGCCGCGGCCAATGCGAGCCGCAGTCGAACGGAAAGCCGCCCGGACGCCAAGTCGTCGGTTTGAGTCACGATTCAGTGCGGGAAAGGAGCGGGAGAATAAACGGATTCTGGCACACTCGCAAGAGCAATTCCAGCCCTGGGAGTTTCAGCCCGGCAATCCATAACGCCGCTGGGGCTTCGCCTAGACTTACGTCCTATCAGAGCTCCGTATTGCGGTTGGCGCTTGCGCGTCGACTTGCGATGTCCGACGGACATTTAGCCACGGATGAGGCATGGATGAAACACGGAAAAGAAATCGAGTACCGCGCGTTTGGACCGAGCTTTCGACGGGTAATCCGCGGCATTTCCGCCGATACGTGCGACGCGATCATTCGCGCTTTTCCGATTCGAGTTCGGCGATGCGGCGTTTTAGTTCGATGATTCGCTCGCCGCGGTCGCCCAACGTATAGAACAGTATGCCCGCCATAAATTGGACGAGACCGGCATTCAAAGCAGCCATGATCGGCCCGTCGCCGAAACAGCCGCCAATGGCAATAACCACACCCAATACCATCAATATCGGGCCGAGTATCCGTTGAGCGCGATACGCCGACAAACGAATCTGAGCGTTAACCGACGAACTGGCAGTCGGATGGGAACCGTGCGACATGGCTTGTCCTTTTCCAGCAGAAACAGGAAGAAACTCCCCCCTCTTCCTCCGCGGCTCCGCGTGAGCTGATTCAACGCGTAGAACTCACGCGGAGGCGCGGAGGGATTCGGAGACGCCACAACCCAATTGCCTCTCTTATCCCCCTAATCTCCTCCTCATCCCCACATCCCCTTTCTCAAAAACTTCAATCAGGCTCGCGCCGGCGCCCCAAATTCTTCCATCACGGCCGCCGCGACCAGATCATCCGGCCGCGCGGCGCCCATCGCCAGCAGCCGGCGCCAGAGCCGCTCGCCCGAGGCTAGCGTTTCGCGCAGATGTGCGGGGCAGTTCGCGGCCCAATCGGGATCGGGGGCCAATTCCGCCACGCGCGCCGCCAAGGCCGGTCCGATGGCTTCGATCTCCGAGACCGTGTGAAACCCGGTCAGGCCGACGACCAGCGGGTTGTCGCGGCCGGCGACTTTCGAGCGGGCATCGGCCTTGAAGATTACCAGCGGCTTGCCGAGCATCCAGGCCATGGCCGCTTCCGACACGGCGCCCTCGTCGGGCACGCGGCCGTTCATATCCAAGACCAGCGAGCCGCAGCCGATCACTACCTGGTAGACGTCGAGCGCGAAGATCGCCTCGTGCAGCAACCGGCCGGCCGCCGCCGGATCGTAGCCCTCGTCGGCCAGAAAGGGCTGCACCCGAGCGAATTCCAGGCCGTCGGCGTGCGGCACGAACGGCTCGAAGCCCGAAGCGCGCAGGTGATCGGCGATTTGCGAAATCTCTTGGCGTTCCGGCTCGTTGAACAGCGGGCCGGCACAATAGACGCGACGCACGTCGCGGAGCGGATGAAGGGTCGAAAAGGGCATCGTCGAAAACGGCTTGGACAAGCGTACTTTCTCCTTAAAGCTTTCGCGGGCGGTCCGGCTTTTCGCCGGCCGCCGGCTTCCTGCGGTTCCGATTCTAAAGCTACACTTCGCCTCGCCAGCCTGCAACTCGCGATGGCTTGAGTTACAATCGAACCATCGCCGCCGCCCCAGGAGCCTGGCATGCTGAAGAAACGCTTGCTCTCGATCTGCAGACCGCGCCGGAATCCGGGCGCACCCGCTCGTTGCGCCAAAGTAGCAGGCATACTCCGTATGCCGTCGCTGGGCCAGCAGCAGAGCGATCAACCAGGTTTGCTACGGCACACGGAGTGTGCCTGCTACTTTGATCGCGGCTTCGCCTCTCCGTGCCTCCGTGGCGCCCTCCCTCGCGGCGTGCTGGCGCCTTTCGAACTGCGAGCCTTGTCGTTCATCCTCGCGATTGCGTCCTGCGTTGCGTCCTGCGTTGCGCCCGCCGCCGCCCAAGACGTCCTTTACGCCGAAGTCACGCTCGACAAATCGGCCGCCGTTTCCGCGGCCGGCGACAAGCCGCTCACCGGCCGCATCTTCTTGTTTTTCTCGCACGGTAAAGAGCGCGAGCCGCGGTTCGGACCGAACTGGTTCAAGCCCGAGCCGTTCTTCCGGCTCGACGTCGAGGCGATCGAGCCGGGCGACGTGCGGCGGATCGACGATTCGGCGGCCGGCTTTCCCAAACCGCTTTCCAAGCTGCCCGCGGGCGCCTATCGCGTGCAGGCATTGTTGGATCACGATCCCGATTCGCAGCACTATGCTCAAAGCGGGGGCAATCTTTACAGCCAGGTTCTGGACTGGCGGCACGATCCGGCCTCGCCCGAACCGTTGCGTTTGACGCTCGACCAAATCGTTCCGCCGCGCAAGTTCGTCGAAAAGCCGTGGCTCAAGGAAATCCGTTTCAAGAGCAAGTCGCTCTCGGAATTCCACGGCCGCGAGGTGTTGCACCTGGCCGCGGTCGTGCTGCCGGCGGGCTACGATCGCCAGCCCGAGCGGCGCTATCCGGCGATCTACACCATTCCCGGCTTCGGCGGCACGCACTACGACGCGATGCGCGGCTTTTCCAAGCAGCCGCCCGCGGCCCAGGAAGGCGAGACCGATTTCATCCGCGTGATGCTCAGCGCCGATTGTGGCTGGGGTCACCACGTGTTCGCCGACAGCGCCACCAACGGCCCGCGCGGCGAAGCCTTGGTGAACGAACTGATTCCTTACATCGACGCCCACTTCCGCACCGTGGCGGCGCCCACGGCGCGGTTCGTCACCGGACATAGTTCCGGCGGTTGGTCGAGTTTGTGGGTGCAAGTGCGTTATCCCGACGTGTTCGGCGGAGTGTGGAGCACGGCGCCCGATCCGGTCGACTTTCGCGATTGGCAGCAGGTCGACCTTTATGCCAGGCCGCGATTAAGCCTGTACGTCGACCAGCGCAGCGAGCGGCGACCGATTGCGCGGATGGCAGGCAAGCCGGTGCTCTGGTACGGAGACTTCGCCAAGATGGACGACGTCTTGGGCCGGGGCTGCCAATTGCGTTCGTTCGAGGCGGCGTTCAGCCCGTTGGACGCAGCCGGCGAGCCGCGGCAAATGTGGGACCGCACCACCGGCCGCGTCGATCCAGAAGTGGTCAAGGCTTGGGAGGCTCACGACATTCGGTTGTATCTCGAGCGGCACTGGGACGAACTGGCGCCCAAGCTGCGCGGCAAGCTGCATGTGATCACCGGCGAAGTCGACACGTTCTACCTGGAAGGCGCCGTGCGGCTGCTGGGCGAATCGCTCAAAGCCTTGGGCAGCGACGCCGAAGTTTCCGTCGTCGCCGGCAAGGATCACGGCAATCTGCTGACGGCCGAGCTGGTGCGGCAGATCCGCCGGCAAATGTCGGTCTCTTTTCTCAAGCACCATCCGACGCCGTAAACGCGAGGTCAAAGATGAACGTTTGCATTCGCCTGCTTGTGAGCTGCACGCTTGGGGTTTGTTTTGGCGCCGCGCTGTTCGCCGCCGAACCTGAGCCCGCCCGTGAAGCGAATCGCCCCAAGGTTCCCGGCGATTTGCGGCTGGTGTTGCGCGAGCGGCGCGAGACGGCGCAGGGCAGCGGCCGCTATGAAGCGGTCGAGCGCGAGGCGATCTGGAAGGCCTCGGAAACGGCGATCATCATCTGCGACGTTTGGGACGACATTTATTGCAAGCTGGCGGCCCAGCGGATCGGCGTGATGGCGCCGGTGATGAACCGCGCGGTCAGCGCCGCCCGCGAGCGCGGCGTGATGGTCATCCACGCCCCTAGCGGCACGATGGACGTCTACGCCGACACGCCCTACCGCCGCCGCATGCAGCAGGCCAAGCCGGTCGAGCCGCCTGTACCGATCGCCGGCTGGTGCTACGTCGATCCCGACCGCGAGCCGCCGCTGCCCTTGGACGTTTCGAACCCTTGCGACGATCCGGTTCCGCCCGAGCGGGTCCGCCGCTACAACCGCGAGCACCCAGCGCTTGACATCGTGGCCTTCGACGGGGTGAGCGACGACGGCAAGGAGATTTACAACTTCTGCCGGCAGGAAGGGATCAAGAACATTGCGATCATGGGCGTGCATACCAACATGTGCGTGCTCGGGCGTTCGTTCGGCATCCGCCAACTGACGCGGCTGGGGATAAACGTCGTCTTGGTCCGCGACCTGACCGACGCCATGTACGACCCCCGCCAGCCGCCCTACGTCAGCCACGCCCGCGGCGCCGAACTGGTCGTCGAGCACATCGAAATATACTGGTGCCCTTCGATTCTCGGCCGCGATTTGTCGGCGATCGTGCCGGGCAGCGACGGGCCGAAGGAGTAGGGGAGCGAATGGAGGCCCGGGCGCCCTCGCCCGATTTCCTGGAGGCCCGGGCGCCCTCGCCCGATTTCCTGGAGGCCCGGGCGCCCTCGCCCGATTTCCTGGAGGCCCGGGCGCCCTCGCCCGATTTGTTGGAGGGTCGGGCGCCCTCGCCCGCTCTGCTGGAGGCCCGGGCGCCCTCGCCCGGCGTTCCGCCGAGAAATGCCCGATACTCATGAGTCCTTATACGGCCGAGCCGTGTTGCGTTTTGCCGGGCTGGCGGCGGCGACGTTGGCCGAGAAATCGCGGCGTTTCGTGCGCCGAGGGCCGTCTCGGCGCGGCGAAAATGGCCCATTTCAGAGCTTATAATCGGCCTTTCCGCCGCTTCATTCTTCGCAGTGAGGCGATCCATTCTCGAAAAACTCCTCGCGCGGCGGCTTGGGCCAAGCCGGTTTTCGGCCTGGGCTATAAATCCTGACTTCAGCCTCTTTTCGCCGCCCGCGCCGGCCTGGCGGCGCTCGAAGTTAAATCTTGCGCGGTCTGCGCTCAAGCCCAAGCCGGCGCGCGGGTATG
>DATKRK010000159.1:0-3166 GCA_035532215.1 Pirellulales bacterium | reverse complement strand
CATCGAGCGGATGCTGACCGTCAGCGAGACGTGCCGCCTGCAAGGCCGCTCGATCTTCAGCTACCTGACAGCCGCTGTCGAAGCCCACTTCCGCGGTCAACCCGTCGCCTCGCTCCTCCCCGGCGCGTGAACGGTTACCGTAGCAAGGAGTTGATCAGAAACATGTGGGAGCGCTGCGCGGGCTCGCACGCGGAGCGAATGCGCGAGAGCCGCACCGCGGCGGAATCGTTTCTCGGTCATCCTGATCCAAATCTCCGGCGCGCCGCCCTAATGGCGCTTAGGAGCCATTGGGGGTTGGGGCGCGACAAGGATTTTGCGGCGACGTGCGAACGGCTTGTTTTCGAGGATCCTGACGTCGAGGTGCGATCGCTTGCAATAGGTTTTCTCTCCCTCTGCTACTCTGGTTCGGACGACTCGCATGTCGGGCGTCTCACTGCGCACCTGGTAGTCGATGATTCCGCGCCGCGCGAACTTCGCGCGACCGCCTACCGCGCTCTTATCGTGATCCGCGGCCTGCCAACCCGGGCGTTCACTGCCGCCTTCCGCTCCAAGTCTCGCTTTCCCGAAGGCGTCGATTGGGCATTCGTGGACACGTTCCTGGATCGCGGCGAGTAGAGGCGCCGCGGCGGCGCAGCAGTCAGGGCGGGTTCCCGGCAGGCCAGGAAGTGCATCATCGAGACTCGCGGCGGGGTGATTCTCTCATCGCCGTTCAGCGGTTGCGGGGCCGCCGAACCATCAACAACCGTTGATCCTAAGCCATGCCGCGAAGTTTTGCAGCACCGGGCGAGGGGATTTGCGGCAAGATTAGCGCCTCTCCTCTTGCCGGCGACGGTTTGCTGGAATCGTAGTTTGCATTCTAAACGGCTTTGTAATTCAGCACCGGCTGCAGGCGCCGCACGACCTGGGTCAACTCGCGTTGGGCCCGCATCACGGCGAAGATATTCTTGTAAGCCGAAGGCGCCTCGTCGCGCAGTTTGCCGGCTTGTCGCTCGTTAAACCAGACGCCGCGCATCTCGCGCGTCAACTGTCGCTCGCCGATCTTTTTCACCGCCTCGGATCGGCTGAGCGCTCGGCCAGCGCCGTGCGAGCTGGAGCAAAGCGACTCGGGCAGCCCGCGGCCCAAGGTATGGAAACTGGCCGTGCCCATCGAGCCGGGAATGACGCCCGGTTCGCCGGCCCGGGCCGAAAGCGCGCCTTTGCGGTGCACCCACAGGTTCCCTGGGCCGCAAGTTTCGAAGCGGACGTGGTTGTGATTGGCGTGAATCAGCGAGCCGAAGTCGAGTTCGACAGCGAACAAGTCCCAGAGCAGCTCGGCCACGGCGGCCAGCATCGCCAAGCGGTTCTCGGCCGCATATTGCTCGGCCCAGGCCGCGTCTGCCAGATAGTCGCGGCCGCGCGGAGAGTCGGCGTCGAACCAGGAGGGGCCTTTGATCGACGTTTCGCGGATCGCCAAGGCGGCGTGGTGAGCGCTGATCGCTTGCCCCATCCCGCGCGAACCGCTGTGTACCATCAGCCAAAGCCGCCCTTCATCGTCTCGCTGAAACTCCAGAAAGTGGTTGCCCCGTCCCAAGCTGCCCAGTTGCAGCCGCGCGTCGCGCAGTTTGAGTTTCTCCAACCTCGGATGGCTTAACGGCGATTGCAGAAGGCTTTCTGGCAGCGTGGCGGGCGCCGTTGCTCGGCGATGCTTTAACGACGGCGCCCGTTCATAGAGGCCCGCGAGCAGCCGGGCCGCCGAACGCTCCTCGGCCAGCAACTCTGCGCTTGCCGACGAACGGATCGCCGCCATGCCGCAGCCAATGTCGGCGCCGACCGCCGCCGGATAGATCTTGGTTCGCGTGGCGACGGCCAGCCCCACGCATACCTCCTTGGCCAGGTGGACGTCGGGCATGACGGCAATCTGCGCGACATCGTCCGCTTCAGCCAGCTTGGCGATCGCTTCAGCGACGTCCCTGCCCATTGGCTCGGCGAGCCAATGCCGGACCTTGGCGTTTTGCAATTCTTTCATGGCCGGCCCTCGCACGAGGCGGCGGCGATTCGAAACAGCAGCTTCGGCGCCCGTTTGCGAGTGATCGCCGCAGCTACGCCCGCCCGCAGTCGCCCGGAAACGCCGGCCAAGCGATCAAGAATCTCACGCGGGTCGACCGGGGCGGCAAGCGGCACGGCCGGTTCAACGATCACCAACAACTGCGACGCATCGGGGGCCGGCCGGACCTCGGCGACTTGGAACAGCGCGAGCAGCTCGTCGCGGCTGTCGCCGGCGAGCAGGTAATTCAAGGCATCTTGGACCTGGCTGCAAAGCTGGAGCGTCTTGCGACCAGCTTTGCGGGTTGGTTTGCCCGCACGAAAAAACTCGCGCGGATCGACGCCGTCGTCCTCGTGGAATTCGGCGCACAACGGCGGCGCTCGCCGCCCTCGGGGCTTCTTGGAAGTCATCGATTCTCTCACGGTCGTAGAAAGCCGGCGCGCAACGCGAGCGCCGGCAGAAACTGGTCAGAACGCGACGCAACGGCGTGAGAGCCTGGCCCGATTCAGGGGCCGGAGAAAGACTGCCGGAGATCGGCTACCCGGATTATTCATCAGCCCACACCAACCCGAAGCGCAAGCGAGGCGGAGCAACGCAATTACCTCGCTGGCGCTTCGGGTTTGTATGGAGCGCTTTGTCAAGTAATAGCTAGATGATGAATAATCCGGGCTACCCGCGATCGGCGTCCAGGCTCAACGACACAGTCAGGCGAGAAGATTGCATAGTCGGCCTCCTGGGGTACGGGGAGAGAGGTTTGCCGCAAAAATAAAGCGGCTGACCTTATGACGCGCGACGGCCGGAAAAGGTTCGGGTGCGTTCCTCGGGGGGCACAGGCTGACATTCAGAGCATTCGTTACCGCCGACCGTCCGCCAAGCAGGCCCTGCCAAGCAGAATGGCGTGCAGCGTGAGGCGATCGCCAGCGGCTTCCCCCGTTCATCGATTAACTGCGAACGGGAGTATCGCGCGCCGATGCAGGCGCGTTCGACGACGCGGGGCGCAGCTCGGGCGCCGCTTGCCAATCGACCAGATGCAGTTCGACCGTGCGGCGGCCGCGGAACTCGTTGATTACCGGCCGAAAGGCGATCGACAAGGGCCCCTCGACGGCGGCCAGTTCGTCGGCCCATTCGCCGCCGCCAAAAGCC
>DATKRK010000158.1:0-15257 GCA_035532215.1 Pirellulales bacterium | reverse complement strand
CATCGAGCGGATGCTGACCGTCAGCGAGACGTGCCGCCTGCAAGGCCGCTCGATCTTCAGCTACCTGACAGCCGCTGTCGAAGCCCACTTCCGCGGTCAACCCGTCGCCTCGCTCCTCCCCGGCGCGTGAACGGTTACGTTCAAGCCGATCGACACGCGCACGCCTGGGATTCAACTTTGCGAGCACCTGCCGAAGTTGGCCGCGCGCAGCGACAAGCTGGCGATCGTCCGTTCGATGTCGCACGGCGACAACGGCCATCTGCCGGCGACGCACACCACGCTGACCGGCACGCAGATGCCGCTGCGCCGGGCCAGCGATCTCGACAACGTGCTCTCGCGGCGCGACTGGCCCTGCTATGGCGCGGCGCTCGATTTCGTCCGCCCGCGAAACGATGGCGTGCCCAACGGCGTGACGCTGCCGCACCGATTGATCGAAGGCCCGCTGACCTGGCCCGGCCAACATGCGGGTTTCTTGGGCGCGGTTCACGATCCGTGGGAGATCAACCACGATCCGAACAAGCCCGACTTCAAGGTCGATACGCTCACGCTGCCGGAAGGCTTGGGCCTGGAGCGTGTCGGCCAGCGCCGCGCGCTGTTGGAACAGCTCAACGCCGACCGCGGCCGGTTGGCCGCGCTGGCCGAGGCCGGCGCCTTCAGCGAACAGCAGGAGATCGCGCTTTCGCTGTTGACCTCGGGCAAGGTAGCCGAAGCCTTCCGCATCGAGCGCGAGCCGGCCGAAGTGCGCGACCGCTACGGGCGGCACATGTTCGGCCAGTCGCTCCTTTTGGCGCGGCGGCTGGTCGAGGCGGGCGTGCCGATCGTGCAGGCCAACATGGGCATCGTGCAAAGCTGGGATACGCACGTCGACAACTTCGGCCGGTTGAAGAACGCGCTCTTGCCGCCGCTGGACAGCGGCGTTTCGGCCTTGCTCGACGACCTGGCCGCCACGGGGCTGCTCGACGAAACGCTGGTCGTATTGGCCGGCGAATTCGGCCGCACGCCGAAGATCAACACGCTGCCCGGCGCCACGATCCCCGGGCGCGACCACTGGGCCTACGTCTATTCGACGGTCTTCGCCGGCGGCGGGGTGCGCGGCGGGCAGACGATCGGCCGTTCCGACAAAACGGCCGCCTTGCCGGTCACGCGCAGCTACCGGCCGGAAGATCTCGGCGCCACCATCTACCACGCCCTGGGCATCGCCCCCGACACCGAGATCGTCGATCCCCTCAGCCGCCGCCTGGCCCTCAACCGCGGCGAAGTCATCGAGCCGCTGTTCAGCGGAGCGGGAGTGTAGGGCGGATCGAGGTTTTGCGGCAAAGACGAGAGACGGGCAACGCGTCGTGAAAAGGAGAAATCGCGTCGATTCGCGATTCTCGGAACGCCACAGAGGGCGTTCCCTACAGAACCAACCTCGCGAGCCCATCCAAACGCCCAGGATGTGGCCTAGCACTCTTCCTGGGTTTTTCGTAACCTTCGCGCTCGTTCGCGGCTCGCACGGCCGTTCCCCTTCGCGGGGAAGAGGCAGGTATCTGTTGCGCCGTCTCGCGCAGACCACCACTTCAACCATCGAGGAAAAATCCTAGCTCGTGCCCATCCAGCGCGGCGCCAAGTCTAAACAACTTTTGGAATCCGCATGAAGCTTCACGTAGCACTGTTCGCGCTGGCCCTTTCGTTAAGCCATGCCGTGGCCGCCCGCGGCCAGTTGGCCGGTCTGGCGGATGATATCATTCTGATGTCCAAAGGGGCGAGCGATCGTCAAACCGCCCGTAGAACCAGCGTGCTAGGGCAGGCGCCCGGCTCGAACGGCTTGCCGTTCCGTTACGATCCCGGCGGTCGCGGCAACCCTCTGGACGAGGCGAACCAGCCGGCGCGGCGGCACGCCCGAGTCGGCGGGGGCAATCCGAGCGTGCTCTCGGCGGCCGCGCTTTCGGCGGCCAGGGCGCGGAATTCTCGCGACGCGACGCGGTCGCGGCTGGCGACGCGCCAAGCGGGTCCGAACCAGCACAGAGTGCCGCCCCTTTACGGATTGTTGGAACTGCCCTCGGGCGAATTAGAGGGCCCTCCGCGCGGCATGACGCTCGACCAGGCCATCGAGCTGCTGATAAGCTCCAGTCCGGATCTGCGTTCGAAGCGGTACGAGATTCCGCAAGCCCGCGCCGACGTGCTGACCGCCAGCCTGCGCGCCAACCCGTTGTATTTCCTCTCCGCTTCCAACGTCCCCTACCAGCGTTACTCGCCGAGCCGCTATGGCGCCGTCGATTACACGCCGACCCTCGTGCAGCCGTTCGATATCAACGACAAGCGCGGCGCCCGCATGGAAGCGGCCTCTCACGCGCTGTACGTGCTCGAGGCGCAGTACCAGAACGCGGTGCGGTTGGCCGTACACGAACTTTATCTGGCTTATACCGACGTCATCGTGGCTCGAGAAACGCTCCGCTATGCCGAGGTCAGCTTGATCGGCGCGAAGGCCTTGTTCGAGGCGTCGCGCAGGCAAGCGCCGGGAGAGGACGTCAGCGAGTCGGACCGGTTGAATCTGGCCGTGCAATACGAGACCGCCCGCTTGGACGTCGACCAGGCTCGCAGCGAACTGCTGCGCACCAAGCACCGTCTCGCGGCAATGTTGGCGATTCCCCGCGAGCAGGCGGCGCGACTCGAAGTTCGCGGCCGAATCCGCCCGCCGGAAACGCCCTTGCCCGGCCCCGACGAGCTGGTGAGGATGGCGCTCGGTGGCCGCCCCGACGTGCGGGCTTTTCGCCTGGGCATCAACCGCGCGCGAGCCGACATGCACATCGCAAAAAAGGAGCGTTTCGACGACGTGTTCGTCGTGTACTCGCCCTTTCAGTTTCAGAACAACCAGCCGATCGGCAAGCTGAACGCGACGAGCTTCTCTTTGGGCCTGATGGGCTCGATCCCGCTGTTCGACCGCAACCAGGGCGAAATTCGCCGCGCCGAGACGAATGTCGTTCAGACGCGGGCCGCGTTGGACGCGATCGAGCGCGACGCGGCGGCCGAGGTCGAAAGCGCCTTGGTGGATTACCAAGCCAGCCGGGAAGCCGTGGCGCGGATCGAGAACGCGATATTGCCGGCTTCCGAACGCGCCCGGACGCTTGCCTACCAAAAGCACCTGGCCGGCCGCATCGGCACGGCCGAGTACCTGTTCGCGCTGCGCGATCGCAACGAAGTCGTCCGCCACTATCGCGACGCGCTGATCCGGCGCCGGCGGAGCATGCTGCAACTCAATACGGCGGTGGGGCGGCGGCTGTTGCCGTGAGAATTTGCGGAAACGCTTTTGGGATTCAAAATGGTCCTGCATTTGCTTTAAAAGCAGGGCCGTTTTCAACTTACGCATGCACTGTTTTCGACGACATGGTAAGCTAGTTAAGGAATGAACGTACCGAATGTCATAGCGAGAGGAAATCATGGCGATTGGCATTGACACCGACGCTTTCGAGAGAGGCACGGACGCCATCCTTCGCTTTTTCACGGTCGATCAAGCTCGTGAATTGGTTGCCTTTCGCGGCGACGATTCTCTGCGTGCTCGAATCGATGAATTGGCCCAGAAGTGCAACGAGGGCGAACTGAGCGAAGAGGAGCGCGCCGAGTATGAAGGCTATGCGAGGGCCAATCAGTTCATCGCTGTCTTGCAAGCCAAAGCCCGTAAGCTGCTGGCGACGACGGCGAACTAATGGATGCCGCGACAAGGCGGTTCGTGCGCGAACGGGCGGAAAACCGTTGTGAATACTGCGGCCTGCGGCAGGAGCATTCGCCGCTGGCCAATTTGCAGAACGAGCACATTTTACCGAAGAAACACGGCGGGGGCGACGACGCCGAAAATCTTGCCTTGGCCTGCATCGACTGCAACCTTCACAAAGGAACCAACCTCGCAGGAATCGATCCGCAAACCGGCAAGGTTGCAGCCGTTTTCAATCCACGTAAGCAGTTGTGGAGCGACCACTTCGAGTGGCAAGGCGCTTGGATTGTCGGGTTGACTCCTATCGGTCGCGCTACCGTGGCGGTGTTGGATCTCAACGACGAACCGCGACTAGAATTGCGGATGTTGCACAGATCGTAATAGAAGCGGTGCACATTCGGCCAATCGATTGGCCGGTTTGCCGTACAGCAGCGTTGTTTCGCAACGCTCCAGCTCCGCTGAAGTACGCCTGCTACTGAAGCGTGGTCGCAGATTGGCGACGTTTTTCGGCGTCGGCGGAGTATGCCGAAACTGAACACGGCAGTGTTGCGGCGGCTGTTGCCGTGAGGATTCGCGGAAACTGCGGGGAACCAAAATCACTGGCCTGCAATCTGCGCCGCCGAAAGCAGACGCTCGAGCAACTCCAACACGCCAAGCTCTTGCGCCCAGTGACGCAAGTATTCAAGATCGAGTCGCGATCTTTGTAACGATGCGACTCGCATGACGTCACTCCATTGCCGTTCAGAGGATTCGTTTCCTAAGCGAAACCATTCGAGCTTGGCCAATAGAATATCTTCGGGCGATGCGACGCGGACGTCCATCGGCTCGGCGGCGCCAAGCTTCTCGTCGAGGGCGCGCTGTTGCGCTTGGCGATCGAATTCCCGGTTGCGGCTTACGAAGATGTCGACCTTGAAAGATGTGGCAAGATGGATCAGGTTGAAACACGTACGAAAGCGCATGGCTTCGCGAACGGCAGCCTCGCTGACGTAGTATTGGCTCTTGAGGGCGTCGACGAAACGTGAAGCATTCGCTTCATCGAGTTCGGCCGCAATATCGACATCCAAAGTGCTGCGCGAGGCGCCGTGAAACGAGCTTGCCACCGAGCCGCCGAGATAATATCGGACGCCCAGCCGCTGAAACTCGGCGACGACCGGCCGCAATGCGGCTACAAGATCGCTGTCATCGCTCAACGTCGCTCGCTCCGTCGTACTTCCGAACCGCGTCCGCCAATTCCCGGCCGTAGTGCAGCTCGATGAACAGGTGTTCGACCTGCCGCGGCGTGAATTCCGGATGCACGCGTGCAATCGCCCGTTTCGCCGCTTGAATGACGTCTTGGGAAAGTCGCGCCGCAAGCATGAATCGCTCGGCGGGAGATTTCTCGCGCAGCAATTGAATTTGCTTTTGCTCGGCTTCGACCGACGTGTCTTGCGGAATCATCATGTTCCAACGCCTCGCGGGCTATTCCTCCTCGCTCCGCAGTTTGGCCAGCACGCTGTAATCTTCCAGCGTGCTCGTGTCGCCGGCGGCCTCTTTGCCGGCGGCGATGTCGCGGAGCAACCGGCGCATGATCTTGCCGCTGCGGGTTTTGGGCAGGGCGTTGGTGAACCGCACGTCGTCGGGCTGCGCCAAGGCGCCGATTTCCTTGCGCACGTGGCGCCGCAATTCGTCGCGGAGCTTGTCGTCGGCGTGCCCTGATTTCAGCGTGACGAACACGGCGACCGCTTCGCCCTTGAGTTCGTCGGGCCGGCCGACCGCGGCGGCCTCGGCCACCGCTGGATGGCTGACCAGCGCGCTTTCGATCTCGATCGTGCTGAGGCGATGGCCCGAGACGTTCAGCACGTCGTCGATGCGGCCCATGATCCAGTAATAGCCGTCCTTGTCGCAACGGGCGTTGTCGCCGGTCAGGTAGCAGTGCGGCGTCTTGTCCCAGTATTGATCCTTGTAGCGCTGGTCGTCGCCCCAAATGCCGCGGAGCATGCCGGGCCAGGGGTGCTTGATCACCAGCCAGCCGCCGGCGCCGGCCGGGACGTCTCGGCCGCGGTCGTTGACGATCGCCGGCACGATGCCCGGCAGCGGCTTGGTGCAACTGCCAGGCTTGGCGGCGATGGCGCCGGGCAGCGGGCTCATCATGATGCCGCCCGTTTCGGTCTGCCACCAGGTATCGACGATCGGGCAGCGCTGCTTGCCGATCTTGCGGTGGTACCACATCCAGGCTTCTGGGTTGATCCCCTCGCCGACCGTGCCCAGCAGCCGCAGGCTCGACAGGTCGTGCTTGTCGACCCACTGGTCGCCCCACTTGATGAACGCCCGGATGGCCGTCGGCGCCGTGTAAAAAATGCTGACGCGGTACTTGTCGACGATCTTCCAGAAGCGGTCTTCGTGCGGCCAATTGGGGGCGCCTTCGTACATCAGCACCGTGGCGCCGGCCGAGAGCGGCCCGTAGACGATGTAGCTGTGCCCGGTGATCCAGCCGCAGTCGGCCGTACACCAAAACACGTCTTCGTCGCGCAGGTCGAAGACCCACTCGGTCGTTTTCTTGGCGTACAGGTTGTAGCCGGCCGTCGTGTGCTTGATGCCCTTGGGCTTGCCGGTGGAACCGCTGGTGTAGAGGATGAACAGCGGGTGTTCGCTGTCGAGCGGCGCAGCCGGGCAATCGGCCGCGGCCTCTTGCATCAGGTCGTGCCACCAAAGATCGCGGCCGTGGCGCATCGCGACTTCGTCGCCCGTGCGCTTGAGCACGATGCAGTGCTTGACGGTGGGCGATTTATCGAGCGCGGCGTCGACGTTGTCCTTCAGCGGCACTTTCGCTCCGCGGCGCCAGCCGCCGTCGGCCGTGATCACCAGCTTGGCGCTGGCGTCGTTGTTCCGATCGGCGATGGCCTCGCTGGAGAAGCCGCCGAAGATCACCGAATGCACGGCGCCGATGCGGGCGCAGGCCAGCATCGCGATCGCCAGTTCGGGGACCATCGGCATGTAGATCGACACCACGTCGCCGGCCTGGATGCCAAGTCCCTTGAGCACGTTGGCGAAGCGGCAGACCTCCTGGTGCAGCATCTGGTAGGTCAGCACGCGGCTGTCGCCCGGCTCTCCTTCCCAGATCAAGGCCGCCTTGTTGGCCCGGTGCGTGCCGAGGTGCAAGTCGAGGCAGTTGTACGAGACGTTCGTCTGCCCGCCGACGAACCACTGGGCGAACGGCTCGTTCCACTCGAGCACTTTGTCGAACGGCTTGAACCAGTGCAGTTCGCCGGCCAGTTTGCCCCAAAAACCTTCCAGATCGGCGGCGGCCTCGCGCCAGACTTGTTCATAGGCGGCTTGCGAGGGGAAGCGGGCCCGGGCGGCGAACTCGGCCGGCGGGGCAAAGAGCCGCTCTTCTTGCATGACCGTCGCTAACTGACCGCTCGCCTTTTCCGCCATAGTCAACTCCCGCCAGGATCGCCAAAGTGGAAGATTCACGTAGAAGCCCAGATTCTAGGCGGCGTCGGAAAGAACGTCAACGAACGGATTTAGGCGCAGGCAGGCCGAAACAACGGCAAGGCAGACTTGACCGACGGTCAACTCGGCGTGAGAATAAAAAGCGGACTGGCGACAGATTGGAAGATCGGTCATCGGTCCGGGCAAAGGATCGTGGTTGCGTCTGCTCTGGCCCTTCAGACGCACGGATTTCACATTTCCGCCTTCACTTTAAAACGCGGGCCCCGTTAAAACATACTCTGGATAAAAAGTATTCAACCGCGTTGCCGCAATAGCGGCGGTAAGGAGTTCGAATGCCGACATCGATCCAATTGACAAGGGCCCGCGGTGATGAGCAAGAACCCGCTTTTGGAATGTGCGTTTTTCATCCCAATCCGTCGCGATGCCAATCTTTCCGATGGCGATCTCCATTCCGAAAAGGCGTGGGCGTGGCTGAAGCGCGAGCTGTTTCTTCATTTTGAAGGAGCAACCGTCGCGCCAGGTTTCTATGAAGGGTTTTACAAAGACCCTGATACCGGAGAACAAGTCACGGACCGGTCTCGCATGTACATCGTTGCGGCGCCCTCGTCGAAGGTCGATGAACTCCGCACTTTGCTAGCGAAGGCTTGTATCGTTTTCAAGCAAAAGTGCATCTATCTAAGCGTGAGCGGTGACGTCGAATTCAGCCGAGGCAAACAAGATGATCCACCCTAACGAATACGTCGATCTGGATGGTTGCCGTTTGCAATTAGCAACGCTCGATACGCAAGAGAGAGAGTTGGTTCAAGAATTAAAGGCGCGCGCTGAAAGCCACCCAGATTGGAACGATTACAGCAACTTCTGGATGGCGAAGGTCGGCGACTTCTACAAGGCCCGCGGACTGACTCGCAAAGAAACCATTGGTACGGTCCCCTACCGCATCGGCCAAGACCTGTGCAGCCGCATCGGCATCAAGGCGGGCCTGGTGCGGCCGTCCGATTACCGCGACGAACTCGAAGGCTTGATTCGCACGCGGTTTCGCACCCGGCGCGAATTCTGCGAAGCGACCGGGCTGGCCGAGGATATGCTCAGCCACGTGCTGGCCAAGCGCAAGCACCTGGCGGTCGACACGCTGGCCGAAGCCTTAGCGAAGATCGGCTATACGCTGCACATCGTGCCGCGAACAGAAGTTTGAGCGGCTGAAGCCGACCCGGGTCTCATTCCGGGAATAGCTTGGTCGACAGATAACGCTCGCCGATATCGGGCAGCACGACGACAATCGTCTTGCCGGCGTGCTCTTTGCGTTTGGCCAACTGCAGGGCCGCCCAGGCGGCGGCGCCGGAGCTGATGCCGCACATCATGCCTTCAAGCTTGGCCATGTTACGGGTTGTTTCCATGGCGTCGTCGTCGGCGACCTGCACGACTTCGTCGATGATATCGACGTTGAGCACGTCGGGAATAAAGCCGGCGCCGATGCCTTGAATCGTGTGCTTGCCCGGCTTCAACGGCTCGCCCGCCTTTCGCTGCGTGATCACCGGGCTGGTGGCCGGCTCGACCGCCACCGCGAGCAGTTCGGGCTTGCGGCTCTTGAGGACTTCCGAGACGCCGGTGATCGTGCCGCCGGTGCCCACGCCGGCAACGAAAATATCGACGGCGCCTTCGGTATCGCGCCAGATTTCCTCGGCGGTCGTCTTGCGGTGAATCTCGGGATTGGCCGGGTTCTTGAACTGCTGCGGCATGAAGTAGTTCGGGTTTTCCGCCACGACCTCTTCGGCCTTTTTCACGGCGCCGGGCATGCCTTCGGCGGCAGGGGTCAGAATCAATTCGGCGCCCAGGGCCTTGAGCATCCGGCGCCGCTCGAGGCTCATGCTCTCGGGCATGGTCACGGCCAATTTGTAGCCGCGGGCGGCGCAAACGTAAGCCAAGCCGATGCCCGTGTTTCCGCTGGTCGGTTCGATGATGACGGTGTCGGGCTTGATCTTGCCGGCTTTCTCGGCGGCGTTAATCATGGCCACGGCGATGCGGTCTTTGACGCTCCAGAGCGGATTCATGTTTTCGAGCTTGGCCAGCACGGTAGCCCCGCAGCCCTCGCTGATTCGGCGAAATTTCACCAGCGGGGTGTTCCCGATGCACTGCGTGATGTCTTCGTGAATGCCGCTGGAAGATGCCGTGGCCATGACTTTCCTTTCGTGCGCTGAAAATCTCGCAAAACTGCCGGAACGGCGCCTTGACGGGCGCCGCCAATGCGCAAAGTAAGTCCTTGTCTTTTCAGAACTAACAGTGTCCGGTCGCGCGGATTATAATGGCCGTTGGTAAGTTGGGTCAACCGGAGCAGCGCCAGCAGCCCCGTCGTCCGCTCGCCCAAGCTTTGTTGGCGCCTCGTGCGGTTGGCGAAATGCGGATGCCATGCGATCGGAGGGTGGCTCGCCGGCTGTTCGCGGGGTAGGATTTAACTGTTCCGCCGGGAACGTTAGAAGCTCATCGAACCGTAACGCAATCTTAATGATCTGATGCTATCCCTGACGTCTCGCAGAACGATTGAGTCGGCGCCGAGGCGTTTTCTTATGGCCAAACAACGAATTCTCGTCGTCGACGACGAGGAAGACCTGCTGGAGTTGATCAGTTACAACCTGAACAAGGAAGGTTACCGCGTCACGACCGCGGCTTCGGGCGAAGAAGCGATGCGCGAAGCGCGCACGAATCCGCCGGACCTGGTCGTGCTCGACCTCTTGCTGCCCAGCGTGGACGGGCTGGAAGTCTGCAAGCTGCTCAAGAACGATTCGCGCACGAAGCACGTGCCGATCGTGATGCTGACCGCCAAAGGCGAAGAGGCGGACGTCGTCAGCGGCTTGGAGTTGGGCGCCGACGACTACGTCACCAAGCCGTTCAGCCCGAGAGTTTTGGCGGCCCGCATCAAAGCCGTCTTGCGACGGAAGTCCCAAGAACAGCCGGATCAGGACGCCGCCATTTCGGCCCACGAGTTGGTGATCCATCCCGGTCGACACGAAGTGCTGGCCGCGGGCACGCCGTTGGTGCTCACGCTCACCGAGTTTCGGCTGCTGCACTTTCTGGCGCAGCGTCCGGGTTGGGCGTTTTCACGCACGCAAATCGTCGATGCAGTCAAGGGAGACGACTACCCGGTCACCGAGCGCTCGGTCGACGTGCAAGTCGCCGGGTTGCGGAAAAAACTCGGTTCCTACGGCGAGTACATTCAGACGGTGCGCGGAGTCGGCTACCGGTTCAAGGAGTAGCTGTTCATGCCGGGTGAGCGGCTGTTCTGGCGCCTGTACCCTCGCATTCTTTGCCTGCTGGTTGCATCGCTGGCCATTCTCGGATGGCTCTTTCGCACGCTCGATTCGACGTCCGCGAAGCTGCTCTTCGGCGGGCTCGCGACGGGCGCCTTGGCTGCGCTGTTCAGTTGGATCGTTTCGCTGAGCGTGGTCGATCCCTTGACGCGGCTGCGCGATGCGGTGCGGGCGTATGCCGAGGGCGAACTGAACGGCAAGTTGCACGCGCCGGAGAGCGTCGAATTCGCCGAACTGGCCGACTCGTTCAACGAAATGGCTCGGCGGCTGGCCGAGCGGATCAGCGGGTTGCTGCGGCGCAACAACGAACAAGAAGCCGTGCTTACGAGCATGGTGGAAGGCGTGTTGGCCGTCGACACCGAAGAACGCGTGATCAGCCTGAACCTAGCGGCGGGCCGATTGTTGGGCGCCAATCCCAAGGAAGTGCAGGGCCGCAATCTGCAAGAGGTCGTGCGAAACGCCGATCTCCGGCGGTTCGTGGCCAGCGCGCTGGTTTGCAAACGCCCGGTCGAGGGCGACGTCGTGTTGCGCAACCTCCAAGAACGGGTGTTGCAGGCTCACGGCACGGCGCTGCGCGATCCGGCCGGCCGCGGCATCGGGGCGGTGATCGTGCTCAATGACGTATCGCGGCTGCGCCAGTTGGAGAACATGCGCCGCGACTTCGCGGCGAACGTTTCTCACGAGTTGAAGACGCCGATCACTTCGATCAAAGGTTTCGTCGAAACGCTGCTCGACGGCGCCATGCGCGATCCGCACGACGCCGAGCGATTCTTGCGAATCATCGCTCGCCAGGCCGACCGGCTGAACGCGATCATCGAGGACTTGCTGAGCCTGTCGCGGATCGAAACCGAGGCCGAAGCCGCCGATATCGAACTGGAGACGGTCGCGCTGAACGAGACGCTGACCGCGGCCATCCACAATTGCGAGGCCAAGGCCGCCGAACGCGGCGTTCGCATCGTACTCGAAGGCAACCCGCAGTTCGAAACCAAGATCAACTCGCCGTTGTTCGAGCAGGCCGTGACCAATTTGCTGGACAACGCCGTAAAATACAGCAATCAAGACGGCCGGGTGGAGCTGATCGTCGTGCACGGCGAAAACGAAATCCTGGTGCAGGTGCGCGACCACGGCTGCGGCATCGCCGAGGAGCACTTGTCGCGGCTGTTCGAACGGTTCTACCGGGTCGACAAGGCCCGCAGCCGCAAGCTCGGCGGCACGGGACTGGGGTTGGCCATCGTCAAGCACATCGTGCTGGCGCACCGCGGCAAGGTCACGGTGGAAAGCAAGGAAGAAGCCGGCAGCACGTTTACGATCCACTTGCCGGCGCCCGGCGCTTTGGCCTATGCGCCGAGGATTGCGGCCGGCTAAAATCAGCAACCGTCCGCCGAATGTAGACGCGGCATCCCCTGCCGCGTTGATTTAAAGCGGCAGGGATGCCGCTGCTCATCGCCCCGATCGCTCGACGGGAAACGAAGCCTACGATGCCCAAGCACTTGCAACGTCAAATCGAACAGCTCAAGCAGAAGATTCTGTTCGTCGGTTCGATGGTGGAAGGGGCGATCGCCAACGCCGTCGCCGCGCTGGTCCATCGCGACGAATCGATCGCCCGCAAGGTGCTCGAGGAAGACGCCGAGATCGACCGCATGGAAGTCGACGTCGAGGAAGACTGCCTGAAGATTCTGGCCCTCTATCAGCCGGTGGCGGTCGACCTTAGGTTCGTCGTGGCCGTGTTGAAGATCAACAACGACTTGGAGCGGATGGGCGACCTGGCCAAAAACATTGCCAAGCGGGTGCTGTATTTATCTCGCGTCGACCGGGTCGACGTGCCGGTCGACTTCCGGGCGATGGCGATTCGGGCGCAGGATATGGTCAAGCGCAGCCTCGATGCGCTGGTCAGCGCCGATTCGAGCCTGGCCCACCGCGTACGACAGGACGACGACGAACTCGACAACATGCGCCGCGCGATTCACGAAAAGATTCGCGCCGCCATCCGGGCCAAGCCCGAGCAAACCGAAACGCTGATGAAGCTCTACTCGGTCGCCAAGCACCTCGAGCGACTGGGCGACATGGCCACGAATGTCGCCGAAGACGTGATCTACATGGTCGAGGGGGACATCGTGCGGCATCAGGTCGAGGAATAGGCTGCTTGACGAAACGCGGCAAAGCCCTTACCATCAAAGAGTTTGGGGCATTCGCCTTCCGTTTTCCCGTCGAGGGTTGCAGCGATGAATCCACAGCAGCATTGCTCGTGGCGTCGGTGGTGCGGATTGGGATTACGACTCGCGGGCGTCTGCGCGATCCTGGGCCTGCTGGCCTCATGCGCACGCGCTCTCACTCCGGAAAGCCCCGAGGTCAAGGCTTCCGTGGCCAAGGCCGTGGAATACCTGGCGACGCAACCGGATTCATACGGCGGGGCAGGCGGACGTCCTGGCGCTCGAGCGCTGGTGGCCTTGGTGATGGTCAAGGCCGACCTGCCCAATCATCCCCGCGTGCAAGAAGGCCTGGACGCCGTCAGAAACCAGGTGCTCAAGAACCCCAATGAGGACGTTTACACGGTCGGCTTGTCGCTCATCTTGCTGACGGAATTGCCGCCCGAGCGGCAGAGGGAATATTACCAGGATCTAGAACAACTGCTCGAGCGGTTGAAAGGTTTGCAGAAACCGTTCGGCGGATGGGGGTATCCGTACCTGCCGACGGGCGATACGTCGATGACGCAATACGCTGCGTTGGGACTGTGGTCGGCAGCCGGCGCCGGATTCGAAGCGCCGCCCGATGTCTGGGAGAAGCTGTGCAACTGGCTGATCCGCACGCAGGCCCCCAACGGAGGCTTCGGTTATCAAGGTAAAGATCCCGGCGGCTACAACCCGGTGGAGCAGGACCGCGTGTCGCTCAGCATGTGTAGCGCCGGCTCGGCCAGTCTCTATGTCTGCGCCGATCATTTCGGCATGTTCGCCGCCGAGCAGAAGGAAGACGACGGAACAAATCCCAAGCTGAAACCGCGGAAGACGAATCAAACCGGCGCCCCGTCTACCGGCACGGTCGATCCGTCCCGTTTGCGGGCGGCGATTGGCAAAGCCGACCTGTTGCTCGCCAACTTCGTGCCCGAACCGCCCGATCCGATGCACGCCTATCCCTACTATTACATCTACGCCTCGGAACGCTACCGCAGTTTTCGCGATTACGCCGAGGGCCGCATGCAAAAAAACGGCTATGAGCCCGAATGGTACACGGTCGGCGCCCGCCATTTGATGAGCAAACAAGCCGCGGACGGGTCGTGGCGCGGAACCGATCCATCCGTCGGCATCGTGCCCGACACCTGCTTCGCCACGCTGTTCCTGTTGCGGTCCATGCTAAAAACGATCAGACACATCAAGAAACTGGATGGCGGCACGCTCACCGGCGGGCGGGGGTTGCCGGAAGACATGGAGCACGCCAAGTTCGTCATGGGCGGCCTCAAGGCCGAGAGAATCAATGCCCCGATCTTGGACTTGCTGAAAAAGGTCGCGGATTCGGACGATCCCGATAACGAACGGGCCCTGGCGTCGATGGAAGACGGGCTCGAGCCGGGCGACGAAATAAAGACCGAGGTCGCCAAGCAGTTGCAGCAGTTGGCCAGGGGCAAGTCGCCCAAAGCGCGGGCGGCGGCCTTGCAGGCGTTGGCACGCACTCGCGACCTCGATCAGGTTCCCCTGCTCATCGAGGCCTTGAAAGACCCTGATCCGCTCGTGTTTCACGGCGCCAACGAGGGCTTGAGGTTCCTCAGCCGCAAGTTTTACGGCGCCGGCTTTTGGGGCGGAACCGACGAAAAGACCCGCCAAGATGCGATCAAGCAGTGGACGGACTGGTACCTTTCGGTGCGGCCCGGAGCAATTCTGGATTAGCCGGCGAGCCGGCCGGTTCCCGAGTCCGCCACGATGCCTGCCGTCAGCGTCTTGATGCCCGTCTATAACGCCGAACGTTACATCGGCGAGGCGGTTCGCAGCATCCTCGATCAGACTCTCGCCGACTTCGAGTTCGTCGTCATCGACGACGGCTCGACCGACCGCTCCGGCGAGTTGCTCGCGGCCTTGGCCGCCGACGATCCGCGGATTCGACTCATCCGCAGGTCCAACACCGGCTATCTGCGGGCGCTGAACGAGGGGCTTGCTCTGTGTAGCGGCGAGCTCGTGGCGCGGATGGACGCCGACGACGTCGCCTTGCCGGAGCGATTCGAGCGGCAAGTTCGCTATCTGCGGGAACATCCCGAATGTCTGGCGGTAGGCTGCGGAATGCTGCGGATCGACGCCGACGGCGACCTGATTTGCGAAGAGCCCACGCCGACGGGGCACGAAGAGATCGAGGCCCGCTTGCTCAAGGGGCTTGGCGCCTTGCCCCACCCCGGCGCCATGATCCGCCGCGAAGCGCTGGTCGCGCTGGGCGGATACCGCGAAGAATACTACGGCGTCGAGGACCATGATCTGTGGTTGCGGCTCGCCGAGCGCGGCCGGCTGGCGAACCTGCCCGAGCCGCTCATCAAATTCCGGACTCATCCGGAGAACTTCACGTTTGTCAACGAAGCGCGCAATCGCCAGACGCTGGCCGCCGTGTTGGCCGACGCCTATCGCCGCCGCGGACTGCCTCCGCCGGACGATTGGCTGGGCGAGCTTTCGCCGCCCTTGCCGGGCATCGCACGCTCGGCAGCCTGGACGCGCAGTGCGATCTACGCCGGGCAATACCGCACGGCCCGCAAACATGCCCTGGCCATCTGGAAGCACAGCCTGTGGCGCTGCGACTCGTGGATTCTGCTGATCCACGCCTTGCTCGGTCCCCGGGCCGGGCCGCTGCGCCGCGTCTAC
>DATKRK010000157.1:0-29654 GCA_035532215.1 Pirellulales bacterium | reverse complement strand
TGAAGTAACTTGCACGTTCGGCCTCCTTGCCGCAGGTTGCCTGGGAAGTTGAATTCACCACAGGTTTACCCGTTTTTGGCACGGAGGCCGATTTCAATTCGACCGAAATTGCCTGGCGAAAACCGCGAAACTTGAACTAAGGAAGAGCTGTCACGGGGACAATTGTACCGACGGCGGTCAGAGCGTGGCCCGAGTCCTAGCATTGGGCTCAGGGTGGCTGCCGATGCTCCGTAGCTCATTCGCCCTGCAGTTCATCCCAGTTTTGCACGACATCCTTGGTCAGCCGTCTCTCGTTGCGCGTCAAGAGAGGCTGAATGAACTTTATTGGAACTCCCAGGAATTCCTGGATCGCGCGCATCGTCTCGTCCCAGCTGTCACGAAGCGACTCGTAGGTGAGACGAAACGTCTCGTGGCGGCGCAGGATTGACAGGCGCCGTTCATACATGCACGCGTTCCACTCGCGGAACCAGCGCAGCTCCTGCGGATCGATACGCACCACTGGACGTTCGGTAACGTCTCTTTGCGGCCCCCACTGACCCGTCTCATCCGCGATTTTCCACGACGCGAGCTGTGCTATCACGTCCTCTCGCGTGAGATGGATCACCTTGATGGTCGGGTCGTCGGACAGGGCATCCCACGCTGCTTCCCAATCAGTCCAGCGCTCCCAGTGGCGGGCCGGCTGGAACGCATGGAGGCTGCAACCGACGGCACCAAAATTCGGACGGGACAGAGATGCTCTAAGTCGCTGGTACCCGTTCCAAGGCAGATCGTGGGGATGGAGGTGATTCAGTATCTCCTGGTCCATATAGACATCGGGGTGCGACCGTAGCGACGTGTTCAGCAGGCTCGAGCCAGTTCGCGGCTGAGATAGAATTACGAACCGCGTCACCAGTGCAGCGTGCGGCGAAGTCTCGGTAAACGGTGCCGCGAACGCGACGGAATCAAACATGCCGGTGTCCCTTTTCGAGATGTTGGCACTCGACGTCCCACCGCACCTTCGCTTTAAGGCCGGTCCTCTTGAGCCTCTGGTAGAATGCGGGGTCGAAATCAACGTAAGGCGGCTGGACCGCCGTGAAGACTGCCGACCGCAATGCCTCTGCGCGGAGCATCGTGCAGCCGAATCCGTTTCCCTCGATTGCCTCTATGCCACTTCCGCGCTGCTCGATGATTGTTCGCCCGTCTCTCCACGCGACATAGCCGTCATGGAAACGAGACAGGTAGGGAGCGGCGACCGACGCCGTTTCGTGGTCGAACGCGCGCAGCAGGGCTTCGATAACATGCGGCGGAGGAAGTACATCGTCCTCGATCGTGAGGACGAAGTTGCCGGTGGCCTCCCGCGCCAGGCGATTGTAGATCCTAGCCGCGGCGAAACGAACGGCGTCGGCGATGCTCGGGTCGCGGCGGTCCAGATCCGCTAAACCCGCGGCCGCGACGGTTTCCGCAAAATATCTCGTGTCCCGATAATCGCAGCTTGCGAGCCACGAGCGGACCAACCCGCCGAAGTGCTCGTCTTGGCTTGTGTCCATAAGCATCAGCCGCACTTGGCCATGAGGCCAGCTCTGGACCTGAAAGAACCTTTCGAACTTGGGCCAGAAATGAGTCCTTCCAGAGAGAGAGATGAAGACAGTAACCGTCTCGTGTTCCATGCCAAACAGATCAAAATACGGCCGCTCTTTTTGCTTTCGAACAGTCGCGTTTTTGCCGTGGCGGCGATAGTAGTAGGCCGCGGGTTGCTTCCTGGAACCCCACCCCTGTTGGAGGATTCGACGGCACACGTACCAATCCTCATGCGCTTTCGTAGGATCGATCTGGACAGTCAGCGCTCCGCTCATCAGCAACGACTCGCGCCGGAACAGTACGCCGCAATGTGCGTAGTTCTCTCGCGCCTCCAACTCGACGCTCAGCGTGTCCGGTACGACGAAAATCGACGTGTCTTCGCCAAAAATATGCATGTCGGAGTGGACGAGTCCGACATCGTACCGATCGAACATCTGTAGCCCATCTCGCAGATAGTCGTCACCTATACGGTCGTCCGCGTCGACAAAGCAGACGACATCTCCTCGCGTGGCGTTCAACCCTGAGAGTCTCGCGAGGCGAACATTGCGGTGCTCCGTTCGAATGTACTGGACGCCGCAGCTTTCCCATCGCGAGGCGATTTGGCGAGTGTCGTCGTCTGACGCATCATCGACGACCAGAATCTCGTCTGGGCGGCGACTTTGGGTCACGATGCTCATTAGGCACTCGTCTAGGAAACGGGCGTAGTTATGGCACGGCACGATTACCGCAACGGTCGCCGGCACACAATTCGATTTGCGACTCGCGCTAGACTCGCTTGGTCGCTGCCGCATTTGCGCAGCCTTCCGCGCCATGGCGCGCGGCTCTTCCATCACGCGGTCCTTGCCGGTCCCGCCCCCCCGCTGCGCAGCAAGCATTTCCGCGGTCAACATCTCCGATCGCAGGAGTACACGGTTGTCGTCCCGCTCGATGCCGGATGCTTGCTCGCGTCCGAGAATCAACGGCTCGACGCCCCGCTCGCGGAGCCGATAATTGAGCGACATCTCGGAAGCGAAGACGACGGTCTGCCCGGCTGCTTGCGCCCGTTCGGCCAGGCCGGCGCGAGACCAGGTGACCTCCAGGCGCCGCATGGTTGGCATGTGGAGCAGAGTGCAGGCGTCACTCACCATCCCTTTGCACTCTGGATGCTGGTTCGCCGAGATCGACTCATAGCCGATGACCGGCTGCCGGCCGCCATCCGCCTTCGCGAGCAACTCAGCCAACATGTTCGAGTTGATGATGAAGCAATCGGAATACAGACACCAGAGGTACTCGGTGCGGCAGGCGGACATGGCGAGGTCCATGGCGTAGCAGACGGCGTCGGCATATTCCTCCGTCGCGTGGCAGGCGATTCGGTGTACTTCAACCGCTTCGCTGCGAAGCGCGAGCACGCGAGCGAACGACTCGTCGTTGCTGCCCGTGTCGATGATCGTCACATAGGGCCGCTCGCTCTGCTGGGTCAAGAACTGGAGGCAAAGTTCGAGGTGCTCGGGCGTGTTGCGGTGCGCGATGACGGCCGTGACGCGGTAGTGCCACGGCTTTTTGGCGAGCTCGCCTTTCCACGGCGCGTTAGCAAGAGGACCGCCGGCTTTGGCTAAGCCCGGCCGCGCCGGCTCGGGCGCGGCCGGAAGCAGTTGGTCTCGCTTCGACGGGATCGCTGGTTTCATTTTTCCGGCGGCGATCAGTTCGCCGTGAATCCGCCGGGTCAGGGCGCCAGGTGTATGGGGCATGGTAGGGATTGGGAGTAGGGATGAGCGCGCGAAGAGTACGCAATCAGGAGCAGGGAGCATGTTCCGCGTGCGCTCCCTGCTCGCTACGACGGAGCCGCTCTACGAAGCAAAGACGGACTTCGGATACCGGGCTTCGATGTCGACCAACTGGTCGGCGCCGCGGTCGGTGGCTTTGACGACCATCATCGACTGGGCGCCGCCGAACAAGTCGCGGCCGGAGCTGTCGACCCAACTGACTGTAATCCAATCGCCGGGCTCAAGAACCAAGGCGCCGAGGTAGGCGGTGAACGTCACGGTGCGGAAGACCGTGCTGAAGTGGTCGAGCCACCAGCCGACTGCCGTTTCGACGTCGCCGCGGCGCCAGTGGAGATAAATCGGCAACTCGCGGCTGATGGGACCGAATGCGGTGATCGAACCGGCCTTCGACGCGTGGACCTCCATCGGCGTATTGCCGGTGATATCGTCCCAGAACGCCGTCCACAGGCCAATTAGCTCATTCGCCCCGTCCTCGACGGCGGTCTCGTCCGTGACCAGCGAATCGAGTTCGTAGTTGTTCAGCGTGGTGGTATCGAACGTGCCGACTACCGTCCCGGCCGTGTCGCTGAGCACGACCATTCGCGCGACGCCCTGGTCGAGCAGCAGCACCGAATTGCACTGCATGGCGATTTCTTGCAGCAAGTCGAGGCCCCGCCGCGTTTCCAGTTGGGCGAAGCCGACGGAGAAGCCGGACAGGCCATCGGCCGCGGTGCTAAATGAATTGGCATCGATGAAGTTCGGATCGACGTCCATCAGGTGCGCGTTTTCCAGATACTGCAGGATCACCGTCGCCGGGTTCGTAATCAGGTTGCCGGAGCCGTCGCCGGCGTCGTCTATTCCCAGCACCGTACACCAGATGCGGTTGTCGTTGAGGTTAGGAACCCAGTCCCGCGGCGAGCTCTGGAAGGTGATCGTGGTGATGTTGCGGCCGAGTTTCGAAGGATCGCTCCATGTCGAATCGTTGCAGTTGACGCTGAAGTAATCGCTGACCACGATCGTCGCCGACGAGTTCTGCACGAACGAGTTGACGACCTGACCCAGGACTATGAAATCCTTGCGCGCGTCGCCCGCCGAATCCGAAATCGTTCCGCAGCCTTCGACGATTAGCACCGCCTTCGACGGCAGCGCATTGACGGCATAGATCGTCGTCTGATCCTTGGGCCGCAGCGTCGTTCCCGCCGGCCAGACGCTGATCGCCGCCGAGGGACCGGTGACCTTGAGATTGAACAACATGTTGTTGGATTTGAGATAGGCGAGCGTGCCGTCGGCGTTGTCTTGAAGCGTGACCTGCCACCAAGTGGTGTCGTAAGTATTGCCGCTCACGAAGTCCCAATCGCCCGGAGAAAACCTGACGGTCCCGCTGACGGGAAAGCCGGATTCGTCAACATTGCCGAGCGTGATTACCAGATTCGTCCCGGCCGAGCCCGATTGGATGTAGGGGGCCTCGAGGCCGGCGGAGTCGGCAAGGATCGCCTGCTGGGCCGACGACGGGGAGATTTGCGAGGGCGTGAAGTTGAAGATGAATCTGTCGCCGGCCTCGTCCGAAACGATGAACAGCAGATTCGAGATCAGCGCGATGACGGGCGCGGAGCCCGCGTCGAGCGTCGCCGTGCTGAGCTCGCTGGTTGGGTCGGGCGACTGGTGAAACGTGATCGTCACGGGGTCCGTGCCCACATAGCCGTCGTAAGGCGTCTCCGCGACGACGCCCGGCAGCAGGCTCAGATCGTCGGTGATATTGACCGTGACTGGGTTGCTGCCGTCGGTCGATTGGGCGAGCCGCGTCTCCCAGGGCGCAGAAATCGGCAGCGCCTCGACGCGCTGCGCCCGGCCCCAGCAGAGCGGAATGCTCTTTTGCTTGGACGATGGCGGTAACTTGTCGAACGCGGCATCGGTCGCGATGAGCGAGACGTCCTTGGCCAAGAGCGGCCCAAGATCGCCGAGATTGAGGACGATCTGATTGTCGCTGGCGGACCAACTGAACGGGCGCAAAACGCCAGTAAATATCCGTCCGTTGTCGGTATCCCACTTGACGCTGGGATCGTCGAACATGCGCCAAATCGTAAACTGGCGGCGCTGCTGGTCGACGGAATTCAGGATGTTGGTGATCGCGCCGCCGGTGTCGTCGAGCGTCACCGTGGTTTGATCGGTGACGCCAATCTCCCCTTCTTTCAGCGAGATGCCGATATGGCCCCAGTCGACGACGAGCACAGAGCCGACGCCGCCGGCCGGAAAGCGATATCCGTCGTTGTTGACGAAGCTCGTAGGCGACCGGTCAAGATAATACTGCACGCCCGCTGGGCCGCCCCAATCAACCTCCAGAACGAGGTATGGCAAAGCCGATTGGTTGGCTGCTTGCGTCAAAAAGTTGTTGGTAAAGCTGCGCATGGTTTGTCTTCTCGATTGTGAACGTGCCAGATAAGACGCAATACGCGGTCTAAAACAGCGAGC
Organism: Pirellulales bacterium; assembly: GCA_035532215.1. Taxonomy (GTDB): domain Bacteria; phylum Planctomycetota; class Planctomycetia; order Pirellulales; family JAICIG01; genus JAICIG01. The sequence continues at coordinate 23,886 of DATKRK010000157.1, read as the reverse complement.
CAGCGGGGGCGGATTTTATCGGCCGAGCGGCTTGGGCTGTGAGCGTAAGATCGTGTTTTCGCTAACGAGGGCCCGTAGCTCGGCCAACACCGCAACGTGATGAGCGCTCGGGTGAGAGTTTGGCATTGCCTTCAGAGCGTCGGCCGTCAACGTCCCCGACCTCAAATGCACCCGATTCGCGTCCCGTTCGACGCCTTGCGTGCCTTCAGGTCCAAGAATCAACGGCTCGATCCCCCGCTCGCGCAGCCGATAGTTGAGCGACATCTCGGGATCGAAGATGACGGTTTGCGCGGCGGCTTGGGCGCGCTCGGCGAGGCCGGCGCGGGACCAGGTGACGTCGAGCCGTCGCATGGCGGGCATGTGCAAGAGCGTGCAGGCGTGGCTGACCATGCCGCGACACACTGCGTGCTTGTTCGCAGACGATGACTCGTAGCCGATCGCCGGGCGCTGGCCGCCTTCGGATCTGGCGAGCAGCTCGGCGAGCAGATTGCGGTTGATGATGAAGCAGTCGGAGTGCAGGCACCAGAGGTACTCGGTGCGGCAGGCCGACATGGCCAGGTCCATGGCGTAGCAGACCGTGTCGGCGTATTCCTCCGTCGCGTGGCAGGCGATCTGATGCACTTCGACCGACTCGCTGCGAAGAGCGTGTACGCGGGCGAGCGACTCGTCGTCGCTGCCCGTGTCGATGATCATGACGTAGGGCGGCTCGCTCTGCTGGGCGAGGAACTGCAGGCAAAGTTCGAGATGCTCGGGCGTGTTGCGGTGCGGGATAACGGCCGTGGCCCGATAGTGCCACGGCTTTTTGGCGATGGTTCCCTGCCAGGGCTTTTGGACGTCGATTTGCGCCAGCTCAACCGGCGGGGGCGAGACCAGCGCATCGCGCGCCGAAGGAGCGGGCCCGGGCCGGGGCTCGGCTCGATCTTCCCACCCTGGCGGCGTGACGTCAGGGAAGGCGAGGACGACCCGGCGGATGTGGTCGGCGTGGACGGGCGGTTTGAAGAGGTGCAGCGGCGTGTCGGAATGCCAGCGCCACCGATGCTTGCACTTGCCGCACCAGAGCCAGAGCCGGCCGTCGTCGTCGTGATAGTGATGCTCCAGCGTGCCGCAGTTGTGGCAGCGCAGGGCCGGTTGCGAAATCATTGGCGAGTCCATCGTATTGTTAAGCTCGCGAATCCTGTTGCGAAGGCAAGATTCAGGGGTAGGGTGGGGCGTTAGCCCTACGCGCGAGAAGGTATCCGTTGCGCGTGGGGCTGGCGCCCCACCCTACCGTTACTCTTACGTGTAGGTGAACTCGACGTAGCGGGCCTCGATCTCGACCAGCCCGTTTTTGCCGGTGTCGGTGGTCTTGGTGACCATCATGCTTTGGGCGCCGCCGAACAGATCGCGGTTGCCGCCGTCGATCCAACGGACGGTGATCCAGTCGCCGGGCTGCAACACGAGCGCGTCGAGAAATGCCGTGAATTTCAGTTTGCGGAAGATGTTGCTCAAGGTATCGAGCCACCAATCGCGCTGCGTCTCGACGTTGCTCCGCAGCCAGTAGAGATAGATCGGCAACTCGCGCGAGATCCGGCCGAACGCCGCGATCGAGCTGGGCTTGTAGTTCCGCACGTCCTGCGGCTTTTTGCCCGTGATGTCGTCCCAGTAGGGCGTCCACTTGACGATGACTTCGTTCACGATATCGTCGACGGAAGTCTCTTGCGTCGAGAGCGAGCCCTGCAGCAGGTTGTCGTTCGTCGTGGTGTCGAACGCGCGGCGGATCGTGCCCGGCGTGTCGGAGATCACGACCAGGCTGGCTTTGCCTTCGTCGAACAACAAGATCGAATTGCACTGGTTGGCGATTTCCTGGAGCAACTGCAAGCCCGGCCGGGTTTCGATCTGCGGAAAGCCGACGATGTAGCCGGCCAGCGCCGTTGCGGCGGCGTCGAACGACGCGGCGTCGATGTCGGCTGCAGCGACGTTCATCAAGTCGGGGTTTTGCAAGTATTCCTTGATGACATACGCCGGATTCAAGATGGCGTTGCCCGAGCCATTGCCGGCGTCGTCCACGCCCAGCACGGTACACCAGATGCGGTTGTCGTCGAGGTTCGGAACCCAGTCGCGCGGCGAACTTTCGAAGGTGATCGTCGTGAGGTTGCGTCCGAGTCCGGCCGCATTCCAAGTGGAATCGTTCAAGTTCACGCTGAAGTAAGCGCTGACCACGGTCGCCGTCGAGGAATTCTGCACGAACGAGTTGATAATCTGACCCAGGACCACGAAATCCTTGCGGGTGTCGCCCGCCGAATCCGAAATTTTCCCGTAGCCTTCGACGATTTGCACGGCCTTCGAGGGCAGCGCGCTGACGGCGTAGATCGTCGTCTGGTCCTTGGGCCGCAGCGTCGTTCCCGCCGGCCAAACGCTGATCGCCGGCTTGGTTCCGGTCACCTTGAGATTGAATAGCTGGTTGTGCAACTTGAGATACGCGAGCGTGCCGTCGGCGTTGTCTTGGAGCACGACCTGCCACCAAGTGGTGTCGTAAGTATTGCCGCTCACGAAGTCCCAATCGACCGGAGAAGCCTTGGTGGTCGTGACGACGGGAAAGCCGGACTCGTCGGGCTGGCCCAGCAATGAGATCACCAGATTCGTCCCGTCCGAGCTCGATTGGATGTAGGGGGCCTGGAGGGCATCGGCGGCAAGGATCGCCTGCTGGGCCGATGACGGGGAGATTTGCGAGGGCGTGAAGTTGAAGATGAATCTGTCGCCGGCCTCGTCCGAAACGATGAATAGCAGATTCGAGATCAGCGCGATGACCGGCGCCGAGCCCGCGTAGAGCGTGGCCGTGCTGAGCGTGCTCGTGGGGTCGGTCGATTGGTGAAAGGTGATCGTCACGGGGTCCGTGCCGACGTAGCCGTCGTAAGGCGTCTCCGCGGACACGCCCGGCAGCAAGCTCAGATCGTCGGTGATGGGGACCGTGACCGGATTGGCGCCGTCGGTCGATTGGGCGAGCCGCGTCTCCCAGGGCGCCGAGATCGGCAGCGCCTCGACGCGCTGCGCCCGGCCCCAGCAGAGCGGAATGTTCTTGTCCCGCGACGCCGGCGGCAGCGTGCTGAAGATCGAACTCTCCGCCAGGCACGAGATGTCCTTCGCCAACAGCGGACCAAGATCGCCGAGATTGAGCGTGATCTGGTTGTTCTGCGCCGAGTAGTCGAACGGGCGCAACGTGCCGGTGAAGATCTGCGCGGCGTCGGTCGGCCAGACGGTGCTCGGGTCGTCGAACAGCCGCCAGATGGTGACGAGCTTGCGCTGCATCTCGCCGCCGTTGAGGATCGTGGTAATTTCTCCGCCCGCGTCATCGAGGGTGACGGTCGTTTGGTCGGTGGCGCCGACCTGGCCTTCCTTGAGCGACAGGCTGACCGGCGCCCAGGCGGTCACCTTCGAATTTCCGATGCCGGTCGACGGCACGCGCTGGCTGTCGTTGGTGGAGAAATCGGTGGGCAGCCGGTCGAGATAATACTTCGTGCCGACCGTTCCGCCCCAATCGATCTCGAGGATTTGATAGGGCTTCGCCGACTTGCTGGCCGCTTGTGCCGCGAAGTGTGCCGTGAAGGTGCGCATGGTGGATTCTTCGATTTTAGATTTGGGATTTTGGATTTTGGATTGTGGGCAAGAACCACGGATTTCGGACAGGAACCACGGATGGCACGGATTTCACGGATGAAGAATCCGTGTCATCCGTGAAATCCGTGGTTGACGAGAATCCAAAATCCAAAATCGAAAATCCAAAATGGCTAGCGGGCGTAACCGAAGGCGCGGTTGGCAGAGTTGCCGTAGCCGGCGCGAAGCATGCTGCCGCCCATCATGCTGTAGCCGGCGCGCCGGGCCTCGGCGTCCAAGGCCGGCAAGAGTTGTTGAGCGAATTGGGCCGCCGCACCGGGCGCCGTGATATCGACGCCGTGGAAGTTCAGGTGCATGGCGCCGATTGGGAACATCGGCCCGGCGTAGCCGCCCGCTCCGAACGGCGGGCCGCCGGGTCCGTAGGCCGCGCGGCCCTCCATTCCGATCGCGCCCGCCGCCCCGCCGCCCGCCGGCGGCCCGCCCAACATGCTGGCCGGCGTGAAATTGACGCTTCGCGAGTTGCGCAGCGCATCGAGCGAATACTCGTAGACGTGCTGAACCTGATCCAGGTTGGCGAAGTATTTCGCCGCCAGCGCCGGGTTGTTGCCGCCTTCAGAGAACCACGTCCCGATGCTTTCCATCGCGCTGCGAATGTCCTGGAACACCGGCAGACTGCCCATCATGTTCCAGAAGTTGTTCAACGGCAGCACGGCCTCCGGCCCCGCTTCGCCGGCGACGATGCTGGTCGGCCCGGTGACGATGCCGCCGGCGGCCATCTTGGGCAGCGCGGCCAACTGAGCTTGCAGATACTTGATGAGCCGCACGAGCGGGATGTCTTGCGTCATCAAGTAGGTCGTGTTATCAACGCCGGGCATGGCGCCGAAGCTGCCGGCGTTGGGATCGAGGCCCGTGGCCAGTCCGTGCAGGTTGATCTTCGACTGCGCCAACTGCGCTTCGAGGCGCTGGCGGATCAGGCGAATGGCATCTTTCATATGGCCGGTGGCCGCGGCCTGGTCGATCATCGCCTGCACCTGCGCCGGGCCGCCGATGGCTTGCTCGAGCATCGCCTGGCCGGAATCCCACGCCTGCTGGCCGGCTTGCTGCATGGCCTGTTGGCCGGCCTGTTGGAACTGCTGGTTCCACCAGTTCTGCACCTGCTGCTGGAATTGCTGCGCCTGTTGCTGCATCTGCTGCTGTTGGGGCGTGAGCTGGCCTTTTCCCTGTGCGGCGGCCTCCTTTGCGGCTTTGCCCAAATCTTTCATAGCTTTTTCAGCCGACTCCGTTACCTTGGTACTGTCCTTCTCAACCTCTGTTGCTTTTCGGGTTGTCGTTGCGGCATTGTCGCCGGCTTTCGCAGAATTGTTAAACGACGTGGCCATCGCATCGGCGGACCTTACTATCATGCTAGACAGTTGCATCAGCTTCCTGGCCTCGGCCGCGTCCGACGTATGCTTAGCACGTTCCGCTAATTGCTGCCCAAGTCGATACTTCTCCACCATTTGTTGTTGAACTCGTTGCAATTGAGCGCGCTCTTCCGGCGACCCAGCCATCCCTTGCACTGCGGCTCTGACCGCTTTGATTTGTGCATGGCCGCGCGTCTTGGTCCACTTTGCGTATGCGGCTTTGGCAGTATTCTGTCGCTTGGGCGTCCACGTTTCGAACTGCTTGCCCCATTTTTCAAGCCGGTTGCCGAGAATAGTGCCCCGGTTCCTTAGGTCCTGTTCATGAGCCTGCTGCTTGTCTACGATTTTTTGCGCTTTCTTTGCACGCGCCTTTTGCTGTGGAGACATACCGGGAGTAGTTGTTGAAACATTTGGGTTGCCAGCGCCGCCCTGGCCGCCGCCACCGATACCAAACGCCCCGCCGAAGAGTTCCTTTACTTTTTCGGCGAGTTTTTCGAGTTTCTCGCCGGCCTTCTTCGCCTTTTCGCCTAGCTTTTCGGCGGCTTCGCCAAGCTTTTCGACCTTCTCGTCGGCCTCTTCGCTCTTCTCGCCGAGGTCTTTGACCTTTTCGGCCAGTTCTTTGACCTTGTCGGTGGTTTCTTCTGATTTGTCGGCAAGCGCTGCGAGCGCCTCCTTAAACTTGTCGACCGCCTCATTGGCTTTGTCGATCGCCTTTTCGATCGCCTCTGAGACCTTCTTGGCAGCCTCTTTGATCTTGTCTTCGATCTCTCCGCCGGCGGAGCTTTCTTCCAAAGCGGCCCGAGCGCGCTCGACGGCATCACCGAGTTGATCGGCCAATTCCGCTTGCTTGGCCAGGCCGTTGTTCACCTGCAACACGAAGCCCATCAAGGCCGCTTGCGAAGTCGTGCCCGTCGGGCTGTTGAACGCCGCGGCGGGACCGGCGAACAGGGCAGCCCAGGGCGAGGCGCCGCCGGGCCGAGGCAGCGAACGGGCTGCGACCGATAACTTGAGTTGGGATGCGTTCAGTTGCTCGATGTCGCGGCGCGCTTGCTGCATCGAGACGCCCAGACGCTGCGAAAAGAGCTGCGCCGCGGCCGAGGCTTGTTGCAGGCCCCGCACGAATTCGCCCGTGTCGAGCAGCAGCCGGCCGGAGAGTACGTCGAAGTTCGCCATATTGGTCGCTTTCGAAGCTTCAGTTCAGAATCGAGGAAAAGCTGAGGTGCAGCGTCGCCGTCCACAGATCGCGCGACGTCTTGCGCAGCGGCAGGCCCGTGTCGAGAAAGCGCACGCTGAACGTATTGCCGTTTTCGTCGGTATAAGTCATCGCCGCGCCCCAGTTGTTGCGAAAGAACGCTTCCAGGGCGTTTTTATCGTCGTTGGTCATGCTCGGGATCGTGAGCGTACACTCCCAATAAGGACTGCCGATCTGGTACTGCACCAGCGAGCCGCCTTGCGTGCGATAGACGACCCCCGGCACGGTGACGGGCGCGTCGATGTCGGGCTGGGGCGCACGGAGCGTGACCGAACCGTTGCCTTCGAGCGTGATGGTGATTTGAGGAGCGGCCATCCGTTATTCGTTTGTCTGAAGTCGGTAATCGGGAAATGGCGAGCCGGAGGCGTCAGCCTCCGGGTGTTCCGGCGCCACGGCAACGCTTGACGCACCCGGAGGCTGACGCCTCCGGCTCGCCAAGGTGCTCGCCAAGGTTTGACCGTCGATCGCGCTGGCCGGCAGCTCGGTTCTCAAAGCGGCAGCAACTGCCGGCCGAGCTTGCCGTAGTCGCGCCAGATGCGATGCAAACGCTCGGGGTCGGAGTACCAGGGATACAACTCGGCCAACTCGCGTTCGACTTCGGCGATCGCCGCGGCTTCTTGCGGGTCGACCGCCGTCTTTTCTTCGGCGCCGAGCAAGCTCTGCACCGTCTGTTGCAGGTGTTTGCGAATCTCATCGCGCCCGCCGAAGGCTTCGGCAGGGGTGAGAAACAGTTCGATCTGCCGGCTCAACTGCAAGGCTTCGCGCTCCAAGCAAGCCACGGCGTACTCGAAGACCTTCGTCGCCGGCAGCCGATCGAGATCGCTCAGGCCCCAACCGGCGACGGCGCCGATGCCGACGTCGATTCGCTGGCAGATTCCGCGGTAGACGCCGCTGCGAGCGGTTCGTCGGGCGTTGCCGGGCCGCTCGCGCCCAGGCCCAGCAAGCCGCCGAAAAAACCGACGGCCTCCGTAAAGAAGCCGTCGGCCACCAACGCCTGCCACGAGGCGCGAGCCACGCGCAAGAACTGCCCGGCCGTAAGCTGATCCATCTCTTCGTGCGTGACGTTGCTGGCGGCGGCCACCAACGCGGCGACGAGCGGCGGATGCTTGAGCGCCCACTGCCACAGCGCCGGCAGGTTCTCGCCAACGAAATCGACCAGCAGCTCGTAGATGTGCAGGTTGCTGCGCTGATTCGCCCGAGCCAGCTTGACCAGGTCGTCGCCCGCTTCGTCGAGTTCGCGGTGCATCGAATCGATCCAGCCGCGCACGCTCAGGCCGGCCAGGTTCGGCAGCGGCAGGTCGGCCTTGCCGAACGCATCGACGAGCTGCTTGAGCCCCGCCCAGTCGAGCGGGCCGACCTTGACGATCTTGTCTCCAATCGTGACTTGCGGTTCGACGGCGATTTTTTCTTGAGGCATGATCTGAAGATCCTGGGGTGAAAGGGTGTCCGGGATTGGATTTTTGTAGGGTGGGGCGCAGCCCCACGCGGGATTTCCGATAACGCTTCTTTACCTGCGTGGGGCTGCGCCCCACCCTACGAACTCTCCCTCGGGGAGAGGCTGGGTGAGGGCCAAGCCGACTACGCGCCGGCGTTCGACTCGTTGAACAGCGCGAGCAATTGCCCGTCGGTCTGGGTCGGGTCGACGACGCACGTGCCTTCGACCTCGATGATCTGGTCGCCCTGGTCCGACAGCTCGATGTTGCCGGTAGGAATCAGCATCACTTTGTTGAGCGTGATGTCTTGCGTCGTGCTGGCGCCTTGCGAGAGCGGGTGCAGCAGGATCGACTTGCCGCGGTCTTGGGCCCGCTGAATGCCCGAACGGCCGATGCCGCGCCCGCCGGCGGTTGCCAACGGATAGAGGCCGTTGAAGGCGATGTCGAAGACCTTCAGCGAACGTTCGATCATCGAAAACTTGACCGAGAGTTGCACGCCGGTCACTTCTTCGTCGACCGGCGTCGTGCCGTATTCGGCCACGTTGACCAGCCGCTTTTGCACGCTCCAGGTGAGCTGCAAGTTGCCGTGCGTGAAGCCGGCCGTCTTCGGCGTGCCGCTCGGATCGATCGTGATCTTATGAGCGCCGGTGCGGATCAATGTAACGTCGCCGCCTTGTCCTGGACTGACCATTGCGATTATCTCCGAAAAGAGTTGATGTTGTTAGTTGATAGAAACGAACGCGAAGTTGGGAGGCGTCAGGTTGCAGGCGTCAGGTTGCAGGTTTCCGGCGAGCCGGAGGCGTCAGCCTCCGGGTTCTTCGGGCGCCCCGATCACGCGTGCTGCACCCGGAGGCTGACGCCTCCGGCTCGCCATTTTGACGCCTCCGGCTCGCCGCTACTTGTCTACGTTTTGTTCGCGGCCAACACGACGAACGTCTTCGAACGCTGTTCGAGCGGGTTGCCGTCGGCCGTGGCGTATTCGGCCGGTACCTCGACGGTCCGCCAGGCGCCGCTGGTGTCGATGTCGTTGAATTGCCAATCGGCCGTGTCCATCGCGCCGCCGCGAGCCGCCGTTTCCAACAGCCGGTCGATCTCGGTTTGGATCGCTCGCAACTGCGGGCTCGGGCCCCAGACGTCGATCTGCACGCTCAACCGCACGAGCGACATCGGCTCGTCGTGCTGGTCCTTCAAACCCGGCGCCGCGCCGATGTCCCACACTGTCAGGCATGGAAAGGCGGGCCGCGCGGCGGAGGGCTTGACGTAGAAGATAGAGTTAGCGCGGCTTGCCGGGTTACCGTCGGGCTGATAACTGGCGAGCTTGCCCGTCGCCGGATCGGTCAAGACGGCATCGGCCTTGAGCACGGCAATCACCGCCGCCAACACGTCGCCATAGTCGGCCATTAGTAATGCTTCCCGTCCAAGCTGGCTGAAAGTTCGTTCGCTGCGGCCCGCTGCACGTCGGCCGCGACGCGCGGCGCAATCGCTTCGCCGATCGGTCGCACGATCGGCAACCGCACAGGAGCGTTCTGCCGCGCCGCGAGCGAGGCGGGCCGCTCGGCGCCGCGCCGATCGACGGCGCTCAACTCGATCGGCGGTTCGCCCGGCTGCCCAACTTCGACGCGGCCGCCGGCGATGCGGGCCGTGCCGAGTTCGAGATACAGCGCATAAGGTTCGCCATGCTTGCCGCGCAGCGACGTGCCGATCGTGACGCTCATCTGCTTGCCCGCACGCTCTTCCGCAATCAGCCACGAAGCTCGCAGCGCTCCTCCGCCCGGCGCCACGGGGGTCGCGTCTTTCACGCGGCGGTGAAACTCCGCTCCCCAGCGGCCGAGCGTTTGCCAGATCGCGTCGGCGGCTCGGCGGCCGGCGAGGTCGAAGTCGCGTGCCAAGCGGGCGAGGCCGGCGGAGTTGGGTTGGAAGGTTTCTGGCATCGTCGTTCGCAACTGTGAACCGTTGAGTTCCGACTCCTGGCGCGAGCGCGGACCCGGAGGCTGACGCCTCCGGCTCGCCTGTTACGTCATTTAATCGCTTGCAGCGCAACGGCTTTCAACTTACCCATGCGTCCAAGATCGCGCACGTCGAGCACCAGATAGGCGATTCCGTCGACTTGCACTTGCTGCCGCTCGCCGGCGCCGCCGCCGATCCGCTCGGGCGAAAGCGGTGCGTCGGGCGGAACGAGCGCCACCAGATCGACTTTCAATTCCTGGCCCCACTGGGCGGCCAGCGACTTGGCGTCGCCGTCGTAAATGCGGCACGGCACGCTCGCGGCGCCGGCGTAGCTCCAAGCGGCGACCCATTCGCCGGTCGGTTGCTGCGTCGCGCTTTTGACGCCGACGAGCAAGGTACTGGTCATGGCGGCGGCCCAAGGCATCAGAGATTCGCCTCTCCGTAATTCACATAGGGTTGCAGCATATCGGCTACTGGGTCGGGCACCGGCACGCCCGCCAACCGCTCGTTGACATAGCTCGCGCTCGCGCCGCCGCCCAGGCTCTCGGCCGCAATGCCCGGCCGCTCGCCCAGCGAGATCGCCTTGCCGCGCAGATACAAATCGGCGGCCGTCTCCAACACGGCCGTCTTGAACACTTGCCACCGCCCGGAGAGTTCCTGGGCGGTGAAGCCGGCGACGTAAGTCACCATCACCGAGCCAAGCGTCGCCGGAAACCAGAACGAGCGCCGCACGAGCTGGCCCGACCAACTCAGCCCGGCTTGCTCCTGCTTGAGGAAGTAATCGCCGCCCGCTTGCAAAATCGTCGCCGCGCCGAACGAGCCGGAGGTCTGGCCGAAATATCCGTTGGCGTCTTCTCGGACCTCGGTGATGCTGCGCACCGGCAGGTTGCGAAGCTGGATCGTGTTCGGCGCCAGGTACAACCCGGGCACGGCCTGCTGGTGGCTGCTGTCGACAATATATTGCGGGTCGGCGTCGCCCGAGGCGCCTTGATCGAGCGGATAATATTCGACCCAAGTCTGCTGTTCGAGTTCTTGCACGCCGAGAAAGTCCTTGACGTGCTGCTCGGCCAGGCCCTGGACCAGCGTCGCCAGCGCGTTCATCGCCGAGAGCCCGAGATAAGTTTCTACGTCGGCCGAGGCGGTAATCATGTCTTTCGAACCTCCTGGGGCGCCTGGCCGCGATAGGCGGCCGACAAGCTATCGGGCTCGATGGTCACCGTGGCCAGCGGCAGGTCGAGGCAGGCGATCGCCGCGCCGGCCCGTTCGGCGCGGACGGCGAAATCCTTGTCGCCGCACGGCCAGAAGTTCGCATCCCAGCCGCCGAGCGAATTCCACAGCGAGCGACGAATGCCGCGTGGTCCGATGGCATCGATTTCGCCGCGCTCGAAGCCGCCGCGCACGTAGGCGTGGCGCACGTCGGGCCAGGTCTCCAGATACTCGCGGCTCTGCGGCCCAACGAGCACCGCCTGCTGCCGATAGGCGCCGAACACATAATCGTAACCGTTGGCCAGCGCCAGGCGGATTTCGTCGAGCGCGTGCGGCTCGGCCAGGTCGTGATCGTCGAACTCCACGAGATCGGCTTCGGCCGACGCCAGCGCGACGCCGAGATTATGACAGCGATTGACGCAGCCGGCCGGCACGCGCGAGCGCAAGTAAGACAACATCGCCCACAGCAAGCGTTCGGCGCCAACGAGCCGCGTAATCCGATCGACCGCCTGCTCGTCCGGCTGATCGTTATCGACGACGATCACCCAGCGGTCGTCGTCGCGCAGTTGCGGCGCCAGGGCTGCGGCCTGCTTTGCGAGCCAAGGCCAGCGTTTGCGAGTCGGCGTAATGATGGCCAGCGACACGGCATCCTCGACTTTTTGCGGACTTCGTGGCATCGATCCGTTGATCCGTAGGGTGGGGCGCAGCCCCACGCGCTTTCGGCGCTCAATACGCGTGGGGCTGCGCCCCACCCTACGATTTCGTGGTATAGCGCTTGCCGTGATCCATTCGCGTGGGGCTATCGCCCCACCCTACGACTTGGCGACGTAGCCCCGTGCGACAGGCGGCGAGCGTCGCAGCGTTCGTGCCTGCCGGCAATCGCGCCGACCGCATTTGGGGCATGGCTTGGGGGTCAAGGCGCGGTTTGCAAGTTGCATGGCGGACTTCCAACGGGATGTGTGCCTGGGGCTGAGCCAAGGCGAAGCCCCAGTACGGCCCTCACCTAACCTCTCCCAGAGGGAGAGGGATTTGTATGCCGGGCCATCGCTTCGCTCTGCCGCCCGCCACCCGACGCTTAACGCATCCATTCGGCTTGTCGAAAAATCCGCCGGCCGACTGATCGGCTACAACCAGCCGGCGCGGCGGCGGGACACCACTCCCAGTCGAAGGCCGGACGACGAGCCCGGCCTTGCGGCACGCTTCAAAATCCAGTTGGCTCCATTTCGGCCCGCGACCGTGCGCCGACCAGCTCCACGATCTGCTCTGCGCGGCGCCGATAAGTGTGTTGCGACATCACCAATTCGCGCGAGCGCCGGCCGCGCCGCTGGCGTTCGTCTCGATCGGCCAGCGCCGTCCGCACGACGTTCACCAGCGACTCGTGTTCGTCGTAGATCCACCCTGCAACATCCGCGGCCGGCGAAGCGGCGCCGGGCGCCGAGTCGGCGCCGTAATCCGGCACGCGAGCGACGTAACAGGCGCCCATGCCAGCGACCAGATGACTGCGGTCGCTCGTGTAGCCCGGCACGTCGCTGCGGCAATCGACTCCCAGCACGACCGCCGCACGACCGACGAACTGCGGCAACTCTTGCGTCGGATGTCGCCACGGTCGCCATTCGACGCCGCTCGGAACCGGCTCTCGGCCCGGCAGCCCCGCCCACACGACGCGAAAACCCGCCGCCGCCAGCGCCGCGGCGTCTTGCCGTCGCTGGTCGTAGGCCGTCGAGCCCAAGACCAGCACGTCCCACTCGGGATCTTCTGGGTGTTTGCACGGCGGCATCTCCTCGGGACACGCCTGGTCGAGCCACAAAGCATGAATGCCGAGCGACGCGTATTCGTCGAGCAAGCCGCGTTCTTTGACCAGCACCAGGTCCATCGCTCGCATCAGCCCGCCGAACGAACGCACGAACGGCTGCTCGGCGAGGGGCGCCTTGGGTTCCAAGGCGATCAAATCGCGCCACCATTGCACCCACCTCGCGCGCCGTGGCGCGAGAGCCAGATCGGTCAACTCCGCGCGATTCAAGCCGCTGGCCTTCTGATCGAACAGCAACAGCTCGCATTCTTCATCCGCCGCTCGTACGCCGGCCAAATCGTGGACGCGAACCACATCATGCCCCGCCGCCCGAAAGCCCTCGCCGACCCAGCCGAGCTTGTCGACTAGCGTGGCGTACGGTTTCGGACTGACGACGGCAAGGTGCATTGGGCGGCAGGCAGGTGGTTTGTATTTCGCCGAGAGCGATATGTAGATGGTAGTTGGCGAGCCGGGCACAGTTGGCGAGCCGGGCACAGTTGGCGAGCCGGAGGCGTCAGCCTCCGGGTTGAATGCTTGCAAACCGGCGGCAGGATCACCGGGGGGCTTACGCCCCCCGCTCGCCTGTTGTTTGACTAGCGACCGACCTTGTTGGCGATCTCGCGAAAGCGCTGCGAGGTTTCTTCGAGCGGCGTGGCGTCGCCCGTGACGCATTCATAGGCGGCCATGCGGCATAACAGCGACTGCGCGTCGGCCAACAGCGAGCGAGCATGGATCGAAGCATTCACCGAAGCACCAACCGGGGCGCTGTTCGCCGGGTCGCCGCCGTGCAGGCTCATGTCGCCGTCGTCGTCGTCCTGGGCGTCGTTCTCGTTCGAGGCCAGCACGGCGGCCGGCGGCGCCAAATCGATCCCGGAGGCTGAGATGACGGGCCGGCGTGCGAAGCGGGCGCCGGCCCACGCTTTGACGAGCGGATGCTGGAGCTTCTCGCGACTGAAGGCTTCGATCACCGCGTCCGGATTGCTCGGCACGCTGACCAACGAGACTTCGAGAATCTTAAACTCCAGAACGTGATAGCCGGCCAGCGGATCGGCCTCGTCCAGCGGTTCCCACTTGCTCGGCAGGAAACCGTGGCTGATGTCGAGCGCCCCGTGCTCGGCCAACATGGCGGCATCCTCGCCCAGCGGCGTGCCGCAAATCGAGAAGGAACCCGTCAACCGCTTGCTGGTGCGCTTGCCTTCGCCCAGCAAACGGCCGATCGGTTCGGTCGGCAGATGCTGCCACAACAGAGGCGCTCCGGGATCGAGTTCGGCGCCTTTGGTTTCCAACACGTCGCCGTCGCGGTCTTGGCGCGTGGTCGTGACGATCGCCGGAAACGTGGCGATCGTATGCGGCGGCAAGCGGTTGCCGGCGATCGCCTTCGCCGCGCGCGGCCGCATCTCGGGATGCTGATAGACCAACTGCCGGCTCGCCCGCTTGAGCAGGCCTTGCCAGCGGCGCCGCGACATGCCGGCCAGCACTCGCGAAGGGCAAACGCCATCGAGACAAACTTCCATTTCGCGCAAGTGCGCCGCCGCCGTGCCGATGCCCAGCGAAACCGTGCGCTTGCTAATCGTTTCCAGCAGTTGATCGAATTGCATGGCGGTGGTTGGTCTTGTGTGATTTAGATGGACAAGGTTCAAGGCGAGCCGGAGGCGTCAGCCTCCGGGTCTTCCGGCGCGATCAGTATTGGCGAGCCGGAGGCGTCAGCCTCCAGGTCTTCCGGCGCCATGCCGACGCATGACACACCCGGAGGCTTACGCCTCCGGCTCGCCTGACGCCTGATTCCTGACGCCTGTTTGCAGCCGGGCGATTTCGAGATCCTGCTTCAAGCGGCGATTCTCGTCGGCCAGGTCTTGCCATTCGCTGACCAGGCCGGTGTAGTCGCGGTCCTTGGCGTGCAGATCCGTCTCACGATCTTTTACCGCCAGGTCCAACGCATGGTTGGCGCGCTGCAAGCGTCCACACTCTTCGAGCATCCACAAGCACTGCGCCGAGCCGATCGCGCCGGCGCGATCGAACTCTTCTTCGATCGCGGCCAGGCTGAACAAACCCGATCGATCGGCTTGTGCGGCGGTTGCGTTCACTTGCGACTCGCTTTCTTGCATTTGCGGTTTCGTAGGGTGGGGCGCAAGCCCCACGCGCATGGAGGCATCATCAACTCAACGCGTGGGGCTCGCGCCCCACCCTACGATTGCTCGCGCTTGCGACTTCTTCCCGCTCCGCCGGGCAGTTCGCTTACTGGCACGAGCGACGATGAATTCGGCACGACGACCGCATCGCCCCAAGGCAGCGGCGGCTGGCGCAGCACGCTCGAACGATATTCGTTCACCGTGATGCAGCCGTACTTCAGCCCGTCTTCCCACTCCTTCTGTTCCATCTCGGCGTCGCGCGGCCGGGCCGGTTCGATGAACAGCACGAACTCGCCGCTGGCGTCGAAGTGCGGCAGCACGGCGAGCGAGAGCACGCGCGAGAGCAACTCGATCTTCGGGTTCACCGTCGAATAGCAAAAATGCCGGTCGGCTTCGGCCGATTCCGCGCGGCTGCTCAGCCCGCTGGCGCCGGCCACGTAGGGGTTCGTGCCGAACGTCTGCTCGACGCGGGCCTGGGCCTGCTGGGCGTTGCCGCCGAAATCCATCTGCTTGGGCGTGTTGCCGTAGGGGCGGATGTCTTCGATCAAGGCGTCGAGAATCATCGCCTCGCCGAAGTGCGTCATCCCGCGATACCGGGCGTTGATCGCCTCGGTGATCTGCGAGCGCTGCCACTGCCGCAGCCTCGGCCGCACCTGCTGGCCCCCTTTGGCCGCCTGCGAACCGACGGTAATGACCGCGCCGGGATGAAGCCCGAGCTGAAAGGCCCGCTTCTGCGCGTCGACCACGAACTCGTCGACCATCACCGACCGAGCGCCCGCTTCCAGCGGCCCCAAACCGCGCAGCGGGTTCTTCGGATCGGGATACCAAAACGGCGCGATCTCTTGCTTGCCGACTTCGCGCTCGTCGCTGGCGCCGTCGGGCTTGAGCAGCCAACCCTGAAACAGCCCGCTCGGCGAGTTCTTGGGCCGCACCCAGTGCGTCGGCAAGTGCCAGATTTCCTTGCGGCCCTTGACCACCGGAAACCACCAGTAGGCATGCCCGGTCAATTCCAGGCTGGCCGCCGTCACGTACTTCAGGCACCAATCGTTCCAGCCGGGCAGGCTGGCCGCCGGCGCCGCGAGCGCGTCGAGAATCGGATGCTGATCGACGACTTCCAGCCGCTCGTTGGCTTTGATCGCCCGGCCAAGCTGCTTCGAGACGAACGCGGCCAGTTCCACTTCGGCGAACTGCCGCGTCTCGACGCGCCGTTGGCCGCGACCTTGAACGGCCTTGGCGATTCGCGCCAACCGCAGCGGCTGGCCGGCGATGCGCTGCGCGATCGGGCGGATCGAAGTGAACGTCTGGCCGCGAAAGTGATTGTACTGCTCTTTCGCATCGACGATCTGCTGCCGGCCTTCGCCGTCGATCGCCGGCAAGCTTTGCCCGCCGCCCAACAGCAATTGCTCGGGCGCCAAGGACGCCGCAGCCGTCTTCAAGCACCGCCGATAGCTTTGCTCGGCCTCTCGCCGGGCAGTTTCGCGAAAGCTCTGAAACGTCGGCATGGGCGCCTCGCGGAAGATTGAAAGCACGCGGCAGGGGCGCCGCGTCTACTACGATACGCGTTCGCGTCGCTGCGTCGCGACTCGTCCTCGCGACAGCGGCCCATTCTGCCACGAAGGCGGCTTGGGTTGGGAGAGCTTGGCTGGCTTTTGGCGGATTCCTTGGAGAAATGAATTGCGCTGGCGTGCGTCAATGGCTCATGGGCGGCGCAGAGCAGAGAATGCTCTTCGTTAGAAGTGAACTTGCGTTAGCTCTGTCAATTGCACACTGTCCGCTACTGATAGGGCTCGCGCAGCATGCAACGATTCAGCCGATTCGACCGCGGGTTTAGATCCCACGCTGCACGGCGGACAGTCTCTCAAACTGGCAGTCTGAAATTGCATTATTGCCTGGATGTTGAGACCGTAGGTGTCGTATTCCGAGCCGGAGCCGTTTCTTTACGATCTCCTCTTTCTCGATCCTCTTTCGCCGGCTCCGCGTCAGCAGGGCGGATAAGCTTTCCGGCAATGAATGCCGTGATAAGGGCGACGGCCGCGGTAATTATCGTCCCAAGGCCGGCAACCGGTTTCTCCGCGAAGAGCAGCACAATTCCACCGACGATAGCAACTAATGCCAAAGTAAATGCAAAAACCTGCCCCAACAGCGATTCTCGCCCCTTCAATTCTAGAACCCGCCGTTGAAATCTGGCATGCCGCAGATTTATTTCTCTTCTGTGATTGGCCGCGCTAACGGCCATTCTAATAATGCTCTTTCCAGAGCCCGGAATCGCTTTCTCGTAGGCGCCCAGTACTTCAGGAGGCGGGAGCGGTCCACTGTGTTCCGTTATGCGGAGCGCGAGTTGCGCAAAGAACTCCTTGTTTGACTCTCGCGAATCGCGCGAGGAGCCATCACGGGAGCGTGAATCGTCAGATTCGCCTTCGGATTGCTGCCCTGCGCCAGTTTCCGCTTCAGAAGCGGAGGGATCTACCGGCGCTGTTAGGGGCTTGTACTCAGTGGATTCCGGTTGATCTTCGTCCACTTTAGTCGGCTGCACCTTTTTCGAGCGGCTCAGTGAAGTGAATCATACCATGCCAAAGATCTTCACCCACCTCTGCCCAAAGCGAGCGAAGCTCGTCGATTTCATCGCTACCGTCGAGGGCGACGTATTTGCTCAAATTCATATTTCGCAGTTGTCCCCCCAAATCTCCGACGCTTCCCACGCCCGTCATAAAAGACGGCATTGAGTTGAACCAACTGCGGATATTGTTTGTAAATACGCTCGACGCCGAGTGCTGAGCCGTCCTCCTGCACTCTTCGAAAATAGATGAAGCGCGACCCTCGTTAAGTGCCCGCCGCAACTTTGCAGTATCCTCGTCCGAAAGGCCTTTTCCTCGAACCGAAACGATTATCGCATGGGCGACGTCGTCTTTTAAGTGTTGGCACCAATGTACGTCGCAGCAATTGAATGACGGTAACCGCGATGTCGTGGCTCTGTGCTTGTTTTTCGCTTCTTTCATCTGCAGGAACCCTTGCACATTCTGGGCAGCGGTCAACGGATGCGAATAGAATCGGCCGGTAAGCTGATGCTTGGCGAACCTCTTCGACCCTCCAGCTTAAGTCTGGCATCTCGATCAAGCAGTTGCAAGCATAAACCAAAAGCTGGCTGAGACTTATGAGTTACGGGGACACTCGTTTTGCCAGTGCAGGTTAGACCGTTGAAGATGCCTTGGCAATAATTCGCACCCGCTTAGGCTAACCGCAGGCCGGAAATGAGTCGAGGCCACCTAAGTCGTGTTATATAAACCATTTATATCGCGGCTTCCAGCACGGCAACGACGAGCCGAGTGGCACCTGCTCGTTTTTTAGCCGAAGTGCCGCCTCCCCCCGTACTCTTCAGCTACCGCCAGTCCATTCTCGTCGCGCAGCGCCCTACTCTTCCTCGACCTGCCTCCTCGCCACCAGCAGCGCCGTTTCGGCTTCGGCGCGGTCGCGGTCGAGGAGGGCTTGCTCGCGCTTGCGGCGGGCGATGTCGGTTTCGTGAATTGCGGCCAACAGGCGATTCTCTTCGCCGGCCAGTTCGAGCTGCTTGGCCGTCTTGGCGTGCTCGTGACGCTCGTCGCGCAGTTCGGCGGCCAGCGATTCGAGGCGTTCGGCTCGTTGGCGATCGCCCTCGCGCAATTCGCCCAGTTCCGCCTCGGCCGCGGCCAGCGAAGTTTGACAAGCGGCAAGCTGCGTCTCGGCGTGCTGCAATTGCTCGCGCAGAATGTCGGCTTGCTGCCGCAAGCTCCGATTGCTGGCCGCGTGCGCCGCGGCTTCGGCCCGCGCCGCTTTCCAGGCTTCGTGATTCGACCGCGCCTCGGCCGCCAGATCGCGAAACTTGCCGGCCAGCGCCGGATTGATCCGCGCCAAGAGCCACAACCGAGTTCGGGAAAGTCGCATAATTTTGTCTTCCTTTCTGGGAAAGCCGTTATCCGCCGGAATTGTTTGCCACAGAGGGCACTGAGAACACAGAGGAATTGTGGATGTTCGATTTTGGATTTTGGGTTCTGTGTTGTTGCAAGAGTTACTCGCCTACGCTTCGTTCTTGGTCTGCGCTGTTGCACAATCCGCGCTAACAAATCCGCGACGTTCGCCCCATCCGCGGTTCAATTCAAAATCCAAGCGAACCACGGATTTCCCAGCGCGGCCTTCGGCCGCAACCAATTGAGCCCCCGCCAAAAGCGCCGCATGAATCTTCGCGAGACGCGGAGAAACAGAACGTTTGTAGTACGGATGACACGGATTCTTTATCCGTGAAATCCGTGACATCCGTGGTTCCTGTCCGCAATCCAAAATCCAAAATCCAAAATTACCACACCAGCGGCCGATCGACCGTCTCGGCCTGACTCAGCGCGCGGCCCTGCTGCCAGGCGTACCAGGCCAGCGCGAGCGCGTCGCCGCGGTCGGGCGAACGGCCGCCTAACAGCTCGCGCACGCTGCGCTCGCGATGGCTGCTCGTCTGCCGGGACGGTTTGTCCTTGGGCGGCAAACGCAAGCGGCCTTCGGCGTCGCGCAGCAAGGGCAGCACCGCCAGATCTTCGCGCAACAGCGCGTCGTCGGGCGGCAAGGCCAGGCAACTCGCCCCGCGCGGCCAATGCTCGAGCGGCGTCGCCAACAGCCGCTCGACGCGTCGCCGCGGGGCGAGCGCCTCGCGCAGCTCGCCGTACAACTCGGCCCGTTTGTTTTTGTATTTGCGAGGGTCGTCGGCCGCGGCGCCGAAGGTCACGTCGAGCAGCTCTTCGAAGCCGCGGTCGCGCAGCAAATCGGCGATCTGCTTGCCGCCGCCGCCGGCGTCGAACGCCACCCAGGCCGGCGCGATGCGAAAGGCTCGCATCAGCCGAATCGTCTGCCCGGCGATCTCGGCCGTGTTCGGCGTTTCGCGGACCAGCAGCTTGCGCACGCCGTAGCGGCCGAGCACGACCCACGCCGTCAGGTCGCCGCCGCCTTGCGACACGTCGACGCCCAACGCGTACGGCCGGCCCGATCGCCGCGGGCCGCCTTGCGCACGATGCTCGGCCAGCGAGCGGCCCAGCCGCTGAGCCGCGTCGAGCCACTCGGCCGGAAACAAGCGGCCGGCGCCTTCGTCCGGAAACAGCCCCCACAGCCGCGTCCGCACCTGGTGCGCCGACCAGTGGGCTTTCCGCTCCAGGAATTGCTCGTACGACAATATGCCCGGGATGATCGTGGGCGGCCGCTCGAGCCTCGTCGAACTGCGATCGGCCTCCCAGCGCCGGCCGGCCGTCACGTTCGGCGACTGTTCGCCGCCGACGTGCAACACTTTGCGAAACAGCCGGCCGCCGGGCCCGGCGAGCCGCTGGTCGCGCGCGCGGCAAACTTCGTAAAACTTCCCCTCGGCGTGCGTCGGGTTGCCGATTTCAAGAATGCGATGCGCGTACGAACTGATCGCGTCGTACAGCCACCGCTCCTGGTTGCTGGCCTCGTCGACGATCGCCAGCACCGTCGGCGTGCCGTCGCCGAGCGTGGGCAGGTGCAGGCCCTGGAACGATTCTTCTTCGTTCTGCAACAGCCCGGCGATGTAGTACCGCTCGTCCGACTTGCCGTTCGGTCCGGGCGGCCAATACACGAACTGCTCCAACTGCCGAAAGCCGAAATCGAACCGCCGCCAGCGGCCGCCGTCGTCGACGCACGTCGTCCGCAGCAGGCTTTTGATCTCGGGCCACAGCACCAGCTTCAAATGCCGGCCGCTGCGGGCGGTGACGATCACGCGGCCGCGGCGCGTCGTAAACCACCACACGGCGGCCAGCGCCGCCACGAACGACTTGCCCATCTTGTTGGCCGAATGGACCCACGTCTCTGCGTTGTCGCGCACCGATTCGAGAATCTCGCGCTGATACGGCGCCAGGCCGACGTGCGGCCAGAACCGATGCACGAAGCCGCACGGATCGCTGGCGTGTCTGGCCCACTCGTCGAGCATTCGCTGGGTCGCGCGGCGTCGGTCGGCGCCGCGATTGGCAGGGTCTGTAGGGTGTGGCGCAGCCGCACGCGGAGGAGGCATGGGAGACCGATCGTTTGCGATGAAGCGTGTTGCGCGTGGAACTCGTGTTTCTTCGAAGCCATTGCAACATTCGCGTGGCTGGCGGCTGAGCCTGGGCGAAGCCCCAGGTCGCCGGGGCATCGCTTCGCTCTGCCGCCAGCCACCCCGCCGCACGCGGTGGAGGCATAGGAGACCGGCGCTTCGTGATGAAGCGTGTTGCGCGTGGGGCTAGCGCCCCACCCTACGATTGCTTACGATCGTGGCTCGTCGAGATTACTTCGCGCGGTCAGCCGATCGTACTCGACGTCGCCGCGGCGCATGTTCGGCGGCTCGCCGGTCGGCGGCGCGGCCGAGTGATCGACGTTGAGGAGCATCCAGGGAAGCGTCAGCGGCTCGCCGTCGAGGCCGCTCGTCTCGGTCGGGGACGCCGGCTCGAGACCGAGCAGCTTTTCGATCCGCTCTTGGGCCTTGATCCGGTCGGCGTCTTTCGTGTCGGCGTTGGCGATCAGCGAGCAGTAGAAGGCATAAGCGTCGGCCACGTGCACGTCGCGCGAACGGCCCGCCGCGGTCAACATCCTTTGCCAGGCGAGCGCCACGCACCGCCGCGCAGCACGGCGGCCGACGCCGAACTTGCCGGCCAGCGCCCGCTCGATATCGCTCTCGCTCACGCGCAAAGCCAACAACTTCCGGCACAGTTCCACGCGCTCGCGATCCTCGCCGCGCCCGCATCGGCTTTCGCCAGGCGCTCGGGAAGCATCGAGATCATCAGGGGATTCAGGCATGCGCAGTAGGGTAGGGCGAAGTAGGGTGGGGCGCAGCCCCGCGCACTGGAGACGTCACAGCGCGGCCTTCGGCCGCAACCAATTGAGCCACGGATGAATCACGGATAAAACACGGATCGATCACGGACGAAATACTGAATCGGAAAAAAACGGCTCTTCCGCAGAATCTATGGGATCTATGGGCGGTTTATGCGCCGATTAGCGGGGCTACGGTTGCGTCTCAATCTGATCTGCAGCCAAAATCACCGACAGATTCTGCTGAGGAACCAAAAAACCATCTCCGATCCGTGTTCGATCCGTGTTTCATCCGTGGCTCGCCCCTAAAAGCGCCGCATGATTCTTCGCGACGCGCGGAGAAACAGAACGTTTGTAATACAGAGCGGCCGCCAGGGCCAACTCCTGTTCGCGATCGGCTTCGCCTGCGAGCTTTAGCGCGCCGGCCGGCGGCTCGGCGCGCGTCGGGCGGCGTCTGGTCCTCGGTTCAAGCGCGCCGCCGTAGGGAAACACGGTGCGATTCACGTAGCCGGGCCCCGAACGCGGCTCGACGACGTCGGCCAGGCGCCAGCCGCAAGCGCCGTGCGGGTTGCGTTCGCGCTTTGCGGCGATCGGCTCGCCGAATCGCGCTCGCGCTTCGCGGAAGCGTTCGAACTGTTCTGCCCGAGCTTCGGACAACTCGCGCGTGTAGACCGGATCGCCGCCGAAGGCTTCGTTCCAGGACATGTCCAGACGCTCCTCTCGCTCGATGACGACGGAGATTCAGCGCACCGCGCCCGCGGAACCGCCGGCGCGAATCGACGTATTGTAAATAATATTTACCGTTTGTCAAGCCCCTGCGTCGCGCGGCGGATAGGTTTGCAGACCGAGGAGCGCCGGCAGGCGAGTGGATCGCGAAAGCGAGAACGTGCGATCGCGCGAACGGGGCCTGAAGAAAACCGCCGGCGAAGGGAATCGTGTTTCGCGTTTTGCTGGTTTCGCGCTGTCGCGGGCTCTTCGCGCAGAATGCCGCGCAGCGCTGCGTCCCACCCGATCGGCTATCTCCGGCGCGATCCGCGCGAGACAAGGCGAATCGGCAGCGTTTCGCGGGCGAAGCGGTCGGTGAAGGCGGCGGCGCCGTCGGGCAGAAGATGATGCCCGTCGGAAAAGAATTCATCGGCGACCCAACGCCGGGCGTCGATCACCGCGACGTCGTGTTCGCGACGCAAGTCGCCCAGCAGTTGTTGCAAAGCGGGCTCCGATCGCGGGCCGTAAAGCCGTCCGAACGACGCACCTTCAGGCATCAGCACGAGCGCCGCGGCGATCGACTCTCGCCGGCAGCGCGCCAGCAATTCGTCGAGCGCCTTGCGCTGCATCGGTCCGGGCTCGAACTGCGACAAGGCGCCGTCGTATTGAGCGGCCGCC
This sequence comes from Pirellulales bacterium, assembly GCA_035532215.1. Lineage (GTDB taxonomy): Bacteria > Planctomycetota > Planctomycetia > Pirellulales > JAICIG01 > JAICIG01. Next base: position 943 of record DATKRK010000157.1, on the reverse strand, counting down.
AGGCGAGTCAACTCGCGGCGTCGCTCGGCGTCGCTCGGCGCGGGCACGAGTTGCCAGCCGTAATCGTCCATCAGCCAATCGGCCGCGTCGGCGTCTGGTTCGGCTTCTGCGTCGAAGGCCGCCAGCCGCCGCAATTCGCGCGCGCGTCGCCGGCACGGCGCCAGCCAGGCCCACGCCCAGTTGCGTAGCACGCGCCGCGGCTGCTGATAATAGGGCAGCAGTCGGGCCAGTTCCGCGGCCGAAAGCCGGGCGCCGTCGAGCCACCGTTCTTCCATCGGCTCGCCGTCGCGCCAAGCCAGCATCGCCGGGTTGACTTCGATCAACAGCCGCTCGGGCCGCACGCCGCGGGCCAACAGCCGCTCGAAGCACACGGCTTGCATCAGCGGTCCGCAGCCCGGCATGCCGAAGTTGAACACCAAGGGAGTTTCGCGGCCGTCCGGCTCGACCAGCCGCGCCGCCTGCAAACCGAGTTGCGTCCGCGAACTGCCCAGCATCAACCACAGTCGCGGCTCGCCGCCCGCCAGCCGTGCTAGCAGCCGTCGCTCGCGAACGGCATATTCCGGATCGCGCACTTCGGGCAGAACCAATTCGATGGCCGCCGCCAGCGCCAATTGCGCAAACACCCAGCCCGCCGCCGCCCAGAGCAGCGTTCGCCGAGCGCCAAGGTAATTTTCGGCCTTTTGTCGCACGAGCCTACTATCGGCGCCCGGCGCTTGAGGCATCAGGGGGTTTGATTCAGGAAGTTCCGCAGTGCTGCGTGGGGCAGCCCCGCGCGTTGTTCTACACGTCTTTTCCACTCGAATTTCGCGATCGCGTTCGGCCAGATCTTTTACGTAGCCCAGGCATTTATGCCTGGGAATTCGTTCATCGCGCACCCGTTTCTCCCGATCGGCGCCTCGCCGCCGCCCAGAGCAGCGTTCGCCGAGCGCCAAGGTAATTTTCG